>JAKJBX010000013.1 GCA_022706765.1 Bacillota bacterium
CGCGGGTAATAGCATTGGGAAGTCGAACCCGCATAGGTTTTGGGCGGCGGATTTGTGCCCATGCGGCGCAAAATCCCTTGGCAATACGTCAGTATTACTTGCGTGATTTTGCTTGCCTGAACAAAAATTCGTTCGCCCAAAACTGCGTAGCACCCCTGCTGCCGGAAATTTTGATGGATTTCGCGGCGAAGGAGGACAGTTGGCTGGCGCCAACCGACGACGACAACAAAGAAAGACGCAAAATTCACGCAGCGGGGGCTGTGCGTGTTCCACTTCCCAATGCTATGCACGCCGCCTTCCTATCGCGTTTCGTGTGCATCCGTCGGAGACGGTCGTGTGAAAGTTTCTTTCACACGATCATTCCTTCCGAAGTTATGCTTTGGACTGGCGTGAAATGTTCAGCATGATCCCCATACAGCACATTACCGCGAACAGCGCCGTCCCGCCGTAGCTGAAAAACGGCAGCGGCATGCCCGTTACAGGCATGGACGAGGTGACTACCGCAATGTTGATGATGACCTGTACCGCCACCAGGGTGGTGATACCCACCGCCATCAAGCTGCCGAAGCGATCCGGCGCCTTCATAGCGATCCTGATGCCCCGCCAAATGAGCGCCGCAAACAACAATATCACGATCAGCGCACCGACAAAGCCAAGCTCCTCACACAGAATAGAAAAAATAAAGTCGTTGTGCGGCTCGGGAATATAAAGAAATTTCTGCCGGCTCCTGCCCAGTCCAACCCCAAAGACACTGCCGCTGCCGATGGCATAAAGCGACTGGATGATCTGCCAGCCGCCGTCCATTTTGTCGGCAAACGGATCCAAAAAAGCCGTCACACGCTTCATACGGTATTCCGACGTCATAACAAGCAATGCACCTGCCGCAGCCGTAGGTACGCCGAGCAGGGCAAGGTGCGGGATCTTTGCACCCGCGGCAAACAAAATGACGCCGCCGATAGCGACAATGACGACCGTGCCGCTAAGGTGCGGCTCCTTCATCAAAAGCGCCGCAAAAGCGCCCAAAATAGCAAGATAGGGCATCAGCCCCGTAAGAAACTTGTCGAGGATCTTCGGGTTTTTTGCCAAGCTATTTGAAAAGAAAATGATGATGGCGATCTTTGCCACCTCGGAGGGCTGGAAAGTGGAGAATCCGAGGTTGATCCAGCGCTTCCCACCGTTGAGCTCCTGACCGATGATCAGTACCAGCACCAGCAAAAAACCTGCGAACACCAAAATCGGGAAGGCGAATTTGCTGAATTTATGGTAGTCGATTTTAGACAGCGTCATCATGGCGATAAACGAGATGACCGCCCAAAGCAGCTGTTTCTTGATGAAGTGGAAGGCGTCGCCAAAGTCGTGTCGCGCCGCTTCGGAGCTCGACGAAAACACCATGATCAGCCCGATCGCCAAAAGCGCCATGACAATGATAAAGAATTGAAAATCTATCTGACCCTTTTTCACGACAAGTCCAATCCTTTCTAACGTATAGTGGAATATTATCCGAACAGCAAGGCGGCGCCCCCGCCGATGACGGTGACCGCCACTGCGACCGCCACAATTTTCACCTCGCTCCATCCGCACATTTCAAAGTGGTGGTGAAGGGGGCTCATCTTAAAAACACGTTTGCCTGTCATCTTGAAGGATGCGACCTGGATGATGACCGACAGCGCTTCTATGATATAAATGATGCCGACCAGGACGAGGATCAGCGGATTTTTTTGCAACAGCGCCACGGCGGCGACTGCTCCGCCCAAAAACAGCGAGCCGGTGTCCCCCATGAAAAGCCGGGCAGGATATTTGTTATAGAGCAAAAAGCCCAAAAGCGCTGCGGCGACAGTATAGCAAAAGACTGAAAGCGGCGCTGCGGACGCCTTTGCCGCAAAGCCGAAGAACAGCATGACGGCGACCGTCACCGATGCGGCAAGTCCGTCTATACCATCGGTCAGGTTGACGCTGTTGACCACAAACAGCATAAACAGAATAGCCAGCGGGATATAAAGCCACGACAGATCAAAAAGAATGCCGGCAAATGGCAGGATAATCTGAGTGGACAGCACGCCTGCACCCAGTCCCGTAAAAACGAAGAACACCGCAACCAGGATTTGCAGCGCAAGCTTTTGCCACGCTAAAAGCCCGAGGTTACGTTTTAAGCAGACCTTGATAAAGTCGTCTATAAAGCCGACGGCGCCGAAACCGACCGTGCAGGTCAGCGCCAGCAGCGCAGGATAGTCCAGCGAACGCCAGGCAAAAAGCAGCATCGAAACCGCTCCGATGACAGCAATGCCGCCCATGGTGGGGGTTCCGCTCTTTTTGTTGTGCCACGACGGTCCGATGTCACGGATGCTCTGACCGAATTTCAGTCTAGTCAAAAGCGGTATCAGCGCAGGCGTCAGTATCAGCGATACGGCAAGCGCCGCAAAGGGCGAAAAAAATAGATTCAATGCCTGTTCACTCCCCGAAAGTTGTTAGGGGGTGTTGAATAATTGAGGGTATGAATTTTTGCGAGAAAATTTTTAGGATAAATTGGGCAAAAAACGGAGTGAATATTTCATGTATTCACGAGTATTTTTGTCCAATTCAGACAGAAATTTGCCGCATAAAATTTGTGCCATTCAACTATTCAACACCCCCTGTTGTGATATGCGCTTTTAACGCTTCCGAAATCTCTTCAAAATGCATCCCCCGCGACGCCTTGAACAGCACCGTATCCGGAGGTCTGACCGTCCCGGCAAGATATTTCGCCGCCTGCGCGTTCGTGTCGAAGGACATAATGTCTTTGACGCCCTTTACGTCCGCCTCGTCGGCGATGTATTTGGCGTCCTTGCCCACAGTGACGAGCAGATCGATGCCGTGCTCCGCCACCGCACCGCCGACCGACCTGTGCTCACGCTCGGCAAAGCTGCCCTGCTCCAACATATCGCCCAAAACGGCGATGGTGCGGTTGGCGCCGCCCAACTGCGACAGCACCTTTATGGCTGACGCCATCGAAGCTGCGCTGGCGTTGTAGCAATCGTCGATCACCGTGACCCCGCCGACCTTTGAGATGCTCTGGCGCATACTGCCCGTTTCAAATGCCGCCACGCCGTTTATGATGTCGGCGACCTTCATCTTAAAATTGATGCCGACGATGATTGCCGCCAATGCGTTATAGATATGATGCTGACCAATTTCGTTGACCTCGAAGCAGCACGCCCCGCCTCCGACATCGACCTTGAATCTGCTTTTATCATTACCTAAAATGATGTCCGTCGCGACCACGTCCGCCTTTAAGTTTTCGATGCCGTAATAGATCACCGAATGGGGCAGCCTGCCTTTTAGGCTCCACAGGATCTTGTCGTCGGCATTTAGCACAACCAGTCCATTCGGCTCAAGCTTTTCGAGTATTTCAAGCTTTGCCTTCAAGATGTTTTGCTGACTGCCGAGGTTGCCGATGTGCGCCGTGCCGATGTTGGTGATGACCGCCGTGCACGGCTGGGCGATCGCCGTCAACCGGCTGATCTCGCCCGCATTGTTCATGCCCATTTCCAAAACCGCTATGTCATGCGCTTGCGTCAGGTTAAAGACGGTGAGGGGCAGTCCGATTTCGTTGTTGAAATTGCCCTGCGTCTTTAAGGTATTAAAGCGCTGCGACAGCACCGAGGCGATCATGTCCTTCGTACTGGTCTTGCCGACGCTGCCCGTTACGCCCACCGCGGGGATGGGAAACTGCTCACGGTAGTACTTCGCAAGGTCGCGCAGCGCCTTTTTGGTGTCGTCAACCGTGACGACCGCCTTGCCGTCCGGCGCTTCCATAGCTCTTTCGACGATGACCGCGTCGCCGCTTTGTAGAAATTCCACCGCAAAGTCGTTTCCGTCAAAACGCTCGCCCTTGATCGCCACAAACAGCATACCCCTCCCGCCCTTGCGGCTGTCGGTGGTGATACCGTCGATTATCATATCCTCACCGCCGGTCAGCTTTCCGCTGACCGCTTCGGCGATTTCTCTTAATGTAAGCGCTTTCAAAAAGGAATCCCTCCCTATTGTCCTAAGACCTCCGCGATGATTTCACGCTCGTCAAAATGTATCGTTTTATCCGCCAAAATCTGATAGGTCTCGTGACCCTTGCCCGCAAGTACGATCACGTCGTCCGGCTGGGCGTTGGCGATGGCATAGGCAATCGCGTCGCGCCGGTTTTCCACAACAATATATTCGGCGGCAGCGTTCTTCATGCCTGAAAGAATGTCCCGGATGATGGCGCTCGGTTCCTCGCTTCTCGGATTGTCCGAAGTGACGATGCAATAGTCGGCAAGGGCGCCTGCTATTTTGCCCATGATCGGGCGTTTGGTCCTGTCGCGGTCGCCGCCGCAGCCGAAAAGCACCACCAGCCTGCCCTTAGTGAACGCTCTGACGCTCTCTAAGATGTTCCGCAAACCGTCGGGTGAATGGGCATAGTCGATGATGACGGAAAAGTCACGCCCCGTCGCAATCAGCTCCGCCCTGCCCTTGACGCCCTTTGCGACCGCAAGCGCTTTGGCGATGGTATCCATGCCGATGCCGATGCAAAGCGATGCGCCGATCGCCGCCAGTGCGTTATAGACCGAGAATTGCCCCGGAATGCCCAGCGTGATCCTTGCACTCTGACAGTCAAACGACACGCCGCTGACGGTTGCCGAGATGTTCCGCGCACAGATGCTTCCGGTGTGTATGCCGTAGGTCGTGACCTCACAGTCCGCCCCGCTCACGACCGCGCCGCCGTAAGCGTCGTCCGTATTGATTATACCATATTTGCAGCGTTTGAACAATTTTATTTTGGCATTCAGATAATTTTCCATGGTTTTATGGAAGTCGAGATGGTCTTGGGTCAGGTTGGTAAAAATGCCGACGTCAAAGGCGCAGCCGTCCACCCTGTGCATATCAAGCGCATGGGACGACACCTCCATCACCGCATGTGTGCAGCCCTCCGCCGCCATTTGGCGGAACATGGCAGCAAGCTCATAGGACTCAGGCGTCGTGTTTTTGGACACGATGACCTTTTCGGCGATCAAATTTTGATTGGTGCCGATCAGCCCGACCTTTGCGCCGGTCGACTCCAAAATAGTTTTCAAAAGATAGGTCACCGTCGTTTTGCCGTTTGTACCGGTAACGCCGATCAGACAAAGGTCTTTTGAGGGGTCGCCGAAAAATTTATGAGACATCTGCGCCAGCGTTGCACGGGTGTCCTCCACAACGATCTGAGGAACGGACAGACCCGGGACGTCACGCTCACACACCACGCAGACCGCACCCTTTTCCTGCGCCGGCAGGGCAAAGTCATGCCCGTCGGACGCAGAGCCGCTCAGCGCGACAAACACGTCTCCGATCTTTGTGCTGCGCGAGTCATAGCTGATGCCGCTGACCTCTATATCAAGGCTTGTGTCAATCAGTTGGTTTATGTTCACGGTATTCCCCCTTCGAGATGTCAGGTTTCAGTAGCTTGCCAAAGCATTCCCCTATAACTTCTTGCCTTGAGACGAATAATAAGCGCATCGCCGGAACCCTTTACTAAGGAATGAATTATTCCCCCGCGTCAATGCGTCTAAACTCCACAGTGACGACCGTTCCGATCTCAACGGATGTTCCCGCGAGCGGCGTCTGCTTATACGACACCAATCCGCCGCCCGCCGGCGACGATCCCGCGCCGATGATCTTGACGTTGAGGTTCGCCTGTGAAACGGCTTTTGATGCGTCAACGACTGACATTTGCAGGGCGTTCGGCACAACGGTCATGGTCGGTGCGGTCTTTGCCTCTGTGTAAAGCGTGATGGTCGACTGCTGGTTGACCTTGACGCCGCCCTTGGGCATTTGGCTGAGGACCTTTTCGCCTCCACCTTCGACCACGACTTTTAAATTGCTGTTTTTGATGATGTTTTTGGCGTCCGCAACCGCCTTGCCCGCCACATTGGGAACGGCGGATTCAAGTGTGGCTTTTTCCTCCGGTGTGTATGCTGGCTCGATGCCGAGATAATTAAGCGTATCATCCATGATGCTGCGCACCACCGGCGATGCGATCTGACCGCCGTAGTAAAGCCCTGCAGACGGCTCGTCGAGTATCACAAGGCAGACCACCTGCGGATCGTCCGCAGGCGCAAGCGCCGCAAACGAAGCGATGTATTTGCCGTTTCCCCTCGGCAGCTTTTCGGACGTTCCCGTCTTACCCGCCAAACGGAAGCCCTTGATATACGCACCGGAGCCTGTGCCCTCGGACACGACGGTCTCCAAAATGCTGCAAAGCGTTTCGCTGGTTTCCTTTGAGATGACCTGACGCACAAATTCGCTGCCGTATTCCGTCACGATGTTGCCATTCACATCAGTCAGCTGTTTGACCAGATGCGGACGCATCAGTTTTCCATCGTTGGCAACCGCACCGATAGCAGAAATCATTTGCAGCGGCGTGATCTGAAAGCTCTGACCAAAGGACGAGGTCGCAAGCTCGACCTCGTTGAACACCGCTTTGTTATGGAAAATACCCGGCGCTTCGCCCGGCAGCTCTATGCCTGTTTTTTGCGTAAAGCCAAAGCCTTCAAAATAGCCCCTGAATTTTTCCGTACCCACACGTGAGCCGATCTCGATAAACACGGGGTTGCAAGAGTTTTGCACACCCTCGACAAAGTTCTGGTGCCCGTGCCCGCCCGACTTCCAGCAGCGGATATTGTGGTTGGCGACCCTGACCGAGCCGCCGCAATAGAAAGTGTCGTTCAGCTTGACGACGTTTTCTTCAAGCGCCATTGCCGAGGTGAAAATTTTGAAAGTAGAACCCGGCTCATAGCTGTCAACGACCGCCTTGTTGCGCCATATTTTGCGCAGCTCCTCTTCCTTCTTAGCTGTTCTCTGATCCGCCGGAAGCAGCTCGATTTGCTTTCGGATATCTTCGCTTTCAACATAGAAAGGGTTATTCAAATCATAGTCCGGTTTAGTCGACATCGCCAATATCTCGCCCGTCTTCGGGTCGAGCACGATGCACGCCGCACCGTTTAGCAGCTTATTTTCAATCAAGGCGGTTTCAAGGTGCTTTTCGACAAAACGCTGGATGGTTTCGTCAATGGTCAGCACCACATTCAGACCGTCCTTGGGGTCGACAAACTTTTCGTATTTAAAAGGCATATCCGTTCCCGCCGCCGTCTTTGCCGACACGATGCGTCCCGGCGAGCCTTTGAGGTTTTTATCAAACACGCTTTCAACGCCCTCTAATCCCTGATTGTCCAGCCCCGTGAAGCCGATGACATGGGACGCAAGACTGCCATAGGGATAGACCCGTTTCGTATCCGCATCAAGATTGACGCCCAAAACCTTATTGGCAACGATAAATTCACGTACCTTGTCCGCCTCGTCCTTTTCGATCTTGCGTTTGAGAATTTCGTATGCCTGCGGCTTAGTCAGCTTATCATAGACAAATTGATATTCCAAACCTAAAATCTGCGACAATCCGGTCGCTACCATTTCAATGGCAACCTTGTCGGCGTTTGCGTTGATTTGGGTGGGTGCGACCGTCACCGTTTCAACCGGCACCGATACGGCAAGCTGTTTGCCGTTCCTGTCAAGGATCGTCCCCCGCTTGGAATTGACGATCCTGTCCCTGGTTTGCTGCTCGCTGGCTTGCTTTGAAAGCTCATGCCCGCTGACAATTTGCAGGTAGCCCGTTCGGAGGATCAGAAGAAACAGCAATATGACACATACGCCGAGTATAAAATACATTCTTCTGTTAAGCTGCATTCTCATCTTTGACACAGACATTTGCTAAGACCTCCGATATGTATGATAAAAGCATCGCCGTAACTCATTGCCAAGGAATGAATTAATTTTCTTTTTATTATCCGTAGGATAATAAAAAGAGTCCCCTATTAAAGACTCCTTTTATACTATTATGAAAGTTTATCTCAAATATTCCATGACGCCGCCGAGCGTTGACGATAAAACGCCGAAAAATCCCCGTTTAGCCGCACTGTCTGTACGCTTTGCAACCTTTTGCATCGTGTCACCCTGCGCGGGATGGACATAGACAATTTGGCTCGCCTCAATTTTGCGCATGCCAAGCTCATTGTGCGCGTACCGCTCGACAACCGACGCGTCCTGCAAGCTGTCGATGGCAAGGGCTTTTTGCTCATTTGCCCTTTGCAGCGCACTTAAAGCCGAGGTTCTTTGCGCAATGTCACTGTGCAGTCCGTAAAGGCTTACCCATCGGGAGCAAAGGAATAGTTGGCCAAGGAAGAACACTGCCGCCAGCACAATCAGCTTGTTACGCAAAGCAACACGGTTCTTGCGTGATTTAACAGGTCTGTCCTGTGCGACCGGCGCCGTTTGCTTCTTGTAAGTTTCAGTCGGCTGCAATTTATAAGCATTGCTGCTTCTGCTTGCTGAAAGCATGAGCTTCCCTCCTATATTTTTTCGACAACCCTAAGCTTTGCGCTTTCGCTTCTCGGATTGTTCCGACGTTCCTCCTCCGACGCAACGATGGGCTTCTTAGACACCTGTTTGATTAAAGGCTGTTTCCCGCACACACATACTGGAAAATCCTTCGGACAGTCGCACCCTTTTGCAAGACGCACAAAGGTGTTCTTGACGATTCTGTCCTCTAATGAATGAAACGTAATGACAGCAAGCCTTCCGCCGCTTTTTAAAACATCGCAAAACGCCTCAACGGTGCTCCCAAGCTGTGAAAGCTCATCGTTTACCGCTATGCGAATCGCCTGAAACGTACGTTTGGCGGGGTGTTTTCCCTCCCGCTTGACCTTGGCGGGCATGGCGCTCTTGATGATTTCGACCAGCTGGGCGGTGGTTTCAATCGGCTGCTGCGCACGGTATTCACCGATCTTCCGTGCAATTTGCCGTGCAAAGGGCTCTTCCCCGTATTCAAACAATATCCGCTCAATCTGCGCAATATCATAAGTGTTGACAATCGCTTTTGCCGTCAGGTCCGACCTTTTATCCATCCGCATGTCCAGCGGTGCGTCGAACCGGTAGCTGAAGCCTCGCCCAGGTGTGTCAAGCTGATGCGATGACACACCTAAATCAAGCAACGCTCCGTCAATTTTTTCTATTATAAGGTTGGATAATATCGTTTTAATGTGGCTGTAGTTGTCTCCCACCAGCGTATAGTTGCCTGTCAGACGCTTTGACGCCGCCGCGATCGCAGCCTCGTCACGGTCGATGCCGATAAGCACGCCGCCCTTTTTGAGTATCTGTTCAGCATGTCCGCCGCCGCCGAGCGTACCGTCCACATAGACGCCGCCCTCTTTGACGCTAAGCCCGTCTATGGTCTCGCCAAGCATCACGGGAATGTGTGAAAATCCTCTGTCCGTCATATGCCAAGCTCTTCCATTTGCAGGGCTACGGCATCGGTGTTCTGAATAAACCGGTCATTGTGTATATCCCAATTGGTCTTGTTCCATATTTCCGCACGCCGGTCAAGTCCGACAATCGTGATATCCTTTTCAAGCTTTGCATATTCACGCAGGTTCTGCGGAATGAGAATTCTGCCCTGCTTGTCCACTTCACATTCTGTCATGCTACCGTAAAAAAACCGCTGAATTTCACGACCCTTGGAAAGCGACAGCTCCGAAAGCTGTCTGTTGAGCTTGTCCCATTCGGATGGCGGAAAAACAAACAGGCAATTGTCAAGCCCTTTGGTGATCACGAAATTTTCGCCAAGCTCGTCGCGGAACTTAGCGGGCACAATCATTCTTCCTTTTAAGTCAATATTGTGCTGGAATTCGCCTTTGAGCATCACGTCACCGCCCGCTTTTTGGGAAAAGCAACCACAATCAGCCACTTTTTTACCACTCGATAACATTATAACGGATGATTTTTAAGAATTCAAGCCTTTTGTAAAAATTCTTTAAGATTTTTTAAGTTTATATTACATTTTTTAATTTTATCGAACAAAAGTTCATTTCATGAAGAAAAAAACACACCACGGCAGTGATGTGTTTGTGTGTTATTCAATTCATTAACAGGCTACGTGTTGTCCTTAGCGCCGGCATTCGACGGCGTGAGGACAGGTCTTGAATGGTAATAGTTTTTTGCTGACGCCCGTATGCTGGGGATTAGCCCCAAAATCGGATAGTCATACCTGGCAGTCAGGTCGTTTTGGTCCTTGACACGTGTGTCAAAAATGTTCATCAGGGTAATGATGACCGCAGCCAGCAGTCCGCCGAATATCATCCCGAAAAACGTATTTTGCGCCTTGCTGGGCTTTGCCGGTTTTATCGGCAGGCTTGCAGGGTCAACGATCTCAACAGAGCCACCCTTGATAATATCCTTAACCTCGTCCTTGGACAGCTCCTGAATTTTATCAACAAGGCGTTTTGCAACTTCGGGATCAGTGTGCTGTATGCTGATTTCTACAACCTGCGTTTCGTTCTGCGGGACTGCAGACAGCAAACCTCGTATTTGGTCACTGGTCAGTGACACATCTGCCGTTTCACTGACATTTTGGAGAAAGGTATTGCCGCGCAACAGCTCGATATAGGTCGTCGCCAGCATTCCTGAAGTGACGATTTTGGAATAGGTAATGTCATCGGGTTTTTCGCTTCCGGCCAAAACTTCTCTTCTGTCGCTGTCCACATATACCATGCCCCGCGAAACATAGATAGGTTGCATGACAAACGTTGTATATAAATAAGCAAAACAACCGGACACAATTAAGGATATTAAAAGAACCCACCATTTTCCACGTAAAATTTTAACCACATCCAAAAAAGAAATTTCCTTCTTCAATAATTATCGCCACCGCTTCCTAAAATGACTATATGAATTATTATATCAGAGAAATACGTTTTATGCAAGCACTTTTTACAATAATCGACATCAAAAAAAATTCCAAACTTGTGAAGATCAAGATTTGGCTGTCTGTCGCGTTTCGTGCATGATGCCGCCGCTTTTTCAACGCATGCGGAAGCGTTTCCGAAGCGCCAAACGTAACAAGCGCCATGTGACCGTCCTGATTATCGCTTAATTTCTTTTATGATACTTTCAGGGATAACAAACTGGGGAGAGCCCATGGCGCCCGGTGCGACCTCATACTTATCAAAACTAATAACCAAATCGCCATCATGATTCAAATAGAAATTTTGTTCGGACTTAATCTTGGCAAACGGCTCGATATACTCACCTGCTTCTACCCAAAACATGCGCTCTTCCGCAGCATTTAGCCGCTTCATTTCAGAAAGGATATATTCGCTCAACACACCTACATAATCGGCATTTTCTTTAAATAATGAGGGGAGGGTGACCAGCTCGCCCGTTTTTTTACGGATGGTATAAAATTTATGCTTTGTCGACGATGATCCGACTGCATTAAACAGGTATACGTCGATTGCCAGGATGTCATCATTATCGGTTAAAACCTGATAATTGTATTCCACACCCATATGTGCCTCAGGATACTGTTCTTTTATTTCTTTGTACTCCTTTTCAAAGGTTGCAATGACAAGGTCAGCGCTTTCTTCAAAGTCGTTGTTTATCTTGTTCTGCAATGCTTTGTCCAGTAAGCCTTCTATGTGAGGTGTAACAATATTAGCCGAAAAATGTCCGTCATTGATCTGATACCTGCCAAATGTTAATATGCTTACCACAGACTCCATTCCGCCGATATTCGCTATGCCTTGCGCAAAAGCGGGGACGCTGTTCAGCGCTCCGACAAACACGCCAAAAACAACGATTGCTACTGCTGCGGCATTCACGATCCCTTTCATCACACTGTGCCTTTTCATAATTTTATCAATCCTTTCTTTTAATTGTTTCCGCGCCTTGATGTTTTCATATGCCGTTTTCAATTCCTCTAACTGATGAATCCTCATAAATCCACCACATCCATTTCTAATTTAAGAATTTTAAGGACTTTATACAGCCTGGTTTTGACGGTGTTCAGATTTTCGCTGAGCAGCATTGCAATTTCTTTCAGGGAAAACCCTTCAAAATAACGCAATATGACAATACTCCGGTATTTTAACGGCAGCTTTTCTATGGCTTCCTTTAAATCAATATCCTCATAGGCATCAACTGTGTTGTCAAAGCTGTCCAAATCATCCGGCGCCATATAAACGGTCTTCTTGTTTTTATTCAAATAGGTGAGCGATGTCGTGATGACAATCCTGTAAAACCAACTCTTTATAAATTCAGGCTCTCTAAGCTGCCCCAGCGAGGATAACGCCTTAATGACACTTTGACTGACAACATCTTCTGCATACTGCTGATTTTTGACGTAAAAATATGCAAAACGATAGGCGCTGTCAAGATTTTGGGTAATAAAGGTTTCAAACAACTGCTTGTTCTTTTTCACCTAATTCCCTCCTTCTATATCATTAGACTCTTGAAAGATAAAAAAAGTTTTAGATAGTGTGGACATGAGATGAAGATTTCGCCAAAAGGCGGGTGTCCACACTATCTAACCATTGAGACCTTTTTGAATATCGTAACTTATTGCAGAAAGATTGAATCTATATAAACAGAGCCGCTGTCTGTTTGGTCAAAAATTAATTCTATTATATAAACGTTTATTTCACGTTTAATTATATCATATAAAACAAAAGAAGTCGATTTCTTCTATAAATCGACTTCTTTCCAAAAAATTTGGTGCGGATGACAGGAATCGAACCTGCATGCTCGCGCACTAGATCCTAAGTCTAGCGTGTCTGCCAGTTCCACCACATCCGCATTTATAAAAATCGGATAATTTCTCATCCGGTTTTAGCGTTATTAAATTTTCATTTCAGTTAATATATGTCAATGCCAGTTATCGTTAATATTGCTTTTTGTTTTCCAGATGATGAATTCTTTTAACTGGATATACTTCTGGAATTTCTACTATTGTAAATCGGCAATGGTCAACCGTATCCTTCCTAACTATTGTAAGATATTCATTCACAATGCTCTGATCAAGCATAATCTTTCCACTTCCTGCCCAATGTCTGTCAGCGCCATCTTTTTTGACACCCGAAATCCAATATTCTTCCTTTGTTTCGATGTCATAATAATTACCGCAAATGCCGTTCCGCTTCTTCAACGCTTTATTGTAAAAGTAAACAGTATTCCCACTTTTTGATAATCTCACTTTTGAAATCCAAGCAGGTTCATTATTGGAATATCCAGTTTTGAGTTCGATATACCTAATTTCATTGATCATGTTATTCACCTAACGCTATTTTTCCACCGAGGTGACCATAGTAAAGTCCGGTACGCCGGTAAGTTTTGCTGCGCCTGCACATTTGGTGCGGTCACGCCGTTACCAAACCGTAATAGTGGTCAGGATTTCTTTGAAGGCAGGCAGTGACGCATCAAAATCTTCTTGGAGCGTACTCGTGAGAAAAACATAGAACATTTTATTGCAGACAAAGATGGTCGTCAGTGCTTTTATATCAATTTTCTCAGCTTTATCATCCTTCTTTTCCGTCTTCTCTTTCTTAAATTTCGCAGCATAATATTCTGCTTTTGCCTTACTAACCGAATAATCTTTATCTTGTTTATACGTCACAACCGTTTGGTAAGCGATAATGTCATTACCGATACGAACCTTCTCCAATGGCGTATAGTCGAATTTTTCATCTTCATGGGTTGATAACTTTTTGAATGAATCTTTGAATGCATCTTTTAACACATCTTCAAGCTTAAAATCAGAGCGTACTTCGCCCTCCCGCAGCTGCATGTCAAGAATACCAAGCTCCCATCCTTCTTGTTTGTGTTTCATTGCAATCGATTGATCAAACCACCGTTCTTCGTCAACCCTCTCCCAATCCAACGAGACCTGAAAAGACAAGTTAGAGTCCGGTGAGAGGATCGTCTGTTTGGACGGTACTTCAAGCTTTGGGGCTTCGGGAGCGGCATCGGTGGTCTTTATTTTGAATTCAAAAGGCAAAGCGGCACAAGCCGAAGCCGATACTGCAAGGCATACAACGAGCATGACGCACAGCATTTTTTTCATAAAAGCCAGCCCCCTTTAATATTGAAACGATAGTCCGGTGTTTGCTTCAATGAGCGCTTGCGCGTTTTGTGTGCATCGCGCCGCAAACATTTTATCAAACGCCCTATCGGTAGGGGATCGCACGCACTACTGATAGATAGCCTGTTTATCCCATCCTCCTATTGAGGCGGGGATGTTAGGGCGTTTGATAAAAAGTCACTTGAAGTATAGCATCATATCAAGATTTTGTCAAGATTTTAGCCCAGTATTCACGGAGGTTTTCCTCATATTTATTCGCCTGAGGGCTGTAATATTTTTTGTCTTTGAGGTTGTCGGGGAGGTATTGCTGAGGGATATAGTTGTTGGGATAATCATGCGGATAGCGGTAGCTCTCTCCCCTACCCAGTTTTTTTGCGCCGCCGTAATGGGCGTCACGCAGATGGTCGGGCACCTCACCCGCAGCACCTGATGCAAAATCGGCAAGTGCGGCGTCGATGGCACAGATGGCGGAGTTGGATTTTGGCAGCGTGGCAAGGAAGATCACCGCTTGGGCAAGGGGAATCCTCGCCTCGGGGAAGCCCAGCTGAAAAGCACAGTCGACACAGCTCTTGACCACCGAAACGGCAGTCGGGAACGCCATGCCGATGTCTTCGCAGGCAATGACCATCAGCCGCCTGCATATCGACTGCAAATCGTCGGCAGCAACAAGGCGTGCCAAATAATGTACGGCTGCGTCAGGATCGCTGCCCCTGATGCTCTTTTGGAACGCACTCAATATGTCATAGTGATTGTCGCCCAACTTGTCATAGGTCATCGCTTTCTTTTGGCTCGCCTCCTGTGCAAGCGCCAAATCGACGACGATTTCCTTCTTTTTGTTGGGTACGGCTGTGTAGACACACAGCTCCAATGCGTTCATCGCACGTCGCACGTCGCCGTTCGCCATGGCAGCGAGGTGTGCGACGGAGTCCTTATCAATGACAATTTTGTTTTCGGGGAAGTCTTTTTTGATGACCTCCGCTGCGCGCAGCACCGCCTTTTTGATGTCGACGGCGTCCAGGGGCTTAAATTCAAACACCGTGCTGCGGCTTAAAATAGCGTTATATACATAGAAATAGGGGTTTTCGGTCGTGCTGGCAATCAGCGTGACGTCACCCGTTTCGATGACCTCTAAAAGCGACTGCTGCTGCTTTTTGTTGAAGTTTTGTATCTCATCCAAATACAGAAGTATGCCTTTTTGACCCGAAAACCCGCCGACCTGCGAGATGACCTCCTTGATGTCGCCCACACCGGCGTTGGTAGCGTTGAGCTTGAAAAAGCGCTTGTCCGTCAGCGATGCAGCGATATTGGCGACGGTGGTCTTACCCGTCCCCGAGGGACCGTAGAAGATCATATTCCCGATGCGCCCGCCCTCAATGGCACGGCGAAGCAGCCTGCCCTCGCCTAAAAGGTGCGCCTGACCGACCACGTCGGCAAGCGTGCGGGGGCGGACACGATCGGCAAGCGGTTTATTCATACAGCTTGTGCTTTTCGCAAAGCTTGGCTACCCTTTCTCTGACCTGCTGTGCGTTCGCTTCGTAATCCTTGATTGTCAGAGCGATCAGCTCAGCAATCTCCGCCATGTCGGCGGCGTCGAAGCCCCTTGCGGAAACCGCCGCCGTCCCGAGGCGTATGCCGCTCGTGACAAACGGGCTTTGCGGGTCGTTGGGGATGGCGTTTTTGTTACAGGTGATACCGACCTCGTCCAAACGATGCTCGGCTTCCTTGCCTGTGATATTCATGTTCTGCAAGTCCACCAGCATCAGGTGGTTGTCCGTACCGCCCGACACCAGCGTAAAGCCGTTTTTAATCAAGCCGTCGGCAAGCGCTTTGGCATTGTCAATGATGTTTTTCTGATAAGTTTTAAATTCGGGGGTCAGCGCCTCGCCGAAGCACACCGCCTTTGATGCGATCACGTGCATCAGCGGTCCGCCCTGTATGCCCGGGAACACCGCCTTGTCGATCTGCTTGGCGTACTCCTCATGGCAAAGAATCATGCCGCCCCGCGGTCCGCGCAGCGTCTTGTGGGTGGTAGTGGTGACAAAATCCGCATAGGGTACGGGGTTAGGATGCAGACCGGCGGCGACAAGTCCCGCAATGTGTGCGATGTCGACCATCAGGTATGCGCCGACCTCCTTGGCGATGGCGGAGAATTTCTCAAAATCCAGTTCACGGGCATAGGCGCTCGCACCGGCGATGATCATCTTTGGCTGACATTCGAGAGCGATCTCACGCAGCTTATCATAGTCTATCCTGTGCGTGACGTCGTCCACGCCGTAGGGCACGATGTTAAAGTATTTGCCCGAAATGTTGACGGGGCTGCCATGGCTGAGATGCCCGCCGTGGGCAAGGTTCATGCCGAGCACCGTGTCGCCGGGGCTGAGCATGGCGAAAAATACCGCAAGGTTTGCCGAAGCGCCCGAATGCGGCTGAACGTTGGCGTGCTCCGCACCGAAAATCTGACAGGCGCGCTTGCGCGCCAGCTCCTCCACCACGTCGACACATTCACAGCCGCCGTAGTAACGCTTGCCGGGATAGCCCTCCGCATATTTGTTGGTCAGCGGCGTGCCCATGGCTTCCATAACCGCCTCGCTGACAAAGTTCTCGGACGCGATCAGCTCGATTTTTGAACGCTGCCGTATCACTTCCGCCTCTATGGCGGCGGCAACCTCGGGGTCAACCTTTTTTATTTGATCATACATCTGCAAAAATCCTCCTAAAAAATCTATTCTGAACTACATTATACTGTTTTTTATGTTTTTTTTCAATAGTTTCATTTGACATATTTCCTGTTTTTTTATAAAATAGTATTGAGGTGTTTTTCTATGGACAAGCGCATACAAAAAATCAGAGAGATTTTTGCAATCGAATACGGCGACGCCGTCTGTACGCTGGATTATGAAAAGCCGTATGAGCTGATGATCGCGACCCAGCTGGCGGCGCAGTGTACCGACGCACGGGTGAACATTGTCATGAAAGACATGGTCAAAAAATATAAATCTATTGAGGATTACGCAAACGCCGACCCCATCGGACTGATGGAGGACATCCACTCGACAGGCTTTTACAGGAACAAGGCAAAGAACATCATCGCCGCGGCAAAGATGCTGATCGCCGACTTCGGCGGCAGGGTGCCGGACACGATGGAGGACTTGCTGAAGCTCCCGGGCGTGGGGCGCAAGACAGCGAATCTGATTTTGGGCGACGTCTACGGTAAGCCGTCGGTTGTGGTGGACACCCATGCGGGCAGGCTGTCACGCCGCATAGGACTGACAAAGCATACCGACCCCTACAAGGTCGAGCTTGACCTTTTGGCGATTGTTCCGCCCGACTACCAGACGCTGTTTTGTCATCAGCTGGTGTATCACGGGCGTAAATACTGTAAGGCGCAGCGTCCGGACTGCGTCCACTGCCCGATTGAAATGTATTGTGAAAATCATATATAGCGTCGCTGAAACGGCGATGCGCAGTGATGGAAAAACAAAATATTTTAAAAGGGGTGTGCGTTGTATGATCAAGTTCATTAGTGAAGATTACAACAGGATGAGCCGCTTAGCAGCGGATATTGTGGCGGGTCAGATCAGCGGAAAGCCGCACAGCGTTTTGGCGCTGCCCTCCGGAGCGACGCCTGTCGGCATGTACATGGCGCTGGTTGACAAAAAGCTCAACTATTCGTCCGCCGTCGCCTTTAACCTCGGCGAATACTTTCCCATCGGCAAACGCAACAAACAAAGCTGCGGCTGGTTTTTGTTCGACAGCTTTTTCAACAAGATCAACATCCGTCCCGAGAACATCCATCTGCTCGACGGCAAGACGACCGACCCTGACGCCGTATGCCGGGATTACGAGCAGATGATCGCGCATGCCGGCGGTATCGACCTTGCAATACTCGGCATCGGCTCTAACGGGCATATCGCCTTTAACGAGCCTGCCGAAAGGCTGTATCAGAGGACGCACCAAAACGACCTGACGGCACGCACGATTGAAGAGAATTCAAGGTTTTTCAGCGGCAACGATGAGGTGCCGAGCCAGTGCCTGACCATGGGCATGGGCACGATTTTCAGCGCAAAACGGATTTTGGTGCTGGCAAACGGCGAAAGCAAGGCAGACGCAGTCTCCCGTATTTTCAGCGGCGGCATCACGACCTCCTGCCCCGCCACCCTGCTGAATCTGCACAGCGACGTCACGATCATTATGGACAGGGAAGCGGCAGCAAAGATATGAAGCATTGATTGCAAAATCATAAGGCAGACCTCAACGGTCTGCCTTTATCATTGCGTTTTCTATTTTATCCAGGTCATCATCTTGCGCAGCTCTTTGCCGACCTGCTCGACCTGATGCTCGCTCTCGATGCGGCGCATTGCCAAAAAGTGCGGGCGGTTCGCCTGATTTTCCAAGATCCAGTTTCTTGCGAATGTGCCGTCCTGGATCTCACCCAAAATCTTCTTCATTTCTTTCTTCGTTTCGTCGGTGATGATGCGCTTGCCGGTCACATAGTCGCCGTATTCCGCCGTGTCGCTGACTGAATAACGCATATATTCCAGACCGCCCTGCACCACCAGGTCGATGATGAGCTTCATTTCGTGCACGCACTCAAAGTATGCGCTCTCCGGCTGATAGCCCGCCTCGACCAGCGTGTCAAAACCTGCCTTCATCAGCGCCGAAACGCCGCCGCAAAGCACTGCCTGTTCGCCGAACAGATCGGTCTCGGTCTCTTCCTTAAAGGTCGTCTCCAAGATGCCCGCTCTTGCGCCGCCGATGCCTGCCGCCCATGCGAGCGCCGTGTCCTTCGCCTTGCCTGTTGCGTCCTGATAGACCGCAATCAGACACGGTACGCCTTTCCCCTCCTGGAACTGGCTTCTTACAGTGTGACCCGGACCTTTCGGTGCGATCATCACAACGTCGACATCTGCCGGAGGCTTGATTTGATTAAACAAAATGTTGAAGCCGTGCGCAAAAGCCAGCGTCTTACCGGGCTTTAACGCCTTTTCGATGCTGTCCTTATAGAGCCTTGCCTGCTTCTCGTCGGGAATTAGTATCATTACAACATCCGCCTGCTCCGCCGCCTGCTGTGCGGCGGCGACCTTCAAGCCTGCCTCCTCGGCGAGCTTCCACGATTTGCTGCCCTCATAAAGACCCACCGTGACGTCCACGCCGCTCTCTTTCAGGTTCAGCGAATGTGCGTGACCCTGACTGCCGTAGCCTATAACCGCAACCTTTTTGCCTTTGAGCAATGCCAGGTCACAATCCTTTTCATAATACATTTTTGCCATTTCTATAACCTCCCAATTTTATTTCGTGATGATATTTGAACCCCTTTGAATGGAAACCATGCCTGTTTTGACCATTTCCCTGATGCCGAAGGGCGACAGCAGGTCGAAAATCGCCTTTTGCTTATCGGACGATCCGGTCATCTCAATGGTGAGCGTTTCGTGGGACACGTCGACGATCTTTGCCCTGAATATATCTACGATCTGAATGATGTTGGAGCGTGTTTCGCTGTCCGCCGCCACCTTGATGAGCGCAAGCTCACGGCTGACTGTGTCGCCGCTGCCCAGTCTTTTTATCTTAATGACGTCAATCAGCTTGTTGAGCTGCTTGGAAACCTGCTCGACAATATACTCGTCGCCGTCAACCACGATCGTCATGCGTGAGACGCTGTCGTCCTCGGTCGTACCGACCGCAAGGCTGTCGATGTTAAAGCCCCGGCGGCTGAACAGACCTGAAATACGGCTCAAAACGCCCGCTTTATTCTCGGTCAGCACCGACAGAATGTGCTTCGCCATTGAAAAATTCCTCCTTAGGCATAGGGGAGTCGAATCCGCACAGCCCCTGCCGTGTAATTTTTGCGTATTTTATCGTTGTCATCCTTGCCTTGCCAAGGGATTTTGCGCCGCACGGGCACAAATCCGCCGCCCAAAACCTATGCGGGTTTGATTCCCCTATGCCTAAAGTGTTCCCTCGTCACAGCCAACCATCACTTCCAGCAGGTAGGGCTTGTCGCCTTCAAGCAACTTCTTGATCGCATCCTCCAACTCATCGTTGGACGAGACGCGCCTCGCCTCGATGCCATATGCCCCGGCAAGCTTCACGAAATCGGGGCTGCCGTCCAAATGTACCGCAAAGTAGTTGGACCGGTAACCGGTCCTTTGCAGCTCACGCACCATACCCAGCCTTTGGTTGTTGAAAAGCATTATCTTAACGGGAATGTCCCATTGTTTGATGGTGGCGAGCTCGGACAGCGACATCTGGAAGCTGCCGTCTCCCTCGATGGCGACAACTGTTTTATGCGGAGCGGCGACCTTTGCGCCGATTGCCGCAGGCAGTCCGAAGCCCATCGTACCTAGTCCGCCGGAGGTCACAAAGCTGCCCCCGCAGGAAATATCGTAATGATTTGCAGCCCAAATCTGATTTTGTCCGACCTCCGTCGCCACGACCGCCTCGCCGTAGGTGAGCTGTGACAGCACGCTGATGGCAAGCTTGGGATTTACGGTGTCGGCGCAGGTCTTGTATTCCCTGCCGCCCTTTTGGCTGACCAGAGACTCCGCCCACGCCCTGTTCATATCAAGGTCGCAGTCGATTTCCTGACGCATGATCTGCTTTAAGATGCCCCCGACGTCGCCGACCACAGGGATGTGAGTGCCGACGTTCTTACCGATCTCGGCAGGGTCGATGTCGATGTGGACGATCACGGCGTCAAGCTTTTGTGAATGGACGGCAGTGTATGCTCTGTCGCCAAGCCTTGCGCCCAGTACGATGAGCAGGTCGCACTCCCTGACCGCCCGGTTCGCCACCCCCTTGCCGTGCGTGCCGATCATCCCGAGCAGCAGGCCTCCGCACACGGCGGTGTGGTTGATGCCCATCAGGGTCGTAACTACGGGGATGCTGTATTTTGACGAAAATTCCGATAAAATCTTTTTGGCGCCGCCGACGCCGCCGCCGGCGATGATCAGCGGTTTTTTGGACGCCGAAAGCGCTTCCCTGACCTTGCGCACCTGCAAGTTGTGCCCCTTGACCGTCGGCTTATAGCCCCTGATGCTCACGGGCTGCGGGTCAACAAATTCAAACTCTGCCGTGGAAACGTCGATCGGTATGTCGATCAGGACGGGACCCTTGCGTCCCGTCGAAGCGATGTAAAACGCGTCCTTTATAATCTGGGGCAGGAGGCTTGCGTCCTTGACCAGATAGCTGTGCTTGCAAAACGGTGCGGTCGCGCCCGTGATATCGACCTCCTGAAAAACATCCCTGCCGATCATCCCCGTCGCCACCTGACCCGTCAGCGCAACCATCGGGACAGAGTCGGCATAGGCGTTCGCTATGCCCGTTACCAGGTTGGTCGCTCCCGGTCCGGAGGTCGACATGCACACCCCGACCTTGCCCGACATCAGCGCATAGCCGCTTGCCTCGTGGGCAGCCGCCTGTTCGCTCCTCGGCAAGATATGGCGGATCTTCCTGCTCCTGCTGAGCGCATCGTATATCGGTGCGTTCGCCGCACCGGGGTAACCGAATATGACTTCAGTCCCTTCAATTTCAAGCATTTTGATCAGCGCCTGCGCACCCGTCATTCTCATAGCGTCACCCACTTCGCAAAAAATTGCATCACATTATAATTATCAAGTGTTATTCCAAATATTTTAACACTTATTCGTGCATTTGTAAATAAAATTTTGAATATTTCTCTGTGCATTTGGCAAATATATAGTTGGAAAAATCAAATTTAATTGGAGGTTATGACAATGACACGAAATCTTACAGCGATATTTACATCACACGACGACGCCATCAATGCGGCGCAAAAGGTCAAGGACGCAGGACTGCGTACCAGCGACATCTCGATCGTGACCAACGAGCAGAACGCTTCCCCCGCTAACGACAAGGTTTCAAGGGGCACGGTCAGCGGCGGCGTGCTCGGCGGTGCGGCAGGGCTGCTTTTGGGATTGGGCACGATCGCTATCCCCGGGCTCGGCATGATCGCCGCGGCAGGTCCGATCGCGGGGCTGCTCGGCGGTGCGGTGACAGGCGGCATCGTGGGCGCGCTGGTCGACCTCGGCATCCCCCAGCACAAGAGCGAGGAATATGAGCAGGACATCAAAGACGGCAACACCCTATGGTCTATGGAAGTCGAAGAAGCCAACTATGAAAACGTCCGCAATATCCTGCGTGAATGCGGCGCATATAAATATTGATATTGGTTTATTAAGCGTTCGAGCGCGTATGCGCAGGCGAATTCATTTCGCCGGAGCGCAAAAATCAATTAAAAGCCTGCCGGTTTAACCGGCAGGCTTTATCAAACGCCCTAATACCCCCACCTCCATAGGTGGATGGGGGATAAACAGGTTATCTATCAATAGTAAGTAAATCCCCTACTGATAGGGCCTTTGATAAAACGCTCGCGGCGCGATGCACACAAAACGCGCAAAGAAGGCGGCAAAGCCGCCCGCGTTTTGGCGCACAATTCGCGCGAGCGCTCATTGAATATTGCTTATATCCTTGCCACGCCGCTCTGTCGTGCCGCCTTGGCGACGGCGGCGGCAACCGTTTTGCCGACCCGTTCATCAAACGCCTTGGGCAGTATGTAGTCCTCTTTCAGCTCGGTTTCCGAAACCAGCGACGCTATTGCATAGGACGACGCCATCTTCATTTCGTCGTTGATGTCCGACGCACGCACGTCGAGCGCACCCCTGAAAATACCCGGAAAGGCAAGCACGTTGTTGATCTGGTTAGCAAAGTCCGACCGGCCTGTACCCACGACCCTCGCACCGGCGTCCAAGGCGTCCTGCGGCATGATCTCGGGTATGGGGTTCGCCATGGCGAATACGACGGCATCCTTTGCCATGGAGCGCACCATGTCCTTGGTCAGCATGCCCGCCGCCGACACGCCGATGAACAAGTCTGCCCCCGATATGGCATCGGCAAGCGTGCCGGTCAGCTTATCTCTGTTCGTCCTTTTGCTCATATCGACGTGCGCGGCGCTCAGTCCGTCCATGCCCTCGCACAAGATGCCGAACCGGTCGCACATGATCAAATCAGTCACGCCGAGGCTCATGAGGTGGTTGGCGATCGCCGAGCCTGCCGAGCCTGCGCCGTTGATGACGCATTTAACAGTTTTGATGTCCTTTTGCACCAGCTTTAACGCATTCAAAACCGCCGCCGCCACCACAATGGCCGTGCCGTGCTGGTCGTCGTGGAACACCGGGATGTCGCAGAGCGCTTTCAACCTGCGCTCCACCTCAAAGCAGCGGGGTGCAGCGATGTCCTCCAAGTTGATGCCGCCGAAGCTGCCGGATATATTATAGATGGTTCGCACCAATTCATCAACGTCCTGCGTCCTAATGCAAATCGGAAAGGCATCCACGCCGGCAAACTCCTTGAACAACACACATTTGCCCTCCATGACCGGCATGCCCGCCTCGGGTCCGATGTCGCCCAGCCCCAACACGGCGGAGCCGTCGGTGATGACCGCCACCAGATTGTGCCGCCTTGTCAGCTCGTAGGATTGGCTGATATCGTTATGAATAGCGATACACGGCTCGGCGACGCCCGGCGTATAGGCAAGCGAAAGCTGCTCACTGCTTTTGACGGGCGTGCGGGATACGACCTCAATTTTCCCTTTCATATCATAGTGAAACTGCATCGCTTTTTGTTTCATATCCAAAACATTTCCTCCTAAAACTATTTGCTAAACGCCACACGAAAAGTATATATTTTTTTGCCTGAAAAGTCAACGGATGATAACGGCGAGGGCTTTTTATTCCCTTCCTAATTTTCTGATTAAGAATAATTATTTATTGTTTTTCAATAAATTTATATTGACAAACAATTTTGGTGTGTTATAATAGCAATAAAGCGTTCGAGCACGTATGCGCTTTCTCGAACGCATCCGCTCGCCGCGCGAGCGAAAGCGCAGGCGAATTCACTTCGCCGCAGCGTGGAAATTGCGCCGATTTGGCGTAATTTCCTATAAAACGAAGGAGGTATCTTGCGTGTATAAAAACAGCCTGGTGCATCATCTGGCAAAGCTGACGGTTGACGTGATGTTTTACGGCGGGATCGTATGCTGCTTTTTGGTGGTCTTTTTGGCAAAGCTCACAAGGGGCTACGCATGGTACGGCGAGGAGGTCGTCCTGCCGTTTTCCGTCATACTCTTTTTGACAGGCGTGTGCGCCGTCTATATCCTGTTTGTGTTAAAACAGATGTTTAAAACCCTGCTCGGCGGAAACCCCTTTGTGATGCGCAACGTCAGCAGCTTTCGCAGGATGGCGGTGGCAAGCCTTTTGATCGCCGTCATATACCTCGTTAAATGCCTGTTTTGGTTTACGCTTGCGACCGCAGTGATTATGATCGTTTTTGGCATCGCCGCGCTTTTCTGCCTAACGTTAAAGGACATCTTCAAGCAGGCGGTCTACTACAAGGAAGAACATGATTTAACGGTATAGCATTGAAGAGTCGAACACGCATAGGTTTTGGACGGCGGATTTGTGCCCATGCGGCGCAAAATCCCTTGGCAATACGTCAGTATTACCTGCGTGATTTTGCTTGCCTATCAAAAAGTGCCTTTTGCACTTTTTAGGTGCGCTGACATAAGCCTTTGCCAAGGAATCAATTCATGTTGTTTTATGAGAGAAAATTTCTATTTCCTCTCATAAAACAAAAATCCTCTCGCCCAAAACTGCGAAGCACCCCCGCAGCTGGAAATTTTGATGGATTTCGCGGCGAAGGAGGTCAGTCGACTGACGCCAACCGACAGCGAAGAACAAAACGCCTTTGATGTTTTATGTGCGACAACGCAACCGTTTGCCAAGGAATTATTTAATATTTTTGTGTGACGGGAAATATGCATTTCCCATCACGCAAAGAAAGACGCAAAATTAACGCGGCGGGGGCTGTACGTGTTCGGCTCTCCAATGCTAAGGGAGTGATATGCATGCCAATTTCGGTAAACCTTGACGTGATGATGGCAAAGCGTAAAATCGGGCTGATGGAGCTTGCGGAAAGGGTCAATATCACCCCCGCAAACCTGTCGATACTCAAAAATAACAAGGCGAAGGCGATCCGCTTTTCCACCCTGGAAGAAATCTGCAAGGCGCTTGATTGTCAGCCGTCTGACATTTTGGAATATGTGAAGGAGTGAACACGATGAACAACAGCGTTTATGTCAAAAAAGGGTTTTGGCTTGCGGCGGTTTTGTTGGTACTGCATAAGATTATTTATATCAATGTGCCCGACTTTAAGATGTCATCCAATTCACCCGAGACGATTGGGACAATCGTTGCCTTCGGGTTTATGGTGTTTATTTTTGTGATAAACGAAAAGGTCAGCCGGCTGTTGATAACAGGCTTTACGGGGCTGGGATTTCTGATCGGAGTGGAAATATTCTTTTCAGTAACAGGAATAGGACAATATACTTACGCACTTTTCGAGGAATACGGCTCGTACTATAACGAGGACTGGTTTCTGATTTATTTATCAGGCATCATCGGCTCGGCGATCGGCGCTGTTTTGACAATCACGCTGACGCTGATGAAGGTCAGGTTTAACTTTTTTCCGAAAAGGGAGGAAACGGACATGGAAAACACCTTTAAAAACAAGCTGATCGTCTATTTTCTGGTGTCGGCGGTCAGCTTTACCTACCTGGTGCTGCCCGAAAACGCCGGCGTCAGCGTACCGGTCTTTGCGCTTTTGCAGCTTGTGTGCCTTTGGTTTGTCGTCCCCGACCGTAAAAGGCTGTGGCTTTACATCCCTGTATTGATCATGTCGGCAAACGCCTTTATCAGCGGTAACACGATGTTTCGGGTGCCCAACGTCATTGTCAGCGTGATCGTGTACGCCGTGATGTTTGTAGATTTTAACATTAAGGACACGACGGCAAGGTTTTTGGTCAATATTTTAGAAAGAATGGTTGAGCCACTGAAACACTTTGTGCTGCCGTACAAATGGGGGCTTGAAATCAACAAGGAAAAGGCGCCGGTCATCAAGCGCGTACTAATCGCTTTAGCGGTCACCGTCCCATCGCTTATCATTGCCGCCGCCATCCTGTCAAGCGCGGACATGGTCTTTTCACACGGTGTGGCGGACTTCTTTAAAGAGCTGTCGAAATACGTCAACCTCAATATGGTATTAAAGACCCTGTTTGGCATGGCGGTCGGGACATACTTACTGGGCGTCATTTACACCGCCCATCACAAGAAAGAAACTGCGCCTGACGACGCAAAGGAAAGGCACGGCGATCTGATCGTTTTGAATACGCTGCTTTCCTCTTTGCTGGTCGTCTACACGCTGTTTGTCGCCATCCAATTCAAATACCTCTTTGCACTGAGCGCCCTGCCGTATAATCTCAGCTACGCGGACTATGCCAGAAAGGGGTTCTTTGAGCTGCTGTTTTTAAGCGGCGTCAATATCGCTTTGATTTTGCTCACCGTTTCGCTGTCAAAGCAAAAGCGCGGTGGCTGGGCAAGCTTCACGAAAGCGCTGAGCTGCTACCTCTGCCTGACGACCATCGTGATGCTGGCGTCCTCCTTCTTCCGCATGATGCTGTACAGCGACAGCGACGGGCTGACAAGGCTGCGGTTTATGGTTCTTGGTTTTCTCATTTTTGAATCGCTCGGGCTTCTTGTCACGCTTGCCTATATTTTAAAGCCAAAGTTCAACATCATCGCCGTTTACCTTTCCATCGCGCTCGTCTATTATATGATTTTAAACCTCGTACCGATTGACCGCTATATCGCCGAGAGCCAAATCAACCAATACATGCGCGGCGGCAGGGTCGGGCTGCACTACACGATGACGCTGTCGACCGACGCCGCGCCGCAAATCGCACGGCTGCTTGAATACGAGGACATTGACGACCTGAACAAGGCGATGGCGGAGTCTTATTTTGAGAATATCCATACCTGGTACAATGATTTTGTACCAAAGTGGCAGCGGACGAACCTGTCGGTGCGAAACGCTTTGCAAAATCCGTTTACCGTGCGGTATCGTCAATGACCGCCAGCCTTGCGACCGCTAAGTTGACCAGCGACAGAGCCGACGCCGCATAGAAGATATACTGCGGTCCGAAGGTCATCCAAACAACGCCGCCCAAATACGCGCACCCGATGGTGACGATATGGTCCATGCTGATACCGGTAGACAGCGTTTGGGTGATCTCGGACGGGTCGTGGCTGATGGAGCGCAGGTAGACGGTTCGGACCATGGCAAACTGCATGGATATTTTGTCTAAGATGAATATGGCAAGCGTGAGCGCGACGGGAGCTCCGACCGTAGCAAGCCTGCCGCCGGCAAAGCCCGACGTCATAACGCCATAGGCGAGGTATACAAAGATAAACGACAGCGCTTCGGCATACAGCATTTTTCGGATGCCGAACCTGTCAATGCATTTGCCGATGATCTGCAAGGTGAAAATGCCAAGAAAAGCTCCGGCAATTGACAGCGCCACGATGGTGTCGGCTTTTTTGCTCAAAATCTCGATCAAGACCCACGGCGCATAGACGAACATGATCTGCTTCTGTACGCCGTTCATGATCGCCAGTATGTAATAGTATTTGTATTTCCTGCGGAAGACAAGTCTCAGCCGTATTTCCTTGTGGATGGGGGTTTTGACCAAGCGCTGCATATACATCAGCAGCGCCATGATGACGAAAAGCACGGCGGCGCTGATCAAAAACACCGTCTTTATAGGGGTTGTAAAGCTGAACCAGCCGATGCGGAACCCGATGAAGACCACAATGCCCGCCAGCATCGTAAACGCCGTGCCGACCGCCTTGAACTGTCCCATTCTTTTGCCGACATTTTCCGAGCCGATCAATGCCAGCCCGATACCGTCCTGCAAGGGGAAAAACAAGTGCATCCCCATTGAGTTGATGAACAAAAAGATCAACATCACCCCGAACACGGGCGTGAAGAGACCGAGTATCAATAGACCTGCCGCACTGAGCAGCTGGGCAATGGCAGATATTCTGATGTCGCCTAAAAATGACAGCGAGGCGATGACAAGCATACCGATGATGCCCGGCAGCTCACGGGGAAGCTCAATCAGCCCGCGCTGAAAGGCGCTGACTTGATAGGCATCCTTAAAATAGTTTGAGAAAATCTGGTCGCTGAGCGCCAATGCGACGCCTGTCAGTGCGACGACGGCAAAGTAAACGCTTAGCGCTTTTTTGCTGTTTTCCATGCTTTGTTCCTTTCCGGTTTTATGGTTTAATGAGGCGGGTAAGCGCCTCTTCAAACCGCTTATTTTGCACCTCGGTACGTTTGGGGCTGCCTCTCAGGCGTCCGCCCGACATACGGATTTTCTTTGCTGTGTGACGCTGCATCAGCAGCCCGTCAATATTGGTGTGGTCGTAGATCAGACCGTCCTGGCTGATGACTGCCGCACTTCTCGCCAAGCACATCGCCGCAAGCCCATAGTCCTGCGTCACCACAATGTCGCCCTTTTGCACCATGTTTACCAAAGCGAAGTCCACGCTGTCCGCCCCTTTGGACACGGTGACCGTCCTTGCGCCCTCACGTGAAAAATGGTGCGAGGTGTCGCACAGGATAAGACATTCTATGCCATGCGCTTTAGCGGCCGCAATCGCTATATCCACAACGGGGCAGCCGTCCGCATCAATTAAAATCCTCATCACAGCGTCTCCTTGGTATCCGCTATTAAGCGTTCTTTTTGGCTGCGGCTCAGTTTTTTGATGGCGATTTCCCGTTTGAGCGCCGCCGACTTGTCCCCGAAGGCTTCGGAATAGACCAGTGACACGGGCAGGCGCACCTTGGTGTACTTTGCGCCCTGACCTTTACTGTGCGCGCTGACCCTGGCGTCTAAGTCGGTCGTCCAGCCCGTATACAGAGTGCCGTCCGCACACGACAATATATAGACGAAGTGCATCATGATCACTCCTTGTAGATATAACCGCAAAAAGCGCCTGAGGCGCTTTTTATCGGCTCTTTTTAACTATTTGGTCATACGTCCCGCAAATTCAGAAGTAATCTCATAGGTGAGAGGCTTGCCCTCAAAGAAGCCTATGGCATCATTCAGCAACGCATCGGTGATATAAGGCCGTCTGTCCAGCGTCGGTCCCGCCATATGCGGCATGAGCAGAACGTTGTCCATCCTGATGAGCGGGCTGTCCGCCGGCAGCGGCTCTTTTTGATAAACATCCAGCACTGCCTTAAAGCGTTTCGACGCCAGCGCCTCAGCCAGCGCATCCTCGTCGACAATGCTGCCCCTTGACGTATTGATCAAGATCGCACCGTCAGATATGCTGTCCAAAAGCGGCTTGTTGACCATATTACAGGTGGACGGGCTTTGCGCCGAGTGGAGAGAAATGATTTTGCAGGTCGAGAAGATTTCTTCCAAACTCGCCTTTTGGATATTGTTCGCGGCGCACTCCTCGTCGGAGATGTACCTTGAATAGACCTTGATTTTGGTACGGAAAAGCTTTAACATGTTGATAACGATTTTGGAAATCGTGCCGTAGCCGACGATGCCGACCGTTTGGTCGAGCAGACCTTCGCTGGTATTGTTGACGCTCCCCCATTTGCCCTTGTGCATCTCGCCGTTATAAAACGGAATGTCCCGCAAGGATGACAGCATATACGCAATCACGCCCTCCGCCACCGATTCCGCATAGAGCAGATTGCCGCTGAGCACCTTGACGCCCATGTCATAGAGCTTGTCGCTGACAATCGTGCCGACAGTGCCGCCCGTATGCACCAGCAGCTTTAACCGGTCGGCGTTTTGCAGCGCTTCTTCGTCCAGCTGCGGCATACTCCATCCCGAGATGCAGACGTCAACGCCCCTGAGCTTTTCCTTTAATACCTCTTTCGGAAACTGCTTATCGGTGGTATTCCACTCGGTTTCGCCCAGGCTTTCGATCTTCTTTTCCAGCCATTCGGGAATAAAGGTCTTTCGGACCGCATTGTTTGGAAACGCCACTAAAATCTTCATATGTTGCTGCCTCCTTGGTTTAACACGCCTCAGCGGGTTTTACGGTATTCCTTTTCCCTGTTTCTGATACAGGTTGCGATTTCAACCGCTTGCAGACCCGATTTGATGTCATCCACGGGGTTCCTGCCGTTTCGGATGTCGTCGATAAACGATGCAAACTGTGCGTAAAAGCCGTTGGTTTCAAAAATTGCCGGACCGTCAAATATGCCCTCGTCGTTACCACTGTATTCCCCGACGACCACCTTTTTTTCAATATGCGTGACGCTGCCGACCTTTTCGGTCGAGCTCATGACCGGCAAATTCATAGAAATCGTATGCCCGTAGGCGTTGGCAACCGCACGCTCGACGACCGTTCCGGCAACAGGGCAGACATTTATCTGCGCCGTCGCACCCGATTCAAATTCGGCGTACATAAAGATGTTGGTGACCGTTTCGCCGATCTCGGGAAACGCCTGGTAATGGAAATTGACATAGCTGTAATCCGAACCAAGAATGCTCCTGACCGCATCGATCGCATGGATGGCGGTGGTGGAAAAATCGGGGTCCTTGCGGTTGATTCTGAACATATCGTATTGGATGTTCTGAACCCCGGTCGGCAGCTCGGAAATAAGCTGTCTGAATTTTTTGAGCAGCGGCGTATGGCGGCGGTTGAAAGCAACCATATTCGGCGTCTTTGTTTTCTCCGCCGCCGCAATCAGCGCAAGCGTTTCCTGCGGGTCTACCCCCGGCGGCTTTTCCAGCATCAGCGGATAGCCCTTTTCCAGCACCTTTGCCGATATTGCCGCCGTGATTTCGCATGGCAGACACAGGCTCACCGCATCAGGCTTTTCCGTATCGAGCATCAGATCGATGTCGGCGTACGCCCTCGCAAATCCGAACTGCTCCCTGAAAGCCTCCGCCGTGCTCTCTCGCGAAGCGCAGCACGCTGCAAGCTCCGCGTCCGGATGAAGCTCGACATATTTCCTGTAAGACGGTCCCAATGCTATCTTAGCGTGACTGCCGCAGCCGATAGCGCATATTTTAAAGCTCATGATCCTTTCCCTCCGTTATATTTGATTTTGTATTGATAACTCGCCTTAATACTCACAAACCACAGCGCTGCCCAACCCAAAGGGGAAAAGCATATGACGCTTGGTGCTCCTAGAAAAGTCGACAAAGCTTCTCGGGGTGAAGAACAGCTCGTTTTCGATGTCCGCAATCCTGTTCGGTCCCATCACGTTAAAGAGCGTCGTTGAGGCGACGATCCTGATGTCGTTTTCACCCTCACGCAGCACACCCGAGACGTCGAACAGATACGGTCCCCAATATCTGACGTCCGCAAGCTGACCGTTGACATACAGCTCTAAGCAGGCGGCGTCGACATTACCGATCTCGATGAACGCCTGACCGCCCTTGGGCTGATATACCGCCTTTGCCGTGTATTCAAACTTGCCTGCATAAAAGGGGTAGCCCGCGTCGCACAAATCTGCGCTGAATGCCGCCGGCTTGCCGCCGTCTATTATAAAGGTCTCACGGTTGATGTCGGTCACATGGAAGTCCCCAATGATATAGACCGTCTCCACCTCGGTCGGGATATGGTTCTTATAATCCGCCACCCGCTCGTGCCAGCCCGTGCCGGTGATGTTATTGACCTTGATACCCTCAATGACGAGCACATTCGTGCCTTCCCTGACCAAGCCATCGAGCGGCACCCTTGTAAAGTTCGGGTCTTTCCAGCTCTTTGACCCGTCAAAGGCGCCGCGCTCTGCACGCTGCTTTAAGGCGGTGACCTTCGTGCCGTTAAAGGTGATGCTGTCAAGGTTTTCCGCAACCTCGATAATCGCTGTGACTGCACTGTCCGGCACTTTCAGCACCTCAAAGCGATACTCCGCGCGAAACGGCGTGCCGTTTTTGGCTTTATAGAAATGGTCGTGCCATGCGTGTTCGATCGTTTGGTCTTCCAGCACCTTTTTGCCGTCTAAGTACAGCGTCACCTGACCAAGCGGCAGCACGTTCTCCTCCAAGGGTCTGACCTGCCAGCCGCCGATGATGCCAAGTGCGGCTTTTTTGTCCGCAAATACCACGCCGCTGCCCAAAAACTTCGGCAGAGTTTCGCATACGTCATCCAGCGCATAGTCGGTAATCAGCAAACTGCCGGCCGGTCCGAAGGTCACGGTTATGCGGGCGGCACCCCCGTCACGCTGCTCACAGGGCAGCATATAGGCTTCGCCGGTCATCATATCAAGTGCTTTAGGGGCGCTCAAGCCTTTCACGTCGATTTGGACGGTGACCTCACGCTTTTCGTCGGTATTGGCAATCAGGATGTTTTGCCCCTCGCCGCTTTTTCGGATATGGCACCAAACCTTCGGCGCATTCTTCCCTGTCGCCATGTCGGTGATTTTGATCCTATCCGCATAGCGGCTGTCCAGTGTGCTCAGCAGCTTGTCCGCACTCAAAACCCTTGTCACGTCGCCGTCAAACGGCAGATCCGCTTTTTCACCGTCGATCCTGTCGGGGTTCTTGCCAACGAAGATCAGGTTTTCGGCGCCTGCCTGCTCGGCGAATGCTTTGAGCAGACGCACCGTATTTTTGCGCAGTGTGCAAGATGGAGGAACGACCACCGTTGAATAGCCGCAGCCGCCGATATACAGCTTGCCGTCCTCCACCCTGGCATTATCCTCCATGATGATCTCGTCGCCGTAGTGGAAGTCCAGCTTGTTTGCCATCAAAAGCTTGGATATCTGCTCAAAGGGTGCATTATATTCACCGTTTTCGGCGCCAAAACCGCCGTCCTTGTGCAGCGGCGAATATTCGCTCCACACGCTCGCAATGCTGTGGATGATCAGGATATCAACATCCCGCTTGCCTGCGGAGGCGATATAGCTGAGCCTGCCGGTGTAGTCGGAAAATCCTTTTTCGTTATCCCACCACGGCTGCTGGTAGAAAAGGTTCGGCGGAAAGTCCCTTTTACGTTCGCCGCGCATGGAATACAGTGAAAGGTGGCAGTTGACAAAGCTGATGCCGAGCACTGCCTGCCAGTCGGTGATCCATTTCCGATGGAAGAAACTGACCTGCTGACCTGCTCCACCGAAGGCTTCGCAAAACGCCCTTTCCTTGCCCAACTGGTCGGTGACTGAGGTCAGCTGCTTCACTGTCACCAGCTGCCCGATATGCCGGAACAGTTTATCGACGCCCGGCCAGTGCATAAACTGATAGTGCGGCATGACGGCGCCTGACCACATCGTTTGGTAGACCATGTCATCCTCCGCCATATAATGCCCTGTCATGAGCATACCGTGCTTGCAGCACCAGTCATAGTATTTCTTGGTGAAGCTCTCTAAGAACAAGCGGGTGGCGCAGTCGAAAAAGTCAAAGCGCACCTTCCGATAGTCGCCCGTGTCAAAAAACAGCTCCTCCAAGCGGTCGGTAATGGCATAGCCTTTATGTCTCGTAAAAAAATCGGGCAGATAGTCCGACCATGGCAATGCGGGCATGGGGTAGTCCTTGTACATAAAATAACACGGCTCGTCGGTGAAGATGCCCGGGATCTCCTTGCCGAAGTATTCGCCGCACGCCTCCCGGTAACGCTCGTGCGTGCAGTCGATAAACGCCTGAACCGCTTCCGGATTCATCAGATCGACGTAATTTGTGCCGTTGAACCATATATTATCGAGCTTCGACACCTTTTTGCAGATGCAAAAGGCTTTGCCGCTGTGCGATACCTCCGTCAAAACAGTGTCGCTTTCGGTCAGCTCATGGGGTTCAAGCAGCACCAAACCGCGGCTCAAATATGCTTCATTCATCTCAGGGACTTCACCGCCCGCAAAGCCGGAGGGCCATTTGTCTTCGTCATACAGCCATGCATAGGTACCGGTTTCCCTTGCTTTTTCCGCACAGGCACGGGTCAGCTCCATCCATTCGTCCGACAAATAGCCCGTGATAAGACCGACACGGGCGTGCATGAAATAGCTGCCCCAGCCCTTATCCGTCATCTCGTCGATTTGTCTGGTCAGCTCTTCTGCACACATGTGGTCATTCCAGCTCCAAAACGGCGCGGGTCTGAACAGGGTCGGCGGGTTTTTAAATAATGTGATATCCATAAACCTCTCCATTCAAAAACATCATTATACGGACCGACGCATTTGCCCGTATCAGGCGTCACGCAATTTACCAAAACAGCTTGAATTGCGGATCAACATACTTGATCAATGCTTCAAAAAAGTAATAATCACCGTAGATCAGAGGTTTTTCGATCTGTGCGTTGGTAATGAGATTGTTATCGCCTTTTTTATATGCGGGGCCGACACAGCCATGCAGCAGCAAAGGCTCAAACCCGCAGGGCAAATTCAGCGTTGAACAATAAACGATCAGACTGTCAAGCATCTGCTTCGCCTTATCCTTATAATACGCCTTCTTGTCGCCGTCGACATATTTGCTGACTTCCAAAAGACCGGACGCCGCCAGTGCGCCTGCCGAGCTGTCCCATGGCGCAAAGTCGAGATCAACGGTGTCAAAATCCCAAGTCGGTATCATACATGACGTTAATTTGCCAAGAAAATTATCCGCCAGCTTAATCGACGTTTCAAGATATACCGGGTTTTTCGTATATCCGTACATCAGCGCAAAACCGTAGATACTCCAACCGTGACCGCGGCTCCACGTCGATTCGTCGGCATACCCCTGACGGGTTTCTCCGCCGACAGGCTCGCCCGTATTCGGGTTTATGTTAAATGTGTGGTAGGTCGAGAAGTCCGGACGTACGATGTATTTGCGCACCGTTTCAGTGTGGTTGATTGCGACGTCACGGTATTTTTTGTTGCCCGTCTCTTCGTATGCCCACATCAAAAACGGAACGTTCATCATGCTGTCAACGATGAACTTTCCCACTTTCTTCGCACTTTGCTCTGGGGTCTCCCACGGCCACGGATCCCATGCAAGGATAAACTTGCCCTTTTCATTGTAGCGTCCTGCCAAAACATCGGCGGCTTTGAGGGCGATTTCCTTTGCCTCGGGATCACCTGTCAGCTTATACCTCGCCACCTCCGACAGCGAAAAAATAAAGCCCGTATCATGGTCGAGCGGTATGTAATTCTTTTTTGCACAAACATCCTTGTCGTTCTCCGCCCTTTCGGCAAAAAAGTCCTGATATTTCGTTGCCGCGTCAAGATAGCTTTGATCCCTGGTGTATCCGTACGCCAAATACAGCATACCGATCCAGAATGAGTCAATCCAGCCGCCGCCTGTACCCAACAAGTATTTTCCTTCTCTGTCCATCATGTTCTTGGGGATTAGATTTTGAAAACGTTCCGCATTTGTTTTTACCCTTTCCAAAACCTGCTTGATCTGTGTCTCCATGCTTTTGCCTCTCCTCTTATCGTATTTTGATTGTGCCACTCCGTGCCAGCTTTGCCGTACAAACGGACATATGTCCCCGGCATAACAAAAATTCAGCCGCAAAGATATTGTCCTCTCGCATCTTCATAGCTGAAAATATGGCGGATTTCTTTCAGAATTTTTAGGTGCGAAACCGAAAGTCTTTTCAAGGAAACAATTAAATATTTTCATATGACAGAGAATAGGACGCCTCTGTCATATCAATGTGATGACCACCTGTGATCGATGCCTCCAGTGAAATTGCCATATCCTGTACACGTATGCAACAATTGATATAATAATATAATACTACTATTTTGAGATTTGTCAAGCCTTGCAGGGTAATTAACAGCAGCAAAATGAAATAAAAAAAGCGCCTTGCGGCGCTTTTTTATTTAATAAGAAACTTCTCGAATTTCCCATTAGATAAAAAGCCGTGTTACAGTGAACTGTAACACGGCCGGATGATTTCATTTTATTGCGCTTGTCATTACTTCGGGAATTTTTGTACGGCATATCGAGGATTGAAGTTGATAAGATCATCAATGATGAAAACTTCAAGCGTTGCATTATCTTTCCCAATCGTCAAGTTTGCCGTATAAGCCGAATCGGTCAGTTCCGCCAATACTAAATCGATCAGCGTGGTCCCGTCAAAGACTGCTACAAGCATTTTACCGGTCGCTTCAGGCGTTCCAGACTCCGGTACGCATTTGACAACAACTTCCTGACCTGCGGTAAGCGGTGCCGACGAAACAAGCGGGTTGCCTGTGTTGTCCTCATACGAGAATGCCGTAGCTTCTACACTCAGTGAATAACTGGTGACCGTGATACGATTGTCGGCTGAACTGCCTGTGTTGATAACATATAAGGAGTCAATCTTCGTAATACCGGTGGCACTGCCGCTTCTGAATGCATAATCATGGGCAATCTGTATTTCCGGACTGCCGGACGGCGCTACCCATACGCTAAATGTCCTGGCGTCAACGTTGATTTCAACCCTGACATCAAAGATATCCCCTGCTGAATAAGTTACTACGGCATCCTGTGAGTAGTTTGCTGATCCATTGTATGCATCAAAGGAGTTCTTTACGGTTGTACTTGAGTTGTTGACTGCACGCACAGCGACAGGCGTTGCGCCGAAACCAGCCCATTCGCTTGCCATAAAAGCGCTGTCAGCAAAACCCAAAATACCGCCGCCGTCTACATTTATCTTCATCGTACATCTAAACGAAACGATACCCGTGTTTTCACCAATATCGTGCCGCACAACACCGCTTCTTGGGGTTTCCCTATTGGATTCCCAGTTCACATCAACACCTGAAACCATCGGCATGACCAATAGCATTGTGAGCATTACCGCTACAGCCACTTTCAGAACATTATTTCTAAACATGAATTGTCCCCCTTTTCGTTAATAACAACTTCACTTTACAGCGTGTCAGCTAAGCCCCATTCGTGACTGCTATTCTTGATAATGATGACTTCCATCGTTCGGGATGAGGCTAATCTGACGACTACCATGTCGTTGACAGCCATATCAGCCGCAGAAGCAGACTTGACCACCTCTGTCTCAAAGTCGTAGGTGTAGTACTTTGTTGCTGCCTGCAAGACAAATTTGAAGTATGACCTTGCATCGCTCACCGGCAAGCCGGTGTCAAGCGTCACAAAGTCCGTGTTATCCAAGTATCTGACTTTGCCCGAAACGACCTGTTCTGTTGAATTGTTGTTATTGGTTGCCGCAAGCCTTATACCGGAAGCATCCGAGAAGATAACCTCCATGCCGTCAATATTATCTTTGGAATTCGTACTAATTGCAATGATATCGCCGGCTTTGAGCGAGTAGGTAGGCGGTACATAAAGTACAGGTGTAGTCTTAGGTACATTGTCCACCTTAACCTTATTGTTGTCCAAATAAGCGTATCCGGCGGCAGGATTGAGTTTTAACGTGGGGGTGATGCCATTCGGAACAACCTTGCTCACAAGCACGCCGTCATCGTAGTAATTGACCTTCTTGACAATATTGCCTTCGTCATCAATCGTATCGCTGACGCTTTCGATGACCTTCATGGTATCGCTATAATCAATATCGGGGTTTTCGCTGATGCTGTATCTCTCAACAATAACTTTTACCAAGCCTCCGATATCCGCATCATATGACTCTACATAAGAATTCCTGTTGTTTGCCTTATTGTTGGCGGGGTAGACGCTGTAACGATCTTCATCGTCGCTGTAAGCGGACGTTGCAACTGCACTAACAACAGGCACCTTAAAGACAATCGTCTGTGGACCATAGAAGAAACGCAAGGGCGTGCTGGCAGATGAGCCGACATGATATCCGTTGATAGTTGCTCCGCCCGGGAACTTTCTGTTGTTGCGGGCTGCAAACGGTGCAGCAATCCTAAATACATCGTCTTCAATCATTGACAAATCGGCGTCACGTCGTGCCTTGTCGTATATGACCGAGGTCGACGTAGGATCGCCCATTGTTACACTTGCAACATCAATATCGGTAATTTCACCGCTGGCGTTTGTCTTATATCTGATCAGCTGTCTCTTTGTTGATGTGGTTGCGATGTCGTAAATCGCACTGTTTGTTGAGACGTCCGACGCCTTTACCCTTGGTGCACCGTTGAGCGAAATCTTTTCGGCTGACACAAAGGTAACAAACTTGTCTTGATCCGTGAACAGCTTAAATTGTACACGTCCTGCTACGCCCTTTTGGACGGCATGCGCAAACAGGAAGCCATACTTACGTCCCGAATCGGCAGTGGTATCAACACCGGCAATTTTACCTTCGATATCCAAATAGAATGTGCCGGTATCATTGTTTTGAAGCGTCTTATTGGCAAGATTGGCAGCCTTTTTGTATTCGACACCGTTAATCAGGTAACTGTCGTCAGTAGCATTGATTTCGGTGATTGTACCGCTTATTTTGTCAGTGGACACCATAACCTTCTTGAACACCTTGCCGCCGGGTGTCTTGCTGACCGCTACTGAAAGCACATCCCAGTTAGCCAAAGCAGTGAATGGCACACGACTGCCGCCTTTATAGATTTCAACATCGTAAGCATTGGTGTCGGGGTCCAGCTCAAGGTTCGGCATAGCATATTTATCCGATACGATGAAATTGTCAGTGCTGGTCCTGTCAACAACATAGTTAACATAAGACGTAATCAATATGATGTCATAGATGTCATCGCCTTCGGTGGAAATCAGTGTCACCTCGCCCGATGCGGGTCGGAAGTCATTCAAAGTATATGCGTTATAAGCCACGCCGTTGAAAATCACCTTGGGCTGATCGGCAATTTTAAGTTCTTCTTTGTTGCCGTCGGCATCCTCATAGACAAACTTGTCAAGTGAAAACTGCGGGCTGTCGCCTGAAATATCATCCGCTTTGACGGTGACTGAATCAATTTTTGATGTGTCTTTCTTAATGTAAACCAAAGTTTTTTGGTCATTATCTTCATCGACTTTTGCATAGAACACAACAGGATAACCGAGCATATCCGCTGCGTCGGTATAGCCGATGTCATAGCGTACCGGCTGATTGTCGACCTTGATTTCAACCTCGTGCAGTCTGACATTGCCGATACCTGTCAATTTCGTTCTGGAATTGGTAACCACCTGACCCTTTTGCTTTTCCATACCAAGCAATTCAGTCAGCATGTTTTCACCTTTGGTGATGGCATATTCCGAAGTAACACCGAAAGCAACCGATTTCATGAGGTCTACTTCCAAAGCATTGAACAACATCTGAGCGGCAAGCGCCTTCGTCAGAGGTGTGTCTATCGATGCCGAAACAGACTTGGTGATGCCCTTCTCGCCGCCGATATTGATGTAGCCGACAGGGTAGGCACCTCTGTCTTTTGCATACAAATCATAACCCAATGCGACAACAATCATCTTTACAGCCTGTTCAAACTTAATCGGCTCGTCCGGATAGAACATGTCAGCCTCATTCGGGCTAATGATACCAAGACCGTATGCGAAGCAGATACTGCCCACATAAGGATGTGTTGACGGAACGTCCTTGAAAATCTGTTCGTTCATACTCTTGTCTGCGTCGGGATGACCCATAGCCCTTGCAAGCAGTGACGCAAAAGCGCCCCTCGTCAAGGTTTCATCGGGGTTGAACGTACCGCTCGGAAGCACACGAAGCGCCGCCAAAACTTCTAAGGCGTTTCTGTTCGCATGGTTCGTGATATCCGCCGAGAAAGTTGTCGGCGGTTCGGTTGTGACCGGCTGGGGCTTTGCTGTTGCCGTAGGCGTCGGCGTTGCAACGCTTGACGCTGTGCCGCTGACTTTTACGTTCGATACCTTTAAGTCGCCGTCCGCTACACCTTTGACATAAATCTTACCGACGTTTACTACGGGAGCCGCGCCATTACGGTATGCCGCATTGTTGACTATCTGGGTTTCCGTCCCGTCGGGGGATGTGACCCATACACTGTATTTCTTGGAGGTGATTTCAGACTGCACCTTGACGTGATAAGTGGTCTCTCTCACCCATTTAAGCGTGGTCAACGCAGAATAGCCGGAGCCATCGTACGCGTCTATCGCACCGGTGTCTGACTGCTTTTGGAAGCGTACGATCATCGCCAGGTTACCATAGCCTGTGACATTTGCCTCGGCTGCAGTCAGACCGATTTCCATGTTCTTCGCAGTTATGGGTGTGGCGTCAAATTCAACGGTCACATTGCCTGTATATCTGTTGCCAAGGCTGTAACCGGCGCTTTCAAACGCCGCCTTTGCCATCAGGTCGCCTGATATTGAGCTGGCGGTCGAAGGCGAGGTGGGCGCCGGTGTAGAGGGAGTCGAAACTGAACCTGCTGCGCCGCCGCTTGCAGTGAAATTAGAGATGAGCGCATCGCCGTCGCTCTTGCCCATAACAGTGATCTTGCCGAGGTCAGCCATGCTGCCTGCGCTCGAACGGAAATTAAAATCCTTGGCGATTTGCGTTTCAGTACCGCCCTCCGGCGTTACCCAGACGCTGTATTTCTTGGATGACAAGGTCGATACCAGCTTAATATGGTGTTTTTTATTCTTTTCCCACGCAACACTGGTGGCGCCATCGTATCCGTCGCCGTTTCTAGCGTCAAACGCGCCGGGAAACGGGGTGTCGGTAGCGCTGGTTGCCGTGAAACGGATGATCATCGGCAGATTGCCCCATCCCGTAACATTCGTTGTGGAGCTGGCAAAGCCGATCTCACCCGCCCTGGCGTTGCTCTGCGGCGTAAAATCAAACTCGACTGTTACTGTGCCGGTGTATGCCGCATCCAGGGTGTATGTTGCATCGGCGTGAACTGTTTTGGACGAAAACTCATTTGCGGCGTTAACCCCTGTGTTGATTACCATCATACCGCACAACATGGTAAACACTACGAGAAACGCCAGTATCCTTTTATTAGTATGCATATCTATCCTTCCTCTCGGTCAAAATAATTGAATTTCTCGCAGTTTGTTATTTTTTGAGTGCACGGAGCAGATAAACCACCTGCGCAGCCATTGCACGTGTTGCGTTGTCCGATGGTGCAAAACGATTGTCGCCGACGCCTTTGACGATGCCGGACTTTTGGATAGCGGCAATGCCGGCTTTTGCATAGTCATCAATGGTATCCGCGTCCGCAAAGATGATTTCCGGTGAATTCTGCGGAAGTTCGATCTGAACATATCCTGCAACCCTGTACAGAAGAACAGCCATTTCCTGTCTCGTGATATTCCTGCCGATTCCGAATGTGCCGTTGTCCTGACCCTTGGATATGCCAAGCTTGCTTGCGCTTGCGATATATTTATAATACCATTCGCCGCTGCTGACGTCGCTGAAATCAGCCGTTGCGGTTTCGTCAACGAGTCCAAAAGCTTCGATCAGGATTTTAATGAATTCTTCCCTGGTGACGTTGTCATTCGGTCTGAAACGGTCGCCACTGCCGACGATCACGCCGTCCTTGGCGAGCGCCTTGATGCTGGCTGCAGCCCAATGATCGTTGGGAACGTCAACAAAATTGACGCTTTCCGGAGAAGGTGTCGGATATACCCCCGGATCAACCGGCGTATACGTTACGGTTCTCGTTGAATTATCTTTATCATTCTTTGGTTTTGATGAAGGTGCCGGTTCTTCATTAAGCAGCGCGTCAACTTCATCATCAAAGGCTTCTTTGATTTCCGCACAGGCTGCGAACGGCGTCCTCAAAGGCTTATCCTTGCGGAGCAGCGCCTGCCACAAACTTGTTTTTTGTTCCGCACTCAGCTTGCTGAAATCGCTGCCTGCGCCAAGCTCGGCCTTGATATAATCCTTGTTTGCCTCAAAGATATTCTCTAATTGCGACACGGTTGCAAGATTGACAGCTTCAACAGCGGTCTGAGCATAAAACGCATCTTTCAATGCTTTTTTCAACGCTTCGATCTGCTCTTCGGGTGTGCCCGATCCAACAAAATCATCCTTTGCCTGCGCTACTTTTAAGAATACCCTGTCGGCAGCGGCTTTGTTGGACGCATCCGAAGCGCCGCTCATAATCATGCCGAAGCGGTTTCCCTCAGTTAAACTGATGCCAAGCGTATCCTTTAAGCTATCTAATGTTGCATACATTGTGTCAATCTTGTCAGCATCTATATCGGTGAGCAAGTAATTAAATTGATCAATATCTGTTTTAAAATACATGAACTTGGCGGTTTCAACCGGCGCGAGCGAAACACCTATAGCGGCAAGCTCCACCGTATAATGCTCGCCCTCAATGGCATCTTTCCTCAACCGGAACGAAATCTCAAACGTGCCGTTGGCATTTGTGCTAAACACCTTTATGTATTCAATCACATCAAGCAAAGCCGCCGGGTCGGTAATGCCGGCAAGGTCTGCGGAGGTTTTTCCGGGACGGAACACCCTCAGCCGAGCCGTAATCGCAGAGGTCAGCGGCGACTCAACAGTGCCATTCATATTAACGAATGTGCCTGTAATTTTAATGTCGCTGTTTTCAAAGCTCTCGATTTTGGATGATGCCAGCTTCACTTCGACCGCCGCCTGAGCGGTCAGCGGCAGCAAAGAAGAAATCATAAGCATAGTCAAAACCAAGCTTATTAACTTCTTTGTAACCATTGCATATTTTTTTGTTTTCAAATCTTTCATCCTCACTTTCAAAATGATTATTAAAAACTTTTCTTAAAACCTTGAAGAATATGTGTCTTAGCTCCTCCCCTTTTTGTAAAATGCTTTTTGCTTTTTTCAAAATAAGGACACAGATGCACAACCTTATATAATATATGTTAACATTTCTTTGCAGAAACGTAAATCAACATTTCTTTATAAGTTATGAACAAATTTTTTGGTTGCGTTCTATCATGCCGAAAGAACGCACGTATATTAAGCAGAAACATATTTATATCAGTATAGCACCCTTATGCATAAAAGTAAATATTTTTTTGCGTTGTAAACGAATCGTAACATTGTGTGCAAAGTGTGTTTTTGACACGGTAGTTCACGCAGGAAAATATGCGGGCTGACGCTTTCTTCTTAATATAGAAAAAAGCGCGTAACAGCACTTTTTGGTGCGCTGACTTAGACCCATTGCTAAGGAATGAATTAATTGTTTTCATATGTAGGAAACAGGCATTTCCTATCATATGAAAAACCGCAAAAAAAGCCCTGAAAGGGCTTTTTGGGGTTTTATTTTCTGATAGCGTGAATATATGCCACAAGCGGGGCAATAGCGTTTTGGTCGGTGAAGTCGACATTTTTGCCGTAGGTGGCGACAATGCCGAGGGAATCGTCATCCTGAAGCTTTTTGGACGCGATCATCTTCTTTAACATAAACATCATCAGCCTGTCGAGCTTGCCCATTTTGTCGTAACTGAGCCCGCCTCTAAAAAAGAAGGTTTTGATTTTCCAGTACATTTCTTCCGAGAGGTTGTGCTTTTGGATGCTTTCGAGCGCAAGCTTCGGGTCGAGTGACGCACCGACGCCAAACAAAACCAGATGCTTATCACAAATGGCGGGATAATGCTTCTTAATGAAAGCGGAAAAGCCCAAAACACCGCCCGCATACATGCCGCCGCCGTATATGACGGTGTCATATGCCGGCAACATATTCGGTTCGATGCTGTCCGGCGTCAGTAAATCGGCGTCCAGTGCGCCCGCTATCCATCGTGCATAGGCTTCGGTCGTCCCGTACTTCGACCTGTAAATCACTGCAACTTTTGACACGCTTCCGTTCATTCCTTTCAAGAATACCATCTTATGCCCGTCGTTATTATACACGAATTGATATGCCTTGTAAAGGAATATGTCATAATTACCCTATTCTGTGAAAACCATCACTCTCACCAGTCCGCCGGAGGAGGGCGCCTTGTCCGCAAAAAGTCTGACATTATTAAGTGCATACGATGAAATTTCACTGATCGGCACATAGAGATATTTGTTGTTTTTGTACAAGTATACCGAAACACCGGCGGCAAAACGGTAGCTTGTTTCGCCGATACGCACCCGCTGACCGTCGATTGCCGTCACCTTACCGCTGACCGAAAGCTCTGTCAGGGAGCGGAGCTCTTCAAGCGTATTCCCTTCGATGACCGCCATAACGCCCATCCCCTCCTGCGGGCTGAATATCTTATTTGCGTTGTAAGTCTTTGCCGTACCGCCAATATCAATCGTATAGGAGCCGCTGACATTCATGCCGGACGACGCGGTTTTCCTATCGGTCAGCACGCCGAACTGATATCGTCCGAGCGTCAGATTGCTCAGCACCAAAAACTGAATGTCGCCGAATCGGTTGTCGACATAGGCGTAGACCACGTCGCTTTCGCTGACAGACTCGGCGGGGATGTCCGAAAGCTTCACCAGCTTCGCCGTGACAGCGGTCGACTCTCCGATCGGCGGCGTATAGGTGAGGTCAATTATTTTCGTGTCGCCGGTGACCCATTTGCCGCCGACGGTGCTTGCCGCAAGGTCGATTTTTCCGCTGACCTTGATGCCGCCGGACTGTATTTGGGGGATCAGGATGCCATCTTCAAATTTGTATTTAATCACTCTGCCTTTGTATTTGGCGTAGTCCTGATCCGTTGCAAATACCTGCTCAATTCCCGTAACGGTATAGGCTTTAAGGTAATACTCCTTGACACCCTTTCTGCTTTCCACCTCGCTGATGCGCTCCCCTGTTTCGAGGATGACGCCATAGGACGATAAATCCTCGGCGTTGGTATTCTGGACGCTGACGACCTTGCCGTCTCTGCCAAGCAGCAGCGTGACATAGGCGTTGATGGCATAGGCGCCGGGATACTCGCCCAATTGCTTGGCGGCGGTCTGGGTTTCAAGCGCATAGGTCACGCCCGAAAGCGACAGCGAGGTGATGCTTGCCTTGTTGGGGATCGCCTTTTCATAGACGCCCGACACCTTATCACAATAGACGCTGATGATGTTGGACGCACGGTTGTAATAGGCGACGTCGTACGCCTTGATGTCCGCAAGCGTTGCCTCGAAGCCGTCCCGGATGACACGCAGTCCGCTCTTTTCGATCGGGTATTCGCCGAGGTATGTTTCGCTGCCCGTGAATCCGGACGTCACAACGACGGGTCCTAAAAGCTCGAAGTCCTTGATGACCGCATAGTCATAGACACCGCTGCCCGAATAATAGATCGCCATCGGCATACCGACCTCGATAGAGGCTTTCATGTCGCCGAAGGTTTTCTTGGCGCCCTGATAATATATCACCGACGAGTCGTCAAGCTTGACGGAACCTGCCACGCCGTTTTCGGTGTACGCCATCTCGTTGCCGATGACGCTTTGGATGGTGATGTTTTTCCCGGCCTGTCCGACCGGCAGCGCATTGACCACCTTGTTGTTTTTATCAAGCACCAGCCTGACCTTCTGCGTCACATAGCCGTCGATGCTGTCGTTTTGCTTTTTGTAGGTTCCGATGCTCGTGCTGACCTCATCGGCAAGCAGGTTTTTGTTTTCGACGCTGGTCGCAAGCACGATACACTCGTCCGAAACGGTATAGTTCATCAGCTGCACGAGCTTTTTGCCGCCTGCCGACGCACCGTTCATATCCGTCAGCAGCGCCCTGTCGATGACGAGGGCAATATCCTTACGGTTGATAAGGTCATCGTCGCCGTAGGAAAGCCCGCTTGTCAGCGACAGCTCCGCAACCTTTGCCGTATACGCTGAAGGCCAGTTGTTGCCCAAATCGTCCGTCGTATATCCCAAAAGGCGGAGTACGATCGTGATCGCCTCGGCAAAGGTCAATCCCTTTTCAGGGGCAAACGTACCGTTGGGGTAGCCGAGTATCAAGCCCTTTTGCGCCACTGTATTGATGTAGCCGCTTGCCCAGTGCCCGCCGTCTAAATCGGCGTACAGACTGGTGCCCTTCTTTGCGGCGGCGATGCTGTCAAGACCGCCGACGATGGTCGCGATCTTCGCCATCTCCGCACGGGTCAGCCCTGCGTCGGGGTCAAAATACCCATCCCCCTTGCCGCTCAAAATGCCGTACTGCACAAGGCGCCCGATCGCCTGACTGTATTCGGCGCCGCTGTCGACGTCCGAAAACCCGCCTGCCGCCAAAACCGGCTGCATCATCACGATTGCCAGCAGCAATGCCGTTATTCTTTTTATCATGCTCCACATTCCTTCCTTTACAGACTGGTGTCACTCAAAACGCAGTGCATCAATGGGATTGAGCTTGGACGCCTTGTTGGCGGGATACCAGCCGAAGAATATGCCGATACTGACCGAAACGCCCGCCGACAGCAGCATGACCATAGCCGATGCGCCCGCCTCAATCCCCACCGCCTTGCCGATAAAATAAGTGCCGGCAATGCCGATGATGATACCGATAATGCCGCCGATACAACTCACCACGATGGATTCTATTAAAAACTGCGACATAATGCTTTTTCTTCTTGCGCCGATCGCCTTGCGGATACCGATTTCCCGTGTGCGTTCCGTGACCGACACCAGCATGATGTTCATAATGCCGATGCCGCCGACGATCAGCGATATGCCCGCAATGCCTCCGAGCATCATAGACATCGTCCCCGTCATCGTCGCCACGTTTTCAAGCATTTCCGCCTGGTTCATGACCCGGTACGCATTTTCGCTGCCAAGCAGTTTCAGCAAAAGCTCTTCCAGCTTTTCCGACGCCTGTTCGGCAACCTCCGAACTCGTTGCCTGGAAAGAATAGCTGCGGATTTCCGCATTTCTCAACAGCCTTTGCGCCGTGGTATATGGGATGATGATGCGGTCGTCCGTGGAGCCCTCCGTCATGGTGGTCGTTTTTGCCGTCAGCACGCCGACGACCGTGAACACCTGACCCGAGACCTTCAAGGTCTGACCGGCGGGGTCTTGCCCTTCAAAATATTTATTGGCAATATATTTGCCGATGACGACGACCTTTTTGCGGCTCGTGCAATCCGCCTCTGTAATGAAACGCCCCGATTCGACCGGCGTATTGTTGATTTCCGAATAATGCTGGTTCGTGCCGATGAGACTGGTGCTCGCGTTGACGGTGCCCGCCTTGATGGTGGGGCTGCCCGAAACCGACGGCGCAACGCTGTTAAAGAAATTCGGGTTGTCGTCCACGAGCTTTTGCATATCCGCTACGGAAAGGTTCCTGCTGGAATTCCTGCCCGTCAGCATCACCGTCATCATATTGGTGCCGAGGCTTTCCATCTGCGCTGTAATACTTGCCGTCGACGCCTGTACAAGGCTGACCATGATGATGACCGCCGCTACGCCGATGATGATGCCCAGCATGGTAAGAAATGCGCGCATTTTGTTGCCGGCGATGCTTTGAAACGCCATTTTGAGCGCCTGTGATATGTTCATGCGTGCGTCACCTCGCTGTCCGACGAAATTTTGCCGTCGTGGATACTAATTATACGCTGTGCGTGCTCAGCGACCTCTTTTTCGTGGGTGATCAAGATGATCGTGTTGCCGCTTTGATGGATGTCTTTGAGCATCTGCATGATCTCCGCACCCGTCCTGCTGTCGAGCGCACCCGTCGGCTCATCCGCCAAAATCAGCGGCGGACGGTTGGCAAGCGCCCTTGCGATCGCCACACGCTGCTGCTGTCCGCCGGAGAGCTGGTTGGGGCGGTTGTTTTCCCTGTCCGCAAGACCCACCCGCTCAATTGCCGCCCTTGCCAGCGCGTGCCGTTCAGATCTAGGCTTGCCCATATAAATCAGCGGCAGCTCGACGTTCTCTATCACCGTCAGCTTTCCGAGCAGGTTATAGCTTTGGAAGATAAAGCCGATTTTGGTGTTGCGGATGTCGGCGAGCCGGTCGTCACGCATCTTGCTGACCTCGGTGCCTTCGATGTAATACTCGCCGGAGGTCGGCGTATCGAGACAGCCGATCACGTTCATCAGCGTCGATTTGCCGCTGCCCGACGGTCCGACGATCGACACAAACTCATTTTGCGCTATGCTCAGACTGACTCCGTCGAGCGCCCTGACCTCGTTATCGCCGATTTTATAAATTTTATAGATGTTTTCCAAACGAATCAAGGCGTTCATATTATCGTCCGCCTCCCATAGGCGGTCCGCCGCCGGAAAAGCCTCCACCACCGCCGCCGATTCCCGTACTCATCCTGATGGTGTTGTTGCCGCTTCGCTGCGTTTGGGTCGCCGTTGAGGATGATTTGACCGTGGCGATATAGACCTCGTCACCCTCGCTCAGACCGCTCTTGATCTCAACGCTGTCATCATTGGTCAGCCCGATGGTGACCATGACATATTGATAGCCGTCCGGGGCGGTCATTCCCCTTTGCCCCCACTGTCTTGCCGGAGCCGCACCGACGGACTGACTGCCTGCGGGAGGTTCAGTCATCTGCGGCATAGCCGTCCGGTCTGTGCCGTCGCCGCCCTGCTGCCTGCGTCCCTGCCCTGTGCCGTCACCCATCTGCGGTCTTTCGCCCTGCATGCCTTCCGTACCCGCCGCACCTTCACCCGGCTGCACCGCAGAGTCGTCCTTGACCAGGACAAAGCCACGCTCGCCGGTGATATTGGTCACCGCCGCAACAGGCAGATACAACGCATTCTCCGCCTTTTGGATGATGATCTCCGCATTGACGTTCATGCCCGAAATCAAGCCGCCCGGCGCTTCAATGGTCAGCTCGACCTGATAGGTCGTCACGCCGTTTGAGGAGGTTCCCTCCTTGGCAATTTTAGTCACGGCGCCCGTGAATGTTTCGTTCGGTAGGGCGTCTGCAGTGATGTCCGCCGTCTGACCGACTTGGACGCTGGATATTTCAAGCTCGTCAACCGCAAGGTTGAATACCATCTTAGAGGTGTCGGCAACCGTCATCAATGTGGCGCTTGAATTCGAGCTGCTGCCGATGGTATCGCCCACCTTGTATGATTTGGACAGCACCACGCCGTCGATCGGGGCGGTGATGTTGTAGTTGTCAAGCTCCTTGGTGTAGGATTGCAGGGAAAGCTGCAAATCCGAATATTCGATATTGGCTTTGGTCTGCGCGTTGGCGTAGTCGGTGTCGTCGATTTGGAAGAGCAGGTCGCCCTCCTTGACATACTGGTTGTTTCGGACATACACCTTGGTCACCTTGCCCGACACTCCGGGGATGACCGAGGTCACGCCGCCGTTTTCAAGCTTGCCCGAGGCAGGCGATTTCACATCGCCGGACGACGTATGCACCGTCGCACCCACACTGACGCCCTCGGCAAGTGCGCCGGGGTTGCTGAGGGTGATTTCAACATCGTATAAAATGCTGCCGTCCGACGAGGACGAAGCACTGTTGGATTTATAGGTGACCGTGCCGTTGATGGTGGTCATATACAGCGCACTGGTCACCGTGGCGCTGTCGCCGATATGTATTTGGGATAGCTGGGACGCATTAAAAGGCACCGTTGCGATAAAGCTGTCGTTGTTGACGATCGTTGCGATTTTACCTGACCCTGCCGTGTCGTTGACTTTCAGGGTAAAATCCGTCAGCGTGCCGCTTGAGGGCGCCCTGACCTTGCAGGCTGCAAGGTTGTCGGCATTGGTTTTGAGGGTCATCTGCTGTTTTTCGATGTTGTTGTATTGCTTTTGGATGTTGTTCTGCAAGTCGGTTGAGTCAATTTTATACAGCACGTCGCCCGCCTTGACCGTGTCGCCCTCCTCATAGGCGCACGACAATATCTCGCCCTTGACAAGCGAAATGATCTCAAAGCGCGAAACTGGCTCCACCGTTCCGGAGCCGCTGATCTTGACCTCGACGTCACCCCTCTGCACGGTCGCCGCAGTATAGGTGACGGTTGCCGCGGTCTGCTTGCCCGCAAGCCTGCGGTAGGCATAGGCACCGCCCGCCGCAACCACCGCAAGGATGAGCGCCATGATAAGATACTTCTTTTTAAACCCTTTAAGCTTTGCCCATATCTTTTCCATCAAACAACCTCTTTTCCGAGATACTGATAACATTTTCAATTTTACAATAAAATTATGTTAAATTTGTGAACAGGCTTTGAATGAAATGTTAATCTTGTCAGGGGGCGCATTTTTTGTTATAATCAAAGAAACGTCTGTACACCTGCGTCTTATCAGGCTCACGATAAGCGCGCAACCAATTTCGGTGAGCCTGAAAGGCAAATGGGTATGCGAATTAAAGTATTGCTGATTTTAACGCTCATCTGCACTGCCGCAAACACAAACGCCGCCTATGCGGCTGAGCCTGCGATCAAGGCGTCTTCCGCCATTCTTGCCATGGCGGACGGCGAGCAGGCTTTATATGCAAAAAACCCCGATGAACGCATTTATCCGTCGGGTCTCACCAAGCTGATGACCGCCCTTATCGCCTACGAAAATTTAGGGCTTGATGAGACGGTGACCGTCCCTGATAATCTTTCCGAGTTCACAGCGCCGCTTGAACAGTCCATCGGGCTGACGGCAGGCGAGCAGCTCGCATCTGGTGACCTCATCTCCGCCATACTGATCGGGTCTGCAAACGACGCCGCCGCCTGTCTGGCGCTGCGCCTGGGCGGCATCGACAGCTTTGTCGGGCTGATGAACGACAAAGCAGGGGCGCTCGGGCTGTCGGGCACACATTTTACCAACCCTGCGGGCAGTCACAACGCCGAGCATTACTCGACCGCCAGGGATCTGCTGGTCTTATACAAAAGCCTTTGCGCAATCCCAAGGCTAAATAAGCTCCTGGAAAGCAGCCACATCAAAATCGCCGCTACGAACAAAAGCGGCGCAAGGACGATTTGGACGGGCAACAGCCTGACGTCGAAGTATTATTCGCTGGATTATCACTACCCTTATGCGACCGGCGGCAAAAGCTCCGCATCGAGCGCAGGAGGCTATTCCGTCATCAGCAGCGGCGGCAAGGGCAACGCCAAATTTATCTGTGTGGTCGTTAATTCCGTGCTCGACCAGGGCGTCAATTATGCGTTTGTTGACGCTAAAAACCTGTTTGAATACGGCTTTAAAGATTTTACCCTGAGGCAGATCGCACAGCAGGGCGACATCATGCGTGAGGTTAAGGCGAAAAACGCCAAGGGGCAGGATCATATTCTGCTCTATGCCAAAAACACGGTGCGGCTGTACATCGAAAACGACGATACCATAGACCGTGTGGGCGTATCGTACGGCGTACCGGATTTTGTCACGGCGCCAATCAAAAAGGGCGATGAAGCCGGCAGCGTCACCTACACCTATCAGGGAAGAACGGCTGCGACGCTGGCGCTGGTCATCGGCGACGACATCGGAACAAGCGGCTTTAAGGTCGTCGGCAACAGTATCCTGTGGTTCTTTTCCCTAAAACCCGTCAAGCTCATATTCTTCGTCGTCGGTGCGGCAATTTTGGTGTATGCCGCCGTTGTCTTTTACATCATCGCCAAAGCGCGTAAAAAAGGAAAGCGGGCAAAAAAAAGATAGGGACAAGACATATGTCTTGTCCCGTATAAAATCTGCTTTGCCTATGACAGGAAATCCTATTTCCTGTCGTATGAAAAGTGCCTTGCGGCACTTTTTCGGTGCGCTGACGCATCCCTTTGCCAACGAATGAATTATTCTTTTATATGACAGGAAATAGGATTTCCTGTCATATAAATAAGGACATATCGGATTCTTCGGCGTTTGCCAGCATAGCCGCCGCGCCGCCCGCCTTGACGCCGTCAATCAGCTCCTCCATTTTCAGTCCCATGACGTCCATGCTCATGGTGCAGGCGACAAGCTCCACGCCGTTTTCCATCGACGCTTTTATCAGACTTTCGAGGTCGTCCACGTTTTTATTTTTCATCACACGCCTGATCATCTTGGCGCCCATGCCGCCCATATTCATTTTAGACAGAGCAAGCTTCCCCGCGCCTCTCGGCATCATGACGCCGAACATCCTGCTCATCAAATCCTTTTTCACCCTGATATGCCCGGGCTTTCGCAGGATGTTTAATCCCCAGAAAGTAAAGAACATCGACACCTTGCGCCCCATCGACGCCGCCGCATTGGCGATGATAAACGAGGCAATCGCCTTGTCGAGGTCGCCCGAGAACACGATGATATTCTTGTTGCTGCCGCTTGCCTGTACAGCCGCAGCACAGCCACCCTTGGTGACGGTCGCCGTAGACACGCCCTTTGCAGACGTCGCACCGCCAAAGGCATTGCCCGTCCGTCTGCACCACGCTTCAACGTCCAGCGCAAAGGCGGGGTCGGTGGTTTGGATCTGTATGGTGTCGCCCTCCTTTGCACTTGCCATCGCCTCGGACAGCTTCATGATCGGTCCGGGGCATTGCAGGCCGCAAGCGTTGACCAAAGTAGTGGAAACGTCTTTCGGCAGCATGGTTTCACTGTTGAGCAGCGTGTCGCCCTTTGGCGGGGACACATGCGAAAATATGCTTCGATACAGGCGGTACCCGCCCGAAAGGTTGTAGCAGTCAAAGCCGTTTTGGGAAAGCATCCTGCACGCAATGTAGCCGCGCAGACCGATTTGACAGGTAACATATATCTTTTTGGATTTGTCGAGCGTATCAAGGCTTTTGCGAAGCGCATCCACCGAAATATTGACAAAGCCGTCGATGTGACCGTTTTCAAATTCCGACGGCGTACGAACGTCAAGCAGCACTGTGCTGCCGTCTTTCGGCAGGTCTGCCACATCGTGCCAATGAAAAATTTTCACCTTGCCGGTCAGAATATTTTCCGCAACAAAGCCCGCCATATTGACCGGGTCTTTCGCCGAGGAGTACGGCGGAGCATAGGCAAGCTCCAGCCCGGTGAGGTCGAACACCGTCATCTGCGCACGGATCGCAACGGCGAGCACGTCCAGCCGTTTGTCCGCCCCCTCAAAGCCCACGACCTGTGCGCCGTAGAGCTGACCCGTCTTTTTGTCAAACAGGATCTTCACCGACATATTGACGGCGCCCGGATAATACGAGGCGTGGGATGCCGAATAGGTAAAGGATTTTTCATAATCCAGCTCGAGCCTTACAGCTGTCTTTTCGTTGATGCCCGTGGTTGCGACAGTCAGGTCGAAGCATTTGAGTATGCCTGTGCCCTGCGTTCCGCCATAAGCGCTCTTGATGCCGCAAATGTTATCGGCGGCGACTCTGCCCTGCTTGTTCGCAGGTCCCGCTAAAGGGACAAACGCCTTTTGACCTGTCACGAAGTCGGTCACCTCAACGGCGTCGCCGACCGCATAGATATTTTCGTCCGAGGTCTGCATGTGCTGGTCGACGATGATGCCGCCGAAATGGTTCACCGCAAGCCCCGCATCCTTTGCCAGCGAGGTCTCGGGACGCACGCCGACCGACGAGATCACCATGTCCGCCGCAAGCACGGTCTTGCCCAGCGTCACTTTGAGCCGGTCCCCGTCATCGGCAATCGCCTGTACGGCGTCGCCGAGGATCAGCCTGACGCCCTTTTGTATGACGTGGTTATGCACATCCGCCGCCATATCCACATCAAGCGGCGCAATCAGGTGGTCCGCAAATTCTGCTATGGTGACGTCGATCCCCGCAGCCGCAAGGTTTTCCGCCATCTCCACGCCGATATAGCCACCGCCGACGACCACGGCGCTCTTTGGCTTGGCGGATGCGATATAATCTTTGATGCGGTAGGTGTCGGGGATATTGCGCAGCGTGAACACCTTGGGGTTGTCAAAGCCTGTGATATTTGGACGAATAGGCTCCGCTCCCGGGGACAGGATCAGCTTGTCGTAGCTTTCCCTGTATGTCACGTTATCCTTAATATTCTTAACTTCTACGGTTTTTGCGGCAGGGTCGATCGCAATGACCTCGCTCTGTATGCGGACATCGACGTTGAAACGGCTGTTGAAGCTCTTAGGCGTTTGCAGAGTGAGCGCAGATTTTTCCGTAATCTCGCCGCCGATGTAATAGGGCAGCCCACAATTTGCGAAGCTGATGTATTCGCCCCGCTCGAACAGGATGATTTGCGCGGCTTCGTCAAGCCTGCGCAGCCTGGCTGCCGCAGACGCACCGCCCGCCACACCGCCGATGATCAAAATTTTACCCATGATGCTCAACTCCCTTCATGTTGAAAAAGTGCCTTACGGCACTTTTTGGTGCGCTGACGCAAGCCTTTGCCAAGGAACGAATTAATTGTTTTACCTTATAGGAAATTTGAGAAATTTCCTATAAGGTAAAAAAGTGCCTTACGGCACTTTTTAGTGCGCTGACGCAAGCCTTTGCCAAGGAACGAATTAATTGTTTTATCTTATAGGAAATTTGAGAAATTTCCTATAAGATAAAAAAGTGCCTTGCGGCACTTTTTAGTGCGCTGAC
>JAKJBX010000002.1 GCA_022706765.1 Bacillota bacterium
GATCGCCGCCGTATCGTCGATAAAAATCTTGGCGCCCGCCAGCACCGTAATGGCGGTGACCAGCTGCGACCAGTCCGCAGCCTGCATCTCGCCCCTGCGGATCTTGTTGTTTTCGATCAGCGCTTCGGAAAACCACACCCTGTTGGCGATTTCTTCTTTGCTCATTTCCAAGCTGAAAATCGCCACCTTCGCCCCCGTTTTGAGCGCGGCGTTTTGCGCGATGTTCAGCGCAAGGCTGGTCTTGCCCATAGCGGGACGTGCCGCAAGGATAATGAGGTTGGCTTTGTTAAAGCCGCCGATTTTGTCATCGAGCAGATGAAAGCCCGTTGCGAGACCGGTCAGCTTGGTTTTAAGCCTTGCGCGCTCGGAAATCTTCGCATGGCTGACGCTGATAACGTCGCGCAACACGGTGAAGTCTGAAAACTCGTGGTTTTGCGCAATATCAAAAATTTTCTGCTCGGCAATGTCGAGGACCTTTTCGGTGGTCTCCTCGCCTTCGTATGCCAGAGCGGAAATCTCGTTGGCGATGTGGATGAGCTTGCGGCGTGTGGAATAATCCGCCACAATTTTGGCATAATGCCGGACATTTGCGGTGGTGGGGACGGCGTTGGCGATCTCGACAAGGTACAGCTCCCCACCCGCCTTTTCAAAGGTGCCCCGCGCTTTGAGCTGTTCGGCGAGGGTGATGATGTCGAGCGGTCTGTCCATGTTGAACAGGTCTAAAATCGCATCGAAAAGCTCTTTGTTCTTCGGGTCGTAAAAGTCGTCGGGGCGCACAAGCTGCATGACTGTTCCGACGCACTCCGCATCAAGCAGCATTGCGCCGAGGACGGATTGCTCCGCAGTCAGGTTGTAGGGCGTTACACGAATGTTCGAGGTTTCCATGACCGCAGTCTTGCCCCCTTTCCAAGCGTCAAAGTACGTTACTGTGCCGAAACAGTGACCTTTACGGTGGCGCTGACCTCGGGGTGCAGCCACACGGCGACCTCCTGGGTGCCGACGTTCTTGATGCCGTCATGGAGGTCGATCCAGCGTTTGTCAATGTCGATTTTATGCAGCTTTTTGAGCGCCTCGGAGACATCCTTGGCGGTCACCGAGCCGAAGAGCTTACCGTTTGCCCCCGCCTTTGCGGTTAGCTTCACCTCGGTGGCGGCAAGCTTTTCCGCCATCCTTTTGGCGGCGTCAAGCGCCAACTCCTTACGGTGGACGGCAGCGTCCGTCTTGGCTTTGAGCAGGCTGAGCGCCTGCGGCGTCGCCTCTATGGCGATGCCCTTGGGGATCAGGGAATTGCGCGCGAAGCCATCGGCGACATTGACGACCTGCCCCTTAACGCCGGTACCTTTTAAGTCCTGTGTTAAAATGACTTTCATAATGATGACCATTCGCCTTTCCGGCTCACAAGATCATATGAGGGTTTGACCGCGCGCTTATCGTGAGCCGGATAAGGCGTTAAAATGGTCACTGCCCCAAAATGCGGGCGCACAGCGCCTTCCTTTTTCCTTTCGCATTTTATGTGCAACCGCCGGGGATAAAGTTTGAAACAAGTTTCAAACTTCGTTATTCCTTTATCGAATTATCAATGGACTCTTTGAGCAGCGCCACAGCCTTCGTCATCGAGGTGTTGGGCAGCTGTGCGCCCGCAACGGTCAGGTGTCCGCCGCCGCCGAGGCGTTCGAGCACCATCTGCACATTGACGACGCCGAGTGAGCGTCCGCTGATGACGACGGAGCCGCCGCTCTTACACAGCACAAATGACGTAGTGATACCGGCGATGTTCAAAAGCTCGTCGGATGCGGTGCTGGTGACGATGGTCGGGAGCGGCTCGTCCTCGCTCCACTGTGAAATAGCGATGCCGTCCTTGTAGACCTTGGCGTTTGCCACGATTTTCGCACGCTTGACATAGTCGTCAAGGTTGCTTTGGAACATCCGTTTTACGGCGGTGGTATCGACGCCGTGACCGCGCAGGAAGGAGGCGGCTTCAAAGGTTCTGACGCCGGTTTTTGCGGTAAAGTTCTTGGTATCGATGGTGATGCCCGCATACAGCGCCAGCGCCTCGCTTGGGGTGAGGTAGGGCGTTTCTTCCATATATTGAATGATCTCCGTCACCATCTCACTGGCGGAGGAGGCATACGGCTCGTTATAGGACAAAACGGTGTTGCTGATAAAATGCTCTCCCCGCCTGTGGTGGTCTATGACGACCTTATCCTTGACGACTTCAAGCAGGCGCTGTGATTCGACGATCTCGGGGTTGTGCGTGTCGACGATGATCAGCAGCGAATTGCTGCCGTACATTTGCAGGGCGTCCGCCTCGGAAATGAAGAGGTCGCTGTATTCGGCGTCGTTTTCAAATATCTTGATGATTTCGGTATAGTTTTTCTGCATCTGACCGATGACGATATAGACCTTGCCGCCCCGGTTGCGCACCATGCGCGACATGCCGACGGCTGCGCCGAGGGAATCGGGGTCGGGCGTCTTATGCCCCATGATGAAAACGGTGTCCGCATTATCAATCAGCTCACGCAGCGCAAACGCCACGACGCGGGGCTTGACCTTGGTGATTTTTTCAAAGCCTTCGGTGCGCCCGCCGAAGAAACGGAAGCTTTCGCTGTCCTTAAAGACCGCCTGGTCGCCGCCTCTGCCAAGCGCCATGTCCACGGCTGCCTTGGCAAACGCATCGCTCTCCCGCACATCGCCGCCCCTGCCGATACCGATGCTCAGCGTGACGGGAATTTTGTTGCCGACCTGGATCTCACGCACCAGGTCGAGGATTTCAAACTTGGCGTCGATAATGCTTTGCAGTGAGGCGTTTTCAAAGACGATGTAAAACTTGTCCTTGTCGTATTTCCGGTATATGCCGCCGATTTTCCCCAACCAGGCGGAAATGCTCTGCTCGATGGCGGCGGTCAGCCCCGCACGGGATTCCTCGGGGGTGTTTTTCATCAAATCTTCCAAATTGTCGATCATCAGCTCACAGGACAGCGCCTTGCTGTTCTCATAGAGCGCCTTGCTCATAAATTCCTGTGTGCGGTCGATCCAGTACAGCACGATAGAATAGTCCGCAGAGGCTTTATCGCTTTGGTTGACGACGTTGCCGACCACCTCATAGTGCCTGCCGCCGTGCTCGACGAAAATCGAGATGGCGTTTTTCATTTCAAGGATTTTGAGTAGTCCGATGCCGGGGAAAACGGACTGGATCTGCTTTTCGAGGATCTCCTCGCCCGTAACCTCCAAGAACCGGCGGTTATACCAAATGACCGTGCCGGACAGCGAAAGCATCAGCATCGGCAGCGGAAAGTGCAAAAGCGAATCCTTAGTCGCATTGTCGAGGTGGATGGTCAAATCCTCGATATAGCCGGTGATCTGACGCTGGCGTTCCCGCTTGTCAAAAACAAAGTGTATGCCCAAAACGGCAAGGATGAGCATCTCGAGCAACCCGACATAATAATGCCCCTGCAAAAAGCTTGCGACTGCAAAGACCGTGATGACGATGAAATACATACGCACACCGGCGGTCGCCCGTTTTATAAAATTGTTATTGTCCATCATCGTCGTTAACCTCCCGATGCCCGTACAGACGGCGGAAATCTCGCAGCGAATCCGCGGCAGCAACGAACACCATCAGCATAAGTGCCATCAGCAGCCCGCCGGACAGTACAGCAGCTGCGGCTATGTAAAGCGCAAACCTCAGCCAGGCGTTTTTGAGCTTCCTTCTGAGGAAGAAGTCTATCATCGAAATGCCGCACAGTATCGCGACGCCGCTGAGGATGATCGCAATATTTGTAAAGGCGGCGGAAATCATTTGGCTTTTAATCAGTCTCGGCAGCAGGAGGGCGAGCGCAAGGATAAATGTCGCCGACCGTCGCAGAATTAGCTCGGAAAACAGCGGGAAATGCGACACATCCCTCTTTGAAAGCGCCACTACCTGCTTGGTCAGCATATAAATCACAAAGCTCGCAAGCAGCGTGTAGAGAATCAGCATGGCAGGGAACGACAGGATGTACGCCTCTTTGACGGCTTCGATGCTTTGCATCAGGAGATCTTGCGCCTTTTGGGCGTTCTCGGTCGGGATGCCGCCGAACAGCCCGTACGGCTGACCTGCTGCGGCGTCGCCGAGCATTTTGCCGAGCGCCGCAAACACCTCGTCGATGTAAACGGAGATGACCTTCGTGCCGCTCATCAGATTGGCACGGTAAATGCCCGTCAAAAAAGACGCCAAAAACGCACCCGCCGTGGCAAAAACGCCGGAAAAGAACGGCGTCTTATATTTAAACGTCATCATAATGATCAGGATTGCCGACGCAAACAGAGCGACCGACAAAAATCCTAACAAACCTATCAGCATAATCTATCCTCACACACAGTCATTCATTCCCCGGCAAAGGCTTTTGTCAGGAAATCCTTTCAAATAAAGGTAATCTATATTATAACATTATATTTTAAGAAAAGCAATTTTTTTTGAAAATTTTTAATATTACCAAAAAATGACAATTATTTTGTGCCCGCTGTATTATAATTGCCTTATGACGCCAAAAAGGGCGCAGGCACAGGCAAGAAGCCTTTGCTGTCAAGCAGGGACGATCACGTACGAAAGAGGAGGTTGCAGGTTGGAAAGGGTACATATCACTTCGACATACGCATTAAAGGGCAATGCAGAGGGCGAGTTTTTAAAAAGCCGCATAGCGGCGGCTGTAGCGGTTTATTTGCTCGGAAGGGTCGTGATGTTTGATGCGGCGGCGCCCTTCGGGCTTGCGTTTTTGGCAGCTTACATCACGTTTGACAAAAACGTGTCATGGCGCTACATCGCCGTGGCGGTGATGGCTTTTTTGGGCACCGTCACTTCGGGGGCGGAGCTTTCACCCGTCAAATATATGCTGGCTTTTGTGCTGTTCGGCTTGATATTTGTGTCGGTAACGACGCTGACTGACAGGCGGAGCGGCTTTGCCGTGACCTCGATGGCGGGGGTAGCAATGATGATTTCAGGCGTCATATTTTCCGCCCAAAGCGGACCGGGGTTTTATGACATTTTCATGCTCCTTATCGAGAGCTTTTTATGCGTGGTGGCGGCAAACCTCCTAACAGGCGTGATGCCGCTGCTGCTCACAAGTCGGGGCAGGGAATACGGTGCCGCCCGAACGGTAGAGGAACTCGCCGGCATTTTTTTGCTGTGCACGCTGGCGGTGCTGGGTGTTTCAAGCATCAGCATCGGCGGTGTGGGGCTGGGTGAGGCTGCTGCTGCCGTGCTCATCATGCTGCTCGGACTTGCGGGCGGCATGACGGGCGGAGCGGTGGGCGGCATAGCGCTCGGTATCCTGTTCGGGTTGACGAGGTTCCCGATGGCGGAGGTCGTTGGGGTATTCGGCGTGTGCGGATTTGCCTGCGGCATGGCAAGGCGCTGCCACCGCGTGGGTGTCATTTTGGCGTTCTTTGTCGCCAACTCGGCCATGTCGCTGTATTTTAACAGGGCGTCGAGCGGCATATTCGGCATCATAGAGATCCTGATTGCGGTGGGGCTTTTGTGCCTGACGCCCAAAAGCGTCGTCAGCGGCTTTGAGAAAGCTGTGTCGTCATACGGCGGCGCAGGGTCAGACAAGTCCGTCCGGTTTGCGTCGCAACGGCTTTTTGCCGCGGCAAGTGCGCTGTCGGGGGTCGCCACCACCATCTCGGAGGCGGTCAGCACTGAGAAAAATCAAAATTTTGAGGACATCGCCACCTTTTTTGATAAAACGGCGGACAAGGTGTGTAAGCGCTGCGGTCTGAAATTCATCTGCTGGGAAAAGCAGTTCAACGCAACCTACGACTATATGATGAAGCTGACGCCCACGCTGGTGGAAAACGGGTGCGTTAAGGAGGAGGACCTTGCGCCGCCGTTTCGCAGCCGCTGCATCAAGAGCAGGGAATTTACCGAGGAGCTGAGCAGGCTGTACGGTAAACATAAAATCGATATGCAGTGGAAGCACCGCCTGATGGGCAGCAAGGAGATCGCCGCCGAGCAGCTTTGCGGTATGGCGAAAATTGTGGACAAGCTGGCGTCCGAGCTATGCGGCGCCATGCAAAGCCGCACAGCCGTCCACGAAAAGGAAGCGTATGCGGTCAGTGTCGGCTCGTCTGGGCGTGCAAAGGACGGTCAGACCCAGAGCGGAGACAATTCTCTTTGCCTGCCGATATGCGGCAGCAAGTATGTGCTGATCATCAGCGACGGTATGGGCAGCGGCAGTCAGGCGGCGGGACAGTCGCAGACGACGGTGCGGCTGCTCGAACAGCTTTTAGGGGCAGGCTTTGACCGCCAGGGCGCCATGAAGCTCATCAATTCGGTGCTGCTTATTCGGGAGAACGAGGAGTGCTTCGCGACGATCGACGTGACTGTGCTGGATCTTCTCAGCGGCGAGGCGGAGTTCATCAAAATCGGGGCGAACGCCACCTATATCAAGCATGGTGGCGCCGTTGAGGAGATTGTGTCCTCGACGCTTCCTGCAGGGATACTGAGCGACGTCGACATCGAAACGTCGAGCAAACGCTTGACGAGCGGGGACTATGTGGTAATGCTCAGCGACGGGGTCCATGGCGGAACGGACGACTGGATGTCCGGCTTTCTGTCGTCCATCGGCGAGGAAAGCCCGCAGGAGGTGGCTGACAGGATCATGGCGGAAGCGACCACCCGCAAAAACGGTATAGCCGGCGACGATATGACGGTGGTCGTGGCTCTGCTGTCGGAAAAATAAGTATATTTTTCGCATAATTGGCAATAATGACAATCAAAGGCAATAAACATACGCAAACAGTCTTTGCGTAGTTCAGGAAAGGACTGAAAGCATGACGAGCAAAAGCGCCAGGAAGGTGGTCATTATCAACGACATAAAAAGCGCCCGTATAGAGCAGGCGATTTTTATCTTGAAGGACAGCGAAAGCATTGACTGCACCTCGTCGATACTTGACGAGGCAAACAAAATCGTGCAAAACTACATCCGTCAGGTCGGAGGGAGCGGTTACCGCAGCGTCAAGGCAAAGCGTAAGTGGTTTTGGGAAAAATAGTGCACCCTCACAGCAAGGGTGCACTATTTATCAACTTATAGGAAATTACGCAAAATCGGTGTAATTTCCGCGCTCCGGCGAAGTGAATTCATCTGCGCTCGAACGTTTTGTTCACACAATGGCGTTAAATCAACGACATCAGCTTATTATAATTGAGTTCTTTTGTTTTGCCGGATATTATGAACCAGTCGATGACGGTCAGTATGCCGCAAAGCCCGCCGGTCAAGAGTTTTAAAACGCCCATGCCTGTGTCGCCGATCATGAATCTGTCGACGCCGAATGAACCCAAAAAAATAGAAATCAAAAGCAGCGTTGTCGGGTCTTTGAATTCAATCATTGAAAGGGCAGAAAACCTTGAATCGTCAAGTGCGGCGAGCCTGTCTTTTAAGAAAGCCATTTTTTCTTCGGGGAAAAACTTCTTGTTGGTCATTATAAACATATCCAATTTATTGATATCCATAATTTCGCTCTCCTTTTTGAGGGTATTATACTATTCTCGACAAAATTTGTCAATCTTTTTGCCAAAGCGGTTTGCTGCGGGTTTTCAGGCGGGTATGGCGTTGCTTAGCAGTCTGACGATGTAAGTGACGAAAAATAATACCGCAAGCAAAACCAGCAGCACGTTTGTAAGCCGCGTTCTTTTACTGCGGTATGCTAAAAAGAACACAAAGGGCATCAAAATGGTCAGAGGATGATAATAAAACGCACCTTTGAAGTTGAGCGTCAAAAGGCATAAAGCGCTCCTCGTCATCCCGCAGGTCGGGCATGGAACGCCTGCCAGCCATCTGACCGGGCAGGGCAGATGTAACAGGTTGATTAGCAGTGCATACAAAACTGCCGCTGCAACAGCAAAAAGCACACGTCTTTTTGTTCCCACGTCATGAAATACTGATGCGCTCAATGGCGGTCGCAAGCCCCGAGCTTTCGTCCACGCAGACGATTACACCCGAAAGCGTTACGGGATTGTCCGAAATCTCGAATTTCTGGTGGATGTTTGTCAAAAACTTTTGGACGATGATTTCCTTTTTCACGCCGATAACGCTGTCGGAAGGACCCGTCATACCGATGTCGGTGATATATGCCGTGCCGCCGCCGAGGATGCGCTCGTCGGCGGTTTGTACGTGTGTGTGTGTTCCGACGACCGCCGACACACGACCGTCAAGGTAATAGCCCATGGCGATCTTTTCGCTGGTCGCTTCGGCGTGGAAGTCCACAACGATGATGTTGGTTTCTTTTTGGATTTTGGTTAAAGCGGCGTCGATGCCGCGAAACGGGCAGTCAAGGTTTTCGAGGTGCACCCTGCCCAATGCGTTTATAACGCCGACGGTATAGCCGCCAACCTCTGCGGTGATGTATCCGAAGCCCGCCGTTTTCGGAGGATAGTTTACAGGTCTGATGATGGCAAGCCCCTCGCCGAGCAGGTCCGCCGTATCCCTTTTATTGAAGGCGTGGTTGCCGAGGGTGATGACGTCGACTCCCGCGTCGAGCAGCAGGTTTGCCGACCCTCTTGAAATGCCGTTGCCATTGGCGGTGTTTTCGCCGTTGGCGATGCAAAAGTCAATATCGTGCAGCTTTTTAATGGATTTAAGGTGACCTGTGACAAAATCTACCCCGATTTTGCCTATGATGTCACCGATGATAAGAATTCTCATAGTACTCTCCGTTTCTAACAGGTATAAATAACAGCACTATATTAGCACAAATGGCAGAATAAGTCAATCATAATCTGGCGGCGACCGGTGCAAAAAAAGTGCCGCAAGCCTTTACGCAGGAATTAAAGAAGCCCGTGCCGCAATTGACAGCGGCACGGGCTTTAACAGTTATCGCATTATTTTGCGTATTCAATCGAGCGAAGCTCTCTGATGACATTAACTTTGATCTGACCCGGATATTCCATCTCCGCTTCAATGCGCTTGACGATATCCCTTGCCAGCAGCACTGTTCCGTCATCGGTGACGTTTTCCGGCTTGACCATGATGCGCACTTCCCGTCCCGCCTGAATGGCAAAGGATTTGTCGACGCCCGCAAAGGAGTTTGCGATCTCTTCGAGCTTTTCAAGCCGCTTGATGTAGGTCTCGATATTCTCCCGCCTTGCGCCGGGGCGTGCGGCGGAAATCGAATCGGCAGCCTGAACCAAACAGGCAACCAGTGTGTTGGGCTGAACATCGCCGTGGTGCGCCATGATGGCGTGGATGACCTCGTCGTTTTCCTTGTACTTCTTGGCAAGGTCCGCGCCGATGGTGACGTGTGAGCCCTCGACCTCATGGTCGATGGACTTGCCGATGTCGTGCAAAAGCCCCGCCCTTTTGGCGATAGCGATGTCGCCGCCAAGCTCGCCCGCCATAATGCCGGCAAGGTGCGAGACCTCGATGGAATGCTTCAGCACGTTCTGACCGTAGCTTGTCCTGTATTTGAGCTTGCCCAGAAGTCTGATAATCTCGGGGTGCAGACCATGCACGCCCGTTTCAAAGGTGGCATGCTCGCCCTCCTGCTTAATGATGTTCTCGACTTCCTTCTTGCTGCGCTCGACGGTTTCTTCGATGCGTGCGGGGTGGATCCTGCCGTCGGTGATGAGCTTTTCGAGGGTAAGGCGTGCAACCTCGCGCCTGATGGGATCAAAGCCCGAAAGGATAACCGCTTCGGGCGTGTCGTCGATGATGAGGTCAATGCCTGTCAGCGTTTCGAGCGCACGGATATTTCTGCCCTCGCGCCCGATGATCCTGCCCTTCATTTCGTCGTTAGGCAGCGGCACGACAGACACAGTCGTCTCGGCGGAATGGTCGGCGGCACAGCGCTGGATAGCGCCGGCGACGATTTCTTTCGCCTTGCTTTCGGCGTCCTCTTTCGCCTTGTCCTCGATTTCTTTAATCATTATTGCCGCTTCGTGACGCACTTCGTTTTCGATGTTTTTCAGCAAATACTCCTTGGCTTCCTCGGCGGTAAAGCCCGAGATTTTTTCAAGCAGGTCGATTTGCTTCTGATGGGTCTTTGCAATATCGGCGATTTTGTCGTCAATCTCTTTGTTTTTTTTGGTGAGGGTTTCCTCTTTTTTTTCTAAATTCTCGACTTTTTTGTCAAGCGTTTCTTCTTTTTGCTGGACCCTGCGCTCCTGCCTTTGCAGCTCGATGCGCCGCTCCTTTACTTCCTTATCGATCTCTGCACGCTGCCGCAGCACATCCTCCTTGGTTTCGAGAAGGACTTCGCGTTTTTTGTTTTCCGCCGCCTTTTCGGCGTCACTGATGACCTTTTTTGCCTGTTCTTCGGCGCTGCCGATTTCAGCCTCTGCAATTTTTCGTCTATATGCAATTCCGAGACGGAATGAAACAGCTGAGCCAACAACGATCAAAACCACAGCGATGATAAGCAGAACAGTCAATAGCGTTTCGATATGTAACACCTCCGAATATATAATAAGCTGTATTATCGTATAATCCGACAAAATAATAATACAACACGATTATATTTTAATCTCTTTTGTGCATATTGTCAAGATGATTTTTGCTTGACAATAAAGATGCGGATGAAAAAGTGTTCGAGCGCGTACGCGCTTTGTTATGCGCTTGTATTTAATCCTAATGAATATAACCTCCCGTTTGTGGCAATAATCACGGCAACGGGAGGTTATTTTATGGTCAAATCGTACTTACTCAAAGCCAAACAAAAGATTTTACTGTCTCTGTTTATCGGGCTGGTGACAACGGGCGCCGCCATGCAATACCTTTGCACCGTCAAGGCGGACATCGCGCAAAGCGTCGTGCGGCTGCACGTCATCGCCGAAAGCGATAGCGACGAGGACCAGCAGCTAAAAATCAAGGTGCGGGATGCGGTCATCGCCTGTTTGAAGGACAAGCTGGACGGGGCGGAAAGCACGGACGAAACCAAGGCAATTATTGCCGAAGCGCTGCAAAGCATCGCCGATGCGGCAAGCGCGGAGGTTGCGGCAAACGGCTATGACTATCCGGTCACCGCACAGCTCGGGCGGTTTGACTTCCCCACGAAGCAGTATGATACGGTGCAGCTGCCGGGCGGAGAATACGACGCGCTGCGCATCATTATCGGCAGCGGGGGCGGCAGGAACTGGTGGTGCGTCCTGTTCCCGCAGCTTTGCCTGACAGGCAGCGGCGGGACAATGCCCGAAAAAGGGGAGCGGCAGCTTAAAAACGTGCTGACCGAAGATGAATACAGCATCGTCACCGCCTCGCAGGAAAGCAGCACCCCTGTGAAAATCAAGTTCCGACTGCTCGAATGGTTCCGATAAATCAAACGCCTTTGGCTCAAAGCCAAAGGCGTTTGATTTACATAGCCATATGTGACTTGAATGTCCGTGCGATCGCCATACCCGCATAGACGCCTGCCAGGCAGACGACTACGCTCAACACCGTATAGGCGGCGCCGGTAAAGAACCTGCCCCTTTGAAACAGCACCGCCGTTTCCAAGGAAAATGCGGAAAAGGTGGTGAAGCCGCCGCAAAGCCCCGTCCTTAAAAACAACGCCGCATTGGGCGAAAGCGCCCCTTTGCCGACAGAAAATTCAGATATGACGCCGATTGCCACCGCACCCGTAAAATTGATGAGCATGGTCATCAGCGGATAGTCCCCTGGTGTGGGAACAAGCCCCAAGGCATAGCGCAAGACCGAGCCGATAAAACCGCCCGCCCCCACAAGCACGATTGCCGACATATCAAAAGCCCCCTAACATCTGCAAATTAAAAAAGTACCTTGCGGCACTTTTTGGTGCGTAGCCGTAAGCCTTTGCCAAGGAATAATTAAATGTTGTTATGTGATAGGAAATTCCTGTTTCCTATCACATAACAAAAGCCGATGTTTCTGCGCCAAACAGAAAACATCAGCTTTATTTCGGCTATTCTTTTCCGTAGCAAGTCAATCATACCACTACGTTCGTGGGGTTGTCAAGCCCCGCTTCTGAGCGTCTTTTCAAGAGGTTATACGCTCAGCATGTCGAGCAGCGCCTGCTTTGGCTTTGCGCCGACGGAAGAGTTGACCACCTTGCCGTTTTTGAATACCATAATAGTCGGGATGCTCATTACCTTAAATTGTGACGCAAGCTCGGGCTGTTCGTCAACGTTGACCTTCCCGACCTTCGCTTTGCCGACCACCTCGGTTCCGATTTCCTCGACGACCGGTCCGACCATCCTGCACGGCCCGCACCACTCCGCCCAAAAATCCACCATGACCGGCTTATCGCTGTTTAAAACCTCAGCCTCGAAATTTTCCTTCGTAATTTTAACAGTGCCCATTTGTATCAAACTCCTTTATAAGTAGTATGTGTGTTATACTTACATTATAAACGAATTTTATCATGACTCCGTGACTAAATCACAAAAACCGGCTGCATTGCGGTTTTTTGGCGCCGACCTTGTCGTACGGCAGCGAAAAGACGATGACGCCGCTCGAATACGGGGCGATGTCGTATTGCTGGTAATAGACCTGCAAATACTTGGGCGTTAGGTTAAAGCTTTGGGGATTGAAGGTCTGGGCGATCAGCTTTTTGTAGTCGTCAAAGTAAATCCCGGGATTTTCCGCCATGTTCTTTTCCGCCTGGCGGGTGATTTCGCGGATAACGGCAGGCTTCCAGTTTGCGCCCCTGTCAAAAAGGTCGCCCATTTGGAGCCGCCGCCCGGTCTGCAAATTCCAGTTGTCCGACGTCCTGACGGTATTGCCGTGTGCGCCGCCGGTGAATTCGTATTGGTCGGTATAGGTGCTCAGCGTACAGTCCTCGTTCATCGTCACGGTGTATTTCATCACCGCCTCGTACGGAAAGAACGGAAAGCCGTTTGCCACGGCGTTTTTGTACTGCGTAACCGCATTGGGATAAAGCGTCCGCACGGCGTAACGGAAAAACTGCATCGCTGTATTTTTATAGTGCAGGTTGATGCGTGTCTGGACAAAACCACCCATCGCAAGGAGAATGCTTGGGTATTCGATGTCAACGGTCAGCATCACCTTGTTATCGTATGTAAAGCTGCGTGAGATTTTTTGCGTGCTGATGACGGCACGCGTATTTTTTATGTTCATAAACTTTTCCTCCTTATGCACAGTATATGCGACGGGAGGAAATATGCGCATAGTTTCCCAAATTACGCCGTTTGAGCGGCCCTCACAGCCTTTTTTGTCTGTTTCAACAGGATTGTCACATTTGATGGTTGAAAACCTTTACTTTAATGTGATATAATAACAAACAGTATAATACTTACATTTTAGGAGGTCATGTTCATGAAGTTAGGTGTAATGAATCCCGTGCTGTACGCAATGGCACTTGAAGAAGCGGTAGCATACCTTGGTAGCCTCGGCGTGCAGACCATTGAGATCGGCGCAGGCGGCTATCCCGGCAAGACGCACGTCGATGCAAGGGAATACCTTGACAACCCGTCAAAGATAGAGGATTTGAAGGGTCTGCTGCAGGCGAACAACCTTGAAATATCGGCGCTCAGCTGCCACGGCAACCCTGTGCATCCGGACAAGGCGGTTGCCCAGGGCTTCCACGACGACTTTGTTGACACGGTGCTGCTTGCTGAAAAGCTCGGAGTCGATACGGTCATCACGTTTTCGGGCTGCCCGGGCGGAAGCGAGGGCGCAACACAGCCCAACTGGGTCACCTGCTCATGGCCGAACGAATATTTAGACGTTTTAAACTATCAGTGGAACGAGGTTTTAATTCCCTATTGGAAGGAAGCGGTGAAGCTTGCCAATGCGCACGGCGTGACCAAGATCGCCCTCGAAATGCACCCGGGCTTTTGCGTCTACAACCCGTCGTCGCTTTTGAAACTGCGTACGGCGGTCGGCGACACCATCGGCGCAAACTTCGACCCCAGCCACCTGTTCTGGCAGGGCATCAAGCCCGCTGAAGCGATCAAGGCGCTTGCGGGTGCGATCCACCACTTCCACGCAAAGGACACCAAGATCGACGAGGCAAATACCGCCGTCAACGGCGTGCTCGACACCGGCAGCTACACCAACCTTTTGGGACGCTCGTGGAGCTTCAGGACGGTCGGCTACGGCAACGGCGATGCGGTGTGGAAAGAAATCATCAGCGCCCTGAAAGCCACGGGCTATGACGGCGCTATCAGCATCGAGCATGAGGATCCGCTGATGTCGCCCAAGGAAGGGCTTGAGAAGGCGATCGCATTCTTAAAAGGCGTGCTGATATTCGAGCAGGCGGGCGAGATGTGGTGGGTATAATTTAGGAGGGGAAAATTGATGAAAAAGTTTAAGGCGAACAAACTGTTATCCGTAGTTGTTGCGCTGACAATGCTGGTATCAACCTTATCCTTCACAGCGTTTGCGTCAGAGAAAAAGGAAACATTTGAAAAAGCGCCGGTGACTGCTATCGAACAAAAACAGGCAGAAACGGCGGAAAATGCCGAAAAGGAACAGTCAGAGCAGGAACAGGAATGGCTCAGTTTACAGCAGTCCCGCGCACAAGCACGTCAGAGCTTCCAAAGCGCTCCGCTTGAAAGCGTCGGTATTTTGGTGAACGCGGCAGAGTATACGATTACCGGCACTGTTTACCGCCCGTCGGGAAGCGCGACCGCAAAGGCATTGACGGTATGGGTATCCGCCTATACGTCCGCGCTGGACAGCGACAACCAAATCATTGGAACCAGCCTTGCGTCAGGAACGACGCCGCAGGTGCAGGTGACGATACCTGCGGGATCGACATCCGCCGGCTATACCCTGAGGGTCAACAGCGGGAAGTATATTGTATGCGCCCGCCTTATGACAGGCGTTTCCGATATACTGAACAACTGGGTTTACTACCGGGCTTCCGGCAGCACCGACGTCGAATATGCGGCGGATGTGCTGAATGTCACGGCGAATCAGACCGGAAAGAACATCACGCTGCAAAAGGCTGACCGGAGCATTTCCGGACGCATAACACTCCCGTCGGGACAAACCGCGCCGTCGGGCGGCGTTTCTTTCGATGTGTTTGCTGAATATTATGATTATACGGAAGACGGCGGCGATTTTTTCTATGCGAGCTATATCATCCCCGCAGGGCAGGCTTATGCCGACTATACGTTAGGCGTTAATCCCCGCAGCGGCTATCGCGTCGAGATAAAATCCGACGCGTATATCGGCGGATATTATGCGGGAGGGACCGCGCTGGAAACATGGTACGATTCAGCGACGCCGCTTAATACGGTATCTGCGTCAATCACGGGTATTAATGCCTATTTAAAAGCCGGCAAAACCATAACGGTCCAGCTGAACTTTGCGGCGGCAGCCGCCGCCTCGGGCAGCCTGATTTTTGCATGGTATGACGGCAGTGTTGATCCCAACTATGCCTATACGAAAGACTCACGTTGGGTAAATTATTCGGCGGGGCAAACCTCCGCTTCGGTTGCGTTTGTCGTCGACCAGTCCGTGTACAGCCAAATGCTCGTAAGCTATACGGACATCAGCGGTCTGTCGGGCTATTCGAGTGATTTGTTAAACGCTAAATATTATCGCACCACCAACGGCATAACCTCCAAGAAGAGCGAGGCGAGCAAAATTGCCGTTGCGTCCGTTTCGACGGTGACGATTACAGAGCCTCCCGCCTATACGGTTTCCGGTACCTATGACCTGAACGGGTTTGTACCCGGCGGCAGCGACCCCATATTTGTCGCGGCGGAATTTACGAACGGTGCTGTTTACGGGGCATATTATTGCCCTGCCGCGGGTGCGTCCGGCGGTGCGTTTGCGTTGAAGGTCCCGCAGTTTGAGGCAAACAACTCCTATGTGCTTTCCGCGTCAAGATGTAAAGCGTATGGTCAGCTCATTGGCGGGACGACGGGCTATTCGGCGTCATCCACGCTGACAGGGAATGCCACGGGCAAAACCGTCAGCCTTGCCGCGGAATCCGGCGGCGACCTGGTCGAGATTTCGGGAACCTATACATTGCCGGCCGCCGCAGACAGGGACGGGGTCATTATAAATTTGGAATTTAGCAGCTACACCGTTCCTTATTACAATACCCGCACCCAATACTACATCCCCAAGGGAACGAGCGCCGTAAACTACAAATTGCGTGTTCCGGCGCCGTACGGGACAATATGGGCAGATCTTATCCACGCTCCCGAGGCGGTATATCGCTCCGCACGTATAAACGTGGACGGGCAAACGACGGGACTGAACATCACGGCGCAGAACGCTGTGCTCATCACCGGCAGGATTTCAAGACCGGCGGGCGATTCGGCATCCGCGGCAGTATCAGGATCCGTTCGTTTTGAGGGCAACGTGTATGAGTCCTCATCCGTCAGCATACCGATAGGCGTTTCTTTTGCCGATTACAAGCTCAAGCTGCCTTATGGCGCAGGGGTCGGAATCGTCGGGTTCAACCAATATTACGATTCACTGAACGCCGACTATTTGCCGGATGCGTATTACGTTGCCGGCGGTGCGTCGAGCTACAACTGGGATGACGCCACAGATATAACCGTCGGAACGTCAAATATGACAAACATCAACATCACCCTGATTAAAGCCAAAACGCTCAGCGGGAGCATTACCCTCCCCGCGGGCGCATATGTCAACTCGGGCATTGTGCAGGTACGTGTTGAAGCAAAGTTTGACAATACGGGCTATACATATAACACATATGTGGACATCGGACCGGGCATGACGAATATTCCTTATGTCATCGCCATTCCGCCTGATTTGGATGAAGACACCTGGATAGAAGTTAGGGTAGACAATTATGGAAACGCCGACACGAATTTGATGGTCGGATACAGCTACTATTACCGCAACGGAAGCTTGACAAGGGAATTTGACCAGAGGAGCTATATCAACGTCCCTGTCTCCGGAAAAACAGGGGTGAATTTTACGCTGCCCTATGCCAAGGCGGTGGTCAGGGGTTCCGTTACCCTTCCGGAAGAGGTCTCCTCCGGCTATTACTATTTTTATATGAAGGTTTTGTGTGTAAATTCGGGGAATGTTTATGAAACCAGCGCTTATGTTGATACGTCCTGGGGCTTGACCGTGCCGTTTACGGTGACTATTCCTTTCGAGGAAACCGACACGGCCTATAAATTCAATTATGTGTCATACAGCACAGGTTTCAGAGCCGATTTGTATGTCAACGGCGACGGCTCCTTCGCGGCGAATTGGGATGCTGCGGACACCTATCTGTTTACGGCAAACAAACAGTTCCATTTCACGCCGCGTTATACCGCGCCCGTTCAGATGACCTATACGCCGATAACCCTGCCGTATTCCGGAACGGGGACAATTTCCAGCGGCGAAGATGCGTTGTCGCTCAATGGAAAGGCGGCGAAAGGGTATGCGTTTAACGCTACGGCGGGGCAGGAAATTGTCATTACGCTGAATTCAACCGCGTTTGACGCCTATTTGTATTTGCTGGATTCGGCTAAAAACGAAATCACGCATGACGACGACGGCGGTTTCGGCTCTAATTCCCAAATCACATACACCATCCCGTCCGACGGCGTTTACTACATCCAGGCGACCCAGTATTCCGAAACGGGTGGGGATTTTGAAATCCGTGTGTTTGAACAGGCACCCATACCTCAGATAATCTATACGCCGATCACCTTGCCGTATTCCGGAACGGGGACAATTTCCAGCGGCGAAGATGCGCTGTCGCTCAATGGAAAGGCGGCGAAAGGGTATGCGTTTAACGCCACGGCAGGGCAGGAAATTATTATTACGCTGAATTCAACCGCGTTTGACGCCTACCTGTATTTGCTGGATTCGGCTGAAAACTACATCACCTCTGACGACGACAGCGGCGGAAACCGTAATTCCAGGATCGCATACACCATCCCATCCGACGGCGTTTACTACATCCAGGCGACCCAGTATTCCGAAACGGGCGGGGACTTTGAAATCCGCGTATTTTCACCGACCACCGTACGACCGATAGATTATGTTGACGACGTTGTGCTGAATATGTACAATGAGAATTACAATCCGGTGGACTTTATCGGGGATGCGGCATCCTTCTATATGTACTTATATAAAGCGGACACCGCCTCATCGCTTGACGTTGACGTGTGCGTTGCGCAGTATTCAAAAGAAGGGAAACTTCTTTCGATGACCACCATTCCCTATAACGCCAACGCAGGTCACGAATACGTGCTGGTCAACAGCCTCCTGCCGGCTGCGGCGGAGGAAGGCGCATACAATGTCGTGCTGGTGTGGAAAAACGGCACAATGGAGCCGGTCGTATCCAGAATTAAAGGGAACGCCTGGACACCCGCTGCGCCTTAGAAAGCGCTGATATTCTATCAGGCAGGACAGTGCACAAAAAGATAACGGGCACAGGGCTTGTCAGCGGATTATCCGGCGGAAATATCACTATACCCCCGACACTGATTTTTTGGCGTCGGGGGTTTCTGTCATGTATGCCTTGGCATCAGCGCAACGGAAAATACCGCACCTGTTGCGCAACGCAAGCATTTGTGGTAAAATAATAAAAAGCGTTCGATCGCGTATACGCTTTCTCGAACGCCTCCGCTAAATTAAAAAAACAAGCGGAAGCTTTGAAAGGGGGAATCAGGCTTATGGACCAAATGACAATCTTTTGGATTTTTGTTGCAGTGGTGATGGGCGTTGTCGAAGCGGCAACCATGACGCTTGTGTCGATATGGTTCTGTATCGGTGCGGTTGCGGCAGCCATCACCTCAACCTTCACAGATTCCGTACTCACACAGTGCGTCGTCTTTGTCGTTGTGACAGCGGTCACGCTTGCGGTGACAAGGCCGCTGGCGGGCAGACTCACAAAATGCAGCTTTACCCCGACCAACGTCGACAGGGTGATCGGAATGGATGCACGGGTCACCCAAACGATCGACCCTATTGCGGGCACAGGTCAGGTCAGTATCGGGGGACAGATTTGGAGTGCAAGGAGCGAGGACTCGGACGTCATCGCTGAGCAAACCCTTGTCACCGTCGTAAAAATTTCCGGCGTACATGCAATTGTACGCACAAAATAAAGGAGGGTAAAGTCATTATGGAATACTTACTTGTCATTCTTTTGTTTTTGGTGGTTGTCGTGATTGTTACCAACATCAAGATCGTGTCGCAGTCCTATGCCTATGTCATCGAGCGGTTGGGTGCATACGATACCACATGGGGTGTCGGGCTTCATTTGAAAATTCCGTTCATTGAGAGAGTCGCGAAGGTCGTGGTTTTGAAGGAGCAGGTGGTGGACTTCAAGCCTCAGCCCGTGATCACCAAGGACAACGTCACCATGCAGATCGACACGGTCGTGTATTTCCAGATCACCGACCCGAAGCTGTATGCCTATGGCGTTGACCACCCGATGAGCGCCATTGAGAACCTGACGGCGACCACCCTGCGCAACATTGTCGGCGAGATGGAGCTTGACCAGACGCTGACGTCGAGGGACACCGTCAACACAAAAATGCGTGCGATTTTGGACGAGGCGACCGATCCGTGGGGCATCAAGATCAACCGTGTCGAGCTGAAAAACATCCTGCCGCCCCGTGAAATCCAGGACGCCATGGAAAAGCAGATGAAAGCGGAACGCGAAAGGCGTGAAGCCATCCTGCGTGCTGAGGGTGAAAAACGTTCGGCGATTTTGGTGGCGGAGGGCAACAAGGAGGCGCAGATTTTGAACGCCGAAGCGGAAAAGACGTCAGCGATCCTGCGTGCGGAAGCTAAAAAGGAAGCGCAAATACAAGAAGCCGAGGGTGAAGCGGAAGCCATCCTGAAAGTGCAGGGCGCCCTTGCCGAGGGCATCAAGATGATTAATGAGAGCAAACCCGGCGATGCGGTTATTGCGCTCAAATCGCTCGAAGCGTTCGCCAAGGCGGCGGACGGCAAGGCGACCAAGATCATTATCCCGTCAAATGTTCAGGGCATTGCGGGGCTTGCGGCATCTATTAAGGAAGTCATATGACCGAAAGGACGAGGCATACATGTCAGGGCATAGTAAATGGGCGACAATCAAACGTAAAAAGGGCGAGACCGACGCTAAGAGGGGTAAGATATTCACTAAGCTGGGGCGTGAGATTGCCGTTGCGGTAAAATCGGGTGGAAGCGATCCGGGCTCCAACACCAAGCTGAGGGATGCCATCGCCAAGGCAAAGGCGAATAATATGCCGAACGATACCATCACCAGGAGCATCAAAAAGGCTGCGGGCGAGGGCAGCGGCGACAGCTATGAAAACATCATCTATGAGGGCTACGGTCCCTGCGGCGTTGCGGTCATCGTCGAAACACTGACGGACAACCGCAACCGGACAGCAGGCGACATGCGCCACTATTTCGACAAGTTCGGCGGCAACCTCGGCACCAGCGGCTGCGTCATGTTTATGTTTGACCAAAAGGGCGTTATCGTCATCGAAAGCGACGGCATTGACGAGGAAAAGCTGATGAATGACGCCATCGAGGCGGGTGCGGACGATGTGGCGGTTGAGGCGGAATACTTTGAAATCACCACACACCCCAACGACCTGTCGAAGGTGAGGGATGCGCTGGAAGGCTGCGGCTATACCTTTGCGGAGGCGGAGGTGCAGTACATCCCGCAGACCGACGCAACCTTAACGGACGAAAAGGACATCCTGATGATGAACAAGCTGATTGACCATTTAGAGGACAACGACGACGTCCAGGCAGTCTGGCATAACTGGGCGGAGTCGTGATTACACCTGTAAAACCTTATACCATAAAGATAGCAAAACCTCCTTTGGAAATTTTTCTTGCAATTTTTTGTAATATTATGTTATAGTTATTGTAATGATTTTAAAGACTTTCAAAGGAGTTTGTTTATGAATAGATTTATCGGCTTGATTTTATCGGCGGTTGTGGTTTTCGGTATAATCAGCGTTACCCCTGGTTGGGGATTTGAGAAAACCGTATTTGCGGAAAAGGACGGAATTTATACCTACACCGTTTCGGAGGACAAAGCAATTATTACGAAATGCAGCACCTCGGCAAGCGGTGAGATTACCATTCCTTTAACCCTGGGAGGCTACCCGGTAACGGGTATCGGCGATTATGCGTTTGACAATCGCTCCGGGCTGACATCGGTCACCATTCCGAGCGGCGTGACAAGTATTGGTAAAGGTGCGTTTTCCAGTTGTCTCGGACTGACGTCAATCATAATTCCGGGCAGCGTGACAAGCATAGGCGATTGGGCGTTTTACGATTGTACCGGACTGACCTCGGTCACCATTCCGAACGGTGTGACAAGTATTGGCAACAGTGCGTTTTACGCTTGTACCGGACTGACATCGGTCATAATCCCAAGCAGCGTGGCAAGTCTTGGAGACGGTGTGTTTTCCTTTTGCGCCGGGCTGACATCGGTCACAATTTCGAGCGGTGTGACAAGTATTGGCGACAATGTGTTTTCCAAGTGCATCAATCTGCGTTCCATAAATGTGGACAGCAATAATCAGCAGTATTCAAGTCAGGACGGAGTGCTTTTTAACAAAGATAAAACCATTCTTATTACATGCCCTCGCGGCGAAAGCGGGGATTATTCTATTCCAAGCGGTGTGACAAGTATTAGTGATTATGCGTTTTACGGTTGTTCCGGACTGAAATCGGTCACCATTCCGAGCGGCGTGACAAGTATTGGCGATTATGCGTTTGCCGGTTGCTCCGGACTGAAATCGGTCGCAATTCCGAGCGGCGTGACAAGTATTAGTGATTATGCGTTTCACCTTTGCTCCGGACTGAAATCGGTCACCATTCCGAGCGGCGTGACGAGTATTGGCGATTATGCATTTGCCGGTTGCTACTGGCTGACATCGGTCACAATCCCAAGCAGCGTGACAAGCATTGGCGACAGTGCGTTTTACGATTGTTCCGGACTGACCTCGGTGACAATTACAAGCGGTGTGACAAGTATTGGCGATTATGCGTTTCGCGGTTGCTACGGACTGAAATCGGTCACAATCCCAGGCAGCGTGACAAGCATTGGCAACAGTGTGTTTTACGGTTGTTTCGGACTGACGTCGGTCACAATTTCGGACGGTGTGACAAGTATCAGTGATGATGCGTTTGAAGGTTGCTCCGGACTGACATCGGTCGTAATCCCAAACAGCGTGACAAGCATCGGTTCCAGGGCGTTTTACAATTGCTCCGCATTGAGATACGCACTGTTTTTAGGGAACGCGCCGACGGTCGGATCGGGCTTATTCAACTATGTGTCCACGGAGTTTAAGATTTGCGTATTCGGGAAGGGTACCGGATGGACAACGCCTTTCTGGAAGGGGTACAGCACAAAGATATTTACGCACGATGTGGGGATTATCGACAGGGGAGGCGGCTTGTTCACAGCCGTCATTAAAACCCCGAACGAAACAACTGCGACCGCCTTTCTTGCGTTCTATGACGGAGGCAAGCTGATAAAGACGGTGCCGCGAACGGTGGCGCTTGACCGGAATGTTCAGGACATACCCTTTAACAACGTCGAGATGCCGGACGAAACGGACTCGTACAAGATAATGCTTTTCGACAGCGCGAAGAACATCAGACCCATCGCCGAATTTGCGTCTGTACCATAAACACCTACACCCCCTGTGTTCTTCACCGGAAGTTTGGCACAATTCGGAATAGCATAAAAATAAAGGGGCTGACATACAAATCAGCCCCTTTGGATTGTCTGATAACGGTGATTTTGATACCAAATTACACGACAGCGCTCTTGTGTTCCAAGGGAGTACATATTTTTTAACGTTTTATAAAAGATTGCTCCGGATATATCGGGATATGTCATTTTACGCTCAATAATATTAATAGGGTATTTTAGGCAAGACGATTGGGCGGTTTTCATATTCTTTATATTTTTGGATGATATCTGCAATCAATTGGCGGTATTCACTTCTTAAATGCGTGTCCTTCGACCACTCATTATTATCACAAATGCCGGAATATACCTTACCGTATTGATTGGCAGGGTCTAAGACCAAAAGCGAATAAGGTTTTCCTGCCGAAGTATAATTCAGCGTAAAGTTATCACATGCCAGCTGCATCATTATACCGTTCCCTGAAACGGTTTTTGTGATATAAGTCGTTCCTTCGGAAGTGATAACCTCAATACCCTCCGATGTTTCTTTATATATTACCGGTCCTGTCGTTCCGTTTCCGGACGCATCGGGCGGGGTTTGTGTTTGCCCTGTTTGTATGGCAATATTATTGTTTGCACACAAAGCTTCCAATGTTCTGTCACCGTTATAGCTGCCTGCTCTGCCGATAATCACCTTATTTGCGTTTTCGTCCCAATCAACAGAATGCCCGAATGCTTCGGCAATATATCTTGCGGGAAGATAAACCCTTCCGTCCTTATTTACAGGTATGGTATCCATCTGCAAAACGGGGATATCATCCACATATAATTGTGCGTCATCCGGCTTTACCGAAAGCACATTTGCATTTGCAAACTTTTGCATTCTCGCGGAGCTTGCTGTTTCACACCACCAAACGCCATCTTGGGGGATACCCAATGCCGCGCCGAGATACCGGAAAGGAACCATGCTTCTCCCGTTATCATCAATATACGGTTCGGCGTCCATCTCATTGACGACTCCATTGATTAAATACTGCCTGACACCAATAGAAAAGCTGGTTTCATTCTCATCACAATAAACGGAAGATGAAGAAAGCATCAATAACGCCCCGCACAAAAACACAGACAACAATACCGATTTCTTTAACAACATCGTTTCAACCTTCTCTCTTAAAATACACAATCCATTATATATAACATAGCATAAATTGTCAATACCGCATAGGGTTTGCCATACAAATATTATACCAAAAAGACTGTCAAAAAAGCCAGGCGAAAGCCTGGCTTTTTTGACAGTCTGAATCCCCGGCTATGCCGGGGGATTTTTTTATATATGATTTCAGTTATGCAGCGGGCTATTCCCGCAAAGAGGCTTACGCTATGCGGTTTGGTTGATATGCGGCGCCGTCCATCCGGCACAAACAGTTTGCCCCGATAAATTCGGTAACGATTGTCATTCCCGCCGCCGCCATGGTGCGCTAAGAAAAGAAAGTCTCCGGCGATGACGCAGAATGCGCAGGTATCATCCCCGCAATGTGTCGGCATTTTTGTCAGCATAATGCAGCTTCCCCGGTTCATTATGAACTTAAATTTTATTGTCGCAGCCGAGAACGTTGACGATTTTCTTCTTGACGAGGTCCTTAATCGCCGCACGGGCAGGTGTCAGGTACTGACGGGGGTCAAAGTGATCGGGATGCTCCGCAAAGTATTTTCTGATAGAGCCGGTCATCGCTAAGCGCAGGTCGGAGTCGATGTTGATTTTGCAGACCGCCAGCTTTGCCGCATGACGGAGCATATCCTCGGGAACGCCCTGCGCGCCGGGCATTTTGCCACCGTTTGCGTTGATCATGTCGACGTATTCAGGGATAACGCTGCTTGCGCCGTGGAGCACGATGGGGAAGTTGGGCAGGCGCTTTTGGATTTCTTCGAGAATATCAAAACGCAGCCTCGGCTCACCCTTGAACTTGAATGCGCCGTGGCTGGTGCCGATGGCGATGGCGAGTGAATCAACGCCGGTTTTTGTAACGAATTCCTCCACCTCTGACGGGTCGGTGAACTGCGCGTCTTCGTCGGAAACGTTGACGTCGTCCTCAATGCCCGCCAGCTTGCCGAGCTCACCCTCGACAACAACGCCGTGCGCGTGCGCATAGTCGACGACCTGCCTGGTCAGCTTGATGTTGTCTTCAAAGGAATGCTTCGAGCCGTCGATCATAACGGACGAAAAACCGCCGTCGATACAGGATTTACAGATCTCAAAGTCGTCGCCGTGGTCGAGGTGTACGGCAATCGGAAGTCCGGTGTCCTCGATGGCGGCTTCGATCAGCTTCATCAAATAGACGTGCTTGGCGTACTTTCTTGCGCCAGCGGAAACTTGGAGGATCAGGGGCGCCTTCACTTCGCTTGCCGCCTCGGTAATACCCTGAATGATTTCCATGTTGTTTACGTTAAAGGCGCCGATGGCATATCCGCCTTCATAAGCCTTCTGGAACATTTCTTTTGTCGTTACGATTGGCATTTTTTATCACCTCATAAATTTTATCTTTTTCATTTTACCAATAATCCCTTAAAAATGCAAGACTTTTGTGAAAAAAGCAACAAACAATCTTACTAAAATTGTTCCGTCGTTGCCGCCGATATTCGGCAATTTTTGACTTGCATAGCATCTGCATATCTTGAAAAAATATTACTGAATAGGAGATGATATTTGTGAAACACACAAAACGCATATTTGCCATAACCGCCGCCGCACTCATGCTCCATACGGCGGCGTATGCCAACGAAGCAAAATTCGTATTCGGCAAGGGACTTTTTGAGATACTAAGACCCAAGCCGGCAAAAGACAATGTGATTGAAACGGTGGTCACGCAGAACGCGGACGAATTCACCGCACAAAACGGCACACTTTCGGCGACCGAAAACACCCCGGTGAGCGGCTCGCTAAACAGCACGGTACCGGGGCTGGGCGTTGTGGTGTTCGCCGTCGTAACGCCCCCGACCAAAGGCTCGGTTGTGATAGACGACGCCATGACGGGTGATTTTACCTACACGCCGTATCAGGACCAAACGGGTGAGGACAGCTTTGTCTTTTCGGCAAGCAACGAAACCCACGGCGAAAAGACCGCCACGGTGACCATCACCATAGCGCCGTCCGGCGCCGCTTCGCCGGAGCCTTCGCCGACCGCAACGCCGGAGGGCTCTCCGGAACCGGAGGAATCCCCGGGACCGGAGGAGTCACCGACCCCATTCGAATCTCCCGCTCCGACCCCGACCGCAACGCCTTCATTTACCTTTAAATATGAAGATATGCTGGGACACTGGGGCGAATACTCGGCGGCAATCCTTGCCGAACGGGATGTTTTAAAGGGCTTTGAGATCAAGGACAAGTATTTCTTTTATCCTGAGGTAGAGCTGACGAGGGGCGATTTTATTTTATACCTTGTATCGGCAATGGGCATCGACGTCGAGCCGTATAGGGAAATCGCCTCGCCTTTCACGGACGCAGAAGAAACCCCCGCCTGGATGAATTTACAGGCAAAGGCGGCGTATGATGCGGGCATTATCAAGGGCTCTGCCGAAAGCGGCGGGCTGTACCTGAAAGCGTCGGAGCTGCTGACGAGGATTGAAGCGATCGCCATGCTGAACAACACCATCAGACCCGACGCCGTCAGCGTTGACCTACCGACCTACACGGACATGTACCTCGTGCCCGATTGGGGCGTGGTGTATATCAAAAATATGACCGCTTACGGACTGATGAAGGGCTATGATGACAACACCGTCCGTCCATTTGCGAAAATTACCCGCGCACAGGCGGCGGAAATAATTTTGCAGACGCTCAAATATAAAGAGGAGCACCCCGAGGTGGCAAAGGAACTCAAAGCGGAAATGGACAAGAGCATGACGTATTGAAAAAGCGTTTCGGCGCGCAGCGCTTTCTGAAACGCATCTTCTCACCCTGAGAGGGTAAGCGCAGGCGGATTCATTTCGCCGGAGCACGGAAATTACGCTGATTTTGCGTAATTTCCTACTAAGTGAAAAAACAAAGTGAACGGTCAGCTTATGGCTGACCGTTCACTTTGTCAAAAACACGGTTTACAAATGATGACTAAAGGTGTAGAATAAAGACAATGGCAGTATTACATCAAAAAATTAAGGAGACCACCAGCATGAAGTGTATAACGGCTATATTTTGTGCGGCGCTGCTCGCCGCATCGCTTACCTCTTGTACCAAAAACGACGTACCAATGACACGTGCGGGCGATAGGCCCAAGCTGGTGCTGCTTTCCATGATAGACAGCAATGGCGAGGCTTCAGTCAGACCGTCATATCCGCCCGGTGCGAAAACTGTTCCTTACAGAATGGCAAACTATACGGACGAAGCTTGCCACATTGTACTTATCCCAAAATTGGAGCGTAATCTTGGCTTGCAATTTGAGGACAAATGGGAGGAAGTGCCGTTTAAAGACGGTATTGGATTCTGCGGAACGCCCGACACGATAGACGGCGGCGAGGTATATGACGGTGAAGTTGACTTATCAAATTTCAATGATTTGCCCACAGGATGCTATCGGCTGAGCTTTGAAAGCTTTGATAAAACAAACGTCATGTCCGCCGAATTTATTTTGCAAAACGACAAGAAAGCCGACGGGGAAATCACGCTGACGCAGCTTTTGGGCGCAAACGCGGAGCATACGAAGAAAATCACGCTGTCCATGAACGGCACAACCGTTACGGCGAACGTGCGGAAGTTTTATGCCATTGCGGACAGCATCATGCTCACATCACAGCTTGAAGCGAAGCAGGCGGAACAGGTCGGCTTGTTTATCACCGCTGAAAAAACAGACGGAACATTTGAATATGCCTATATCACCGCAAGCGGCGAAGCGGACAAATACAGTCCGCTTATGAGCCGGCTGCCCTGTGCCATGTATATCGCAAACGATACCGAAATGCTTGCCGGATTATTTGCGAATATCGCAAGCATATCCGATTAGGTATAGGGGAGTTATGACGTTGTGGTTGCGAGGAAATAAAAAACCATAAAATAATGCGACGCTGCGCCGAGCAGCACTAAAATGTGAAAGAACTCGTGAAAGCCGAATGACGAAAAGAATCGGGGTCTTTTGAGCGCATAAACCACGCCGCCCACTGTGTAAAACAGCCCGCCGAGCAGCAGCAGGAACATCCCTCCGAACTGTATTGCCTTTGCCAAGGGACGCGCCGCAAAGATGATCGACCAGCCCATCACGATATAGATGACGGTCGACACGATCCTGAACCGTCCGGTGTAAAAGGTTTTGAGGACGATCCCGCACAGGGCGAACGCCCATATGCCGATGATGTATCCCCATTTGAGCCTGCCCGAAAACGCGGCGGCGAGGATCGGTGTATATGTACCGGCAATGAGCACGAAGATCATGCAGTGGTCGATGATATGGCACACCCTGACGAGACGCTTTGGACCGGTCACCAGATGATAGGTGCCGCTTGCCGCAAACAGCAGGGTCATGCTGATGCCGAAAATCAGGCAGACGACCAGCCTCTCGGCGTCGCCGCCCCACCCGACCGCTAAAAATACCGTGCCGGCAATTGCGGCGATTGCACCGCCAACGTGGGTGAAGCCGCTGACCGTGTCACGAAAAACCTTCATGGCTATCAGCCCCTTAATATGCGTTATTTATGATGCATTATTTACATGATATGTTTTTGCACAGCTCGTCGAGCGTGATATTATCCACGACCTCGTCGATGGCGGATTTTAATTTATGCCAAACATATGCGGCTGCGCATTCGCTGCCTTTTTCGCAGCTGTTGTGGTCTTCGGCGCACTGCGTCGGCGAGATCGAGCCTTCCAGAGCACGTAAAATCATGCCGGCAGTGATTTCGCTGCCGGGCAGATTGAGCACATAGCCACCGTGCGGACCCCTGATGCTGCGCACCAAACCCGCCGAGTTCAGCTTTTTGAGAATGTGTTCGAGGTACTTTTCGGAAAGCCCCTGATTTCCGGCTATTTCACGCAGGGGCAGCGCCTTGCCTGTTTGGTTGAGGGCGATGTCTATCATGGCGCGAAGCCCGTACCTGCCCTTGGTTGAAATCCTCATAATTCACTCCGCTCCGCCGACCGGTGGGCAAACATTGTTCATTCGTCAAACTTTGGTCGTCCAGCCGAAAGTATCGGCAAGCCTGCCGCTTTGCAGACCCGTGATGGTGTTATAGGTTTCCTGTGCGATTTTGCCCGTTTGGTTGCCGTTGATGACGATTTTATCGCCGCCCCAGTTCAGCTCGCCGATGGGGCTGATGACTGCGGCGGTGCCGGTTCCGAACGCTTCGTCCAGCCTGCCTGCCTTGTGCGCGTCATAAACCTCCTGGATGCTGATGACACGCTCCGTCACCGTCATGCCCTGCGAACGCAGCAGCTCAATGACGCTCATGCGCGTGATGCCGGGAAGGATGCTGCCTTGGAGCGCAGGGGTGATGACCTCTCCGCCGATGACAAAAAACACGTTCATGGTGCCGACCTCTTCGATGTTTTTGCGCTCCACGCCGTCGAGCCACAGCACTTGCGTATATTTGGCGTCCTGCGCTTCCTGTTGCGCTTTGAGGCTTGCCGCGTAGTTGCCCGCTGTCTTGGAACAGCCGATGCCGCCCTTAACCGCACGGACGTATTTGTTTTCGACCCAAATCTTAACGGGATTGACACCCTCGGGGTAATACTGACCGCTAGGCGACGCAATGATGATGAACTGGTATGTATGCGACGGGTGTACGCCGAGGAAGGGGTCGGTGGCGATGATAAACGGGCGCAGGTAAAGCGATGTGCCCTCCGATGACGGCACCCAGTCACGTTCGACGCCCACAAATTCCTTTAACGCCGCAACGCCGAAATCCACGTCGATCGGGGGGATGCAAAGGCGTTCGTTGCTGACGTTGATGCGCTCCATGTTCTTCTCGGGTCTGAACAGCAGGATCTCGTCGTCGACCGTCCTGTACGCTTTGAGCCCCTCAAAGATGGTCTGCCCGTAGTGCAGAACGGTGGTCGAGGGATCGAGCAGCAGCGGCCCGTACGGCACGATTCGAGGGTCATACCAGCCCTTTTCGGTGGAATAATCCATAATAAACATGTGGTCGGTAAAAATCTTACCGAAACCCAGTGCGCTCTCGCTTTCCGGCTTTGCCTTGGGCGAGGTTGTCCTTTGAATGGTGATTGTCATGACTTCATCTCCTTGAAATTGGGCATAGGGTGTTGAACATACACAGTCCCTGCGGTGTAGTTTTTGTGCGTTTTAACCGTTTTTATAGTCACGGTGCGTCGCATGCACACGGTATTTTCCTTCCTGAATGTGCTTGACCAAAAGCTCGGCAAAGGTGACCGAGCGGTGTCTGCCGCCGGTGCAGCCGATAGCAATGACCACCTGAGATTTTCCCTCCTCGATGTAATAAGGGATAAGGAAATCCACCATATCCACCAGCTTGTCGTAGAACGCCTTGCTTTGCGTAAATTTCATCACAAAGTCCGACACAGGCGCTTCAAGTCCGCTTTTTTCTTTTAATTCAGAGATATAATACGGGTTTGGCAAAAAGCGCACGTCAAACACCAGATCGGCGTCGAGCGGGATGCCGTACTTAAAGCCGAAAGACACGACGTTGACCGTGATGCGCTTATTCAAGTCGCTTTCGGAAAAGATGTCCAAAAGCTGCCGTTGAAGCTGCATCCGGCTAGTCGAAGACGTGTTGACGACGTGCGTTGCGGAGTCCTTGACCTCGCTCAAAAGCGCACGTTCCCTGGCGATCGCCTCGGGCAGCCGGTCGTCCACCGAAAGCGGATGCTTGCGGCGGGTTTCCTTGTAACGCTTGATCAGCGTTTCGTCGTTTGCCTCTAAAAACAGCACCTCATAGGCGTAGCCGTTGCGTTTTAATTCCCTCAGGTTTTCCGAAAGCTCGCCGAACATATCGCCGCTGCGGATGTCGCAGACCATGGCGACCCGGTTGAGCTTGCCCTGTGAGCTGAAACACAGCTCGGCAAATTTTGAAATGAAGGAGGGCGGCATATTGTCCACACAATAATAGCCGGCGTCCTCCAAGATATTGACCGCCTGGCTCTTGCCTGCGCCCGAAAGCCCTGTAATGATCACGAACCGCATATTTTCACCTCAGTTTCCAACCATACGCCGAATTTCTGATAGACCGTGTCCTGCACATACCTGATCAGTGAAGCGACATCGTCAAATGTTGCGGTGCCGTCGTTTATGATAAAGCCGCAGTGCTTTTCCGACACCTGTGCGCCGCCGATGCGATGCCCCCGAAGTCCTGCGTCGTCGATCAGCTTCCCCGCAAAGTAGCCTTCGGGGCGCTTAAAGGTGCTGCCTGCGCTGGCACATTCGAGGGGCTGCTTGTCACGCCTGCACTGCGAAAGGCAGCGCATTCTTTCTTGGATGGCGCTCTCGTCCTTTTGAAAAAGACGGATCTTTGCACCGGTGACGATCCACTTTTTGCCGCTGAACACGCTTTTTCGGTAGCCGAAGCTGTGCTCAGCCGTCTCGCACAGGTCGCCGTTTTCGTCAATGTAGGTAGTCGAGACGACCACGTCTTTCATCTCGCCGTCGTATGCGCCGGCGTTCATCACGACCGCACCGCCCAGCGTGCCGGGGATGCCGGCGGCGAACTCAAAGCCGCCGAGGGAATGTTTCAGCGCAACGGACGCTATCGCCGACAGAAGCGCGCCGCTTTGGCAGCTCAGTACATTGTCCTGTGCAGATATAGTATTCATATTATTGCTGATTTTTATAACAACGCCCCGGATTCCGCTGTCCTTTACCAAAAGGTTCGAGCCGTTGCCCATGACGAACACCGGCACACCGGTGATTTCCTTAATGACCCGTGAAATTTGCATCGGGTCGGCGGGCAAAAGCATAAAATCGGCAGGACCGCCAATCTTGAAGGTCGTGTGATTTTTCATCGGTTCATCTGTCAGGATTTGATCTTTGGCAAAGATGTTATCAAGCTGTGCTTTTACAGATGAATTGTTCAAAAAACTACCTCCTATGGTGTGCTTTTAGAATCCGAGCGCTGCGGCGCCGATAATGCCCGCGTCGTTGCCGAGCTGTGCGATGCGGATCTCGGTCTGCGCAACGTCCCGGGTGTACACCTCACGTTCGATGATTTTTTTCAACGGTGCAAGCAGGTAATCGCCCTCTTTTGACACGCCGCCGCCGATGACTAAGACCTCGGGCTGGAACAGGTTGATCATGTTCACAAGCCCAGCCGCAAGATACTTGATGTATTGCAAAACGACCGCCGTGCCGGCAGGGCAGCCAGCACGCATGGCGTCAAAGGCGGTTTTACCGCTGATGTTTTCAATGTTATGCCCCGTCAGCTCGCTCAGCTTGCTGTCGGGGTTGTTGAGTATGGCTTCTTTTGTCTGATGCTTGAGCGCATTCGCCGAGGCATAGCGCTCATAGCAGCCTTTCCTGCCGCAGCTGCACTGCTCGCCGTCCACAACGATGACGGTGTGTCCGCACTCGCCGCCAGCCGAATTAAAGCCGCCGTAAATCTTTTTGTTGATGATGATGCCGCTTCCCACGCCCGTGCCGATAGTGATCATCACGGAGTGGTCGGCGTCTCTGGTCGCACCGCCGTATGCTTCGCCTAATGCCGCGCAGTTCGCGTCGTTTTCAATGAAAACAGGGAGCGCAATGTCCTCCTGCATCCATGCGCGCACGGGCGTGTGGCGCATATTGATGTTGACGGAATAGATAACTTTGCCGCTTTTGGCGTCGATCGTGCCGGGCGAACCGATACCGACCCAGCTGACCTGTGAAATGGCGGTGTTGGTGTCCGTCAACACCTTTTGGCACAAAAGAGCCATGTCACGGACGATTTCCCTGTCCGTCCTCGCGGCGCCTGTGGGGATGCTCTCCTTATGCACGAGATTAAACTTGTCGTCGACAAGCCCTGCCGCAATATTGGTTCCGCCCAGATCCACACCGAGATACATATGTTTTTCCTCCCTAAATGCTGAGTTTTAAGAAATCCGTGATTTTTTCAAGCGAGGTGTTCATGACCAAAGCCTCGTCAAAGCCCGCCTCATCAAGCAACGTCAGTGCAGAGTCCACATTGCCGACGTTGCGGCAGATATGGCTGTCGCTCGACACCACCAGCGGTACGCTGTGCTTTTTACAAAATGTGACGACCTCAAAGCAGCGCCGCTTCATGGCGTCTTTTTTGAAGTCGAGGGTCGAGGCGTTTATCTCGATCAGCTTGCCGGTTTCCTTTGCCTTTTTGACGACGGCTTCGATGTCAAACTCAGTTTGCTCACGTCCGATATGCCCTAAGATGTGCACATAAGGGTTCTCCATAATATTCATGAGCACCTTGGTGTGCATGCGTGCGTTTTTCGGCTCGAACTGGCTTTGGTGGATGGATGCAATCACAATATCCAGTCTTCCCAGTATGTGTGCGTCAAGGTCGATCGTCCCGTTTTCGTTTTGGATGGTACACTCGGCGCCCCGCAATATGGTCACGCCGCTGAGCTTTCGGGGTACGATACGCAGGTTGCTGAAATGGTAAGGGTGCGCGCCGTCCGCGACACCGGGCGCATGGTCGGTAATGGCGATTGCCTGTAAGCCCTTTTGCGCCGCCTCGTCGGCATATTCTTTAATTGTGCTGTACGCATGTGTGCTTGCCACCGTGTGGCAATGCAGGTCAGTCAGTACCGTAATCGTGATTCACTCCTGTTCTATGGACCTTTCAAGTCCCTCCATCAACCGTTTGTTCAGCGCCTCCGCTGCATTGTAGCCCATGCGTTTTTGGCGGTTGTTCATGGCGGCGATCTCGATGATGACCGCAAGATTTCTGCCCGGCTTTACCGGGATGACGATCGATGGGATCTCAATGCCGAGTATCTCGGTGTATTCGTTCGTCAATCCTAAACGGTCGTAATGTTTGCCGTCCTCCCAGGCTTCGAGGTTTAAAATGAGGTCGATTTTTTCGGTGTCCTTGACCGAGCCGATTCCGAAAAGCCGCTTGACGTCAATAATACCTATGCCTCTGATTTCGATAAAATGCCGGATGATTTCGGGTGCGCTGCCGATCAAGGAGATTGCCGAAACCTTTTTGATTTCGACGGCGTCGTCGGCGACGAGGCGGTGACCTCTTTTGAGCAGCTCGACGGCGGCCTCGCTTTTGCCGACACCGCTTTCGCCCAGCAGCAAAACACCCTCACCGTAGACCTCGACCAAAACGCCGTGGCGTGTCAGCCTGGGCGCCAGCTCGGTGTTCAAGTAGGCGATCAGCGCGCTCATAAAGGAGGAAGTGGACAGCGTCGTCCGAAGGATCGGTACGTTATATTTTTCGGCGATCGGATACATTTCGTCAAAAATGTCCAGCCCTCTGGTGACGACCAACGCCGGAATTTTTTGTGAAAACAGACCGTCAAACTTTTCCTCACGCTGTTTTGGGGTCTGGTTTTTCAGGTAGGTATGCTCGACCATACCGAGGATTTGGATACGTCCCGAGTCAAAATAGTCGTAAAAGCCCGTGATTTGCATACCGGGTCGGTTGAGGTCGGCGCAGGAGATCCGGATTTCCGAAACATCCGCACCGCAGTAGACACGCTCTAACCTGAACCTGTCGATGATTTCTTCGAGTTTGACCGAAAAGCACAGCTCATCCATGTAAACAACTCCTTAATCCTTACGATTATACCATATCCTCTGATTGCATCCGCCTTCGGCGTAAGGAAGGATATGGTGAAATTCGCTACGCTCATTATACCATAATTCCGAAGGAATTATGGTATAATTGCCCATGTGCGTTTCGGCGTCAGCCGAAAATTTCGCACAGGCGATAAATTCCGCGCGGAGCGTATAATATCCGCTTGCGGATATTATACCACAAAATGCCTCATGCGGTCAATGTGAAAGCGTTCGAAGCCAAGTCATTCCACAATCTTTTCGAGTATCGTTTTATACAAATCCGCTGACCCGTTTTGAAAGCGTGCCAAAATGGCTTCCGCCGACTTTCGGCTGCCCGCAAAAAGGTTGATTTCCAGCAGCGGCACGCCCCGCTCGTAGAGCCCGCACTTAACGAGGTATTTGCGTGTGTCGATCGGTACGATGTCCGCCACGATCTCCTGACCCCGTGCGATGGTGCTGAGCGTTTTTTCAGCGCTGTCCAAGATGTTGTCACGCACGCTGAGCGGAATCTTATCCTTAAAATAGCCCAAAAGCTCCCTGCCCTTTGCGGTGATGTCATAGCAGATCTTGCCCTCGATCTCCACGGTGGTGATCATCCCGAGGTCTTGCATGTCCAAAATGAAGTCCATCATCGTGAAGTAGTCCAAAACCTCGCTCCAAACCAAAACCTCAAACAAGCGCTCCTGCGGCATTGAGATTTCAAATTCTTTGAGCGTATAAAGAATAATCAGCCTGATTTGCACATCATCGTAATGCATTTTTTAACATCCTTTATGCATAGGGGAGTCGAACCCGCACAGCCCCTGCCGTATAATTTTTGCGTATTTTATCGTTGTCGTCCTTGCCTTGCGTCAGGAGAGGGCTTCGTCCTCCGCCGAAAAAATCCATCCAAAATTCCGGCGGCAGGGGTGCTGCGCAGTTTTGGGCGAGCGGATTTTTGTTCAGGCAAGTAAAATCACGCAGGTAATACTTTGTGTATTGCCAAGGGATTTTGCACCGCATGGGCATAAATCCGCCGCTCAAAACCTATGTGGGTTCAACTCCCCTATGCCTATGCCTGCGGCAAAAGATTGAGTTTAAAAAGACGACCCTTTAATTCATAGGCAAGCAGTGCGGATACCGCGATTTTCACCAAATCCAGCGGTATATACGGATAGATTGCGGCTGCCAGCGCCTTTTGAAGGCTCATATGCGTTTGCAGCATCAGCCACCATGTGCCGAGCGAATAGCAGATCGCAAGCCCGGTGAGCAGCACCAGTATCATGCCGAAGCGACCCTTGACCTTCAATTTTTCCATCAACAGACCCATCACCATCGCCATCAGGATGTATGACATGATATAGCCGCCGGTTGGTCCCAAAACCTTTTGCACGCCGCTGCCGAAATTGCTGAATACGGGTGCGCCGCAAAGCCCCAAAAGCACATAGATGACCTGCACCAGCGTGCCCCGCTGCCAGCCGAGCAGCAGCGTTGACAAAAACACGCCGAATATCGACAGCGTGATCGGCACGGGGCTGATCGGTATGTTGATGGAGATGACCGAAAAGATCACCATAACGGCGGTGAATACTGCGATGAGCGTTAAATCCTTTGTTGCGATTTTCATAGTTTTTTCCTCTCCTTGGGTATGTGTTTTTTATCGCTGCTTCAATGCTGCGCTTTTGACCGTGTTTTTCATCAGCATGGCAATGGTCATCGGACCGACGCCGCCCGGTACGGGCGTGATTGCCGACGCTTTTTCGGCGCAGCTTTCAAAGTCCGCGTCGCCGACCAGGGTCTTGTCCGCTAAGCGGTTGATACCCACGTCGATGACGACTGCGCCCTCTTTGATCATGTCGCCCGTGATCATCTGCGGTCTGCCGACCGCGGCGACCACGATGTCGCCCCTGCGGACGACCTCCGCCAGATTTTGCGTCTTAGAGTGACAGATAGTAACGGTGCCGTGCTTGTGCAAGAGCAGCATGGACATCGGCTTGCCGACGATGTTGCTCCTGCCGATGATGACACACTCCTTGCCTGCAATGTCGATGCCGCTTTCGGCGATCAGCTCCATAATGCCCGCAGGCGTGCAGGGCGCGAAGTCATAGTTGCCTGTCATGATCCTGCCTACGTTCACGGGGTGGAAAGCGTCAACGTCCTTGTTCGGCGTGATGGCGTTGATCACGGCGTCCTCGTCGATGTGCTTCGGCAGCGGGAGCTGTACCAGGATGCCGTCGATGTCGTCTTTTTCATTCAAGGTTTTGACCAGAGCCAGCAGCGCCTCCTGTGTGGTGTCGCCGCTGAGCGCGTATTCCTCGGAATAGATGCCGGTTTCCTCACAGGCTTTCTTTTTAGCGTTCACATACACCCTGCTGGCAGGGTCGTCGCCGACGATCACCACGGCAAGCCCGACCGGCTTACCGCTTGCCCTCAGGGCGGCGACCTCTTGGCGAAGCTGTGCCTTTATTTTTTGGGAAACCGCTTTCCCGTCGAGTATCATTGCCATGTGCGTTGCCTCCTATTAAGCTGCCGATCAGGTCCGGTCTCCCCGCCTTTATCAGCGCCTTTTTCACCAGATGATAGTTTTGGGGCTTCCGGTACTGCAAAAGCGCCCGCTGCATCTGCTTTTCTTCATATGACTTCGGAACATAGACCCGCTCCATAGTGCGGGGGTCAAGCTCCGTATAATACATACAGGTGGAGATCGTGCCGGGGGTGGGGTAAAAGTCCTGCACCTGCTCGGGGCTTATGCGGTTGTCACGCAGGTACAGCGCCAGCGCGACGGCGTCGTTCAGCGTGCTGCCGGGATGCGACGACATCAGGTACGGTACAAGGAACTGCTTTTTGCCGAGTTTTGCGTTGATGTCATAGAACCTGCCGCTGAATTTATTGTAGACTTCCTTTGAAGGCTTGCCCATGCGCTTTAACACGCCGTCCGATATGTGCTCGGGAGCGACCTTGAGCTGTCCGCTGGTGTGGTGCTCGACCAGCTCCCTGAAAAAGGTGTCGTCGGGGTCGCACATCATATAATCAAAGCGTATGCCCGAGCGGACGAACACTTTTTTGACCCTGTCAAGGCTTCGCAGCTTGCGCAGCAGCGCAAGGTAGTCCTTGTGGTCGATTTTCAGGTTCTTGCAGGGTGCTGGAAACAGGCACTGGCGGTTTGTGCAGGCGGTTTTTTTGCCGCACGGTCCGCTTCTGAAATTAGCGGTCGGACCGCCGACGTCGTGGATATAGCCTTTGAAATCCTTATCCCACACCATTTTTTTCGCCTCAGCAAGGATGGAGCTGTGGCTTCTCGACGTGACGATGCGCCCCTGATGGAAGTTGATGCTGCAAAAGTTGCAGGCGCCGAAGCAGCCTCGGGAGGAGGCGATGGAAAACTTAACCTCCGTGATTGCCGGCACGCCGCCCTCCGCCTCGTAATCGGGATGATAGGTGCGCATGTACGGCAGGGCATAGACCTTGTCCAGCGCGCTTTGCGACAGCGGCTCGGCGGACTTGTTCACCACCAGCCATTTATCCATGTGCCGCTGGGCGATGCGTCCCTCGGTTTCATATTGCAGCCGTGTGGCAAGCGCGTATTGGCGCTTGTCGGCACGCACGCTTTCAAAATCGGGTATCTCTGCGGCGTCCCCGAGCTTTTCACTTTGCACAAAGGCTGTGCCGTCGATGCCGGTGATGCTTTTGATCTTTTCGCCAGCCGCCAGCCTGTTTGCGATTTCAACGATCTGCCTCTCACCCATGCCAAAGACCAAAATGTCCGCACGGGAGTCCAAAAGGATCGAGCGCCTGACCTTATCGTCCCAGTAATCATAATGCGCAAAACGCCTCAGGCTCGCCTCCACGCCGCCGATGATGACCGGTACGTCGCCGTACGCCTCGCGGATACGGTTGCAATAGACGATGGTCGCCCTGTCGGGGCGCTTGCCCGCCTTGCCGCCAGGCGAGTAGTAATCCTCGCTGCGCAGTTTTTTTGCGGCGGTATAGTGACAGACCATACTGTCCATGTTGCCCGAAGCGACCAGCATGGCAAGCCGGGGTCTGCCGAGGCGCATGAAGTCGGTTTTGTCCCGCCAGTCAGGCTGGGCGATGATGCCCACCGTAAAGCCGGCGTTTTCCAGCACCCGGGAGATGACGGCGTGACCGAAAGAGGGATGGTCGACGTAGGCGTCGCCCACCACAAAGACAAAATCCAGAGCGTCAATCCCACGCTGTGCCATATCGTTTTTTGAAACCGGCAAAAATTGATTATCCATAGCGTATAGTATATCAAATAAATCGGGTATATGCAATACGCACAGTGCCAAAATAATCATATCATGGCAATTTGCTCTTGCATATATTTTATAAATTCGGTATAATAAACGCAGGCATTTTTATATAAAACATCTGCGGTGTGCCGAAAATGTTCGTATATGTTGTCTATATCATGTGATCTTTAAATGAAGTGAGGTGCCGAAGTGCAGGTTGGTTTTTATGAAAAGGTTGAGGATTCGGCTCTAAAATATGCGGTTGTAGTGGCGCGGTATCATGGTAAGTGGGTGTTCTGCAAACATAAGGCACGTCATACTTTTGAGATCGCAGGCGGGCACAGGGAAGAAAATGAAAGCATCGACGAAACTGCGAAACGGGAGCTTTTTGAGGAAACCGGCGCATTAAAGTACGATCTGCACCGGGTTGGTGTGTATTTTGTTGCCGATAAAAACTGCATCATTAATGAAAGTGCGGAAAAAAGCTTCGGAATGCTGTACTATGCAAACATTCAGGAATTCGGTGATTTGCCGGATATGGAAATGGAAAAGGTTGTGGTTTTGGATGAACTTCCGACAGCGCTTACCTATCCGTTGATTCATCCAAAATTGATTGAGCGTGTAGCGCAATTAGGTTATGTCAAATAAACGGTGATTTTTAGTGCGGGGTAAAAGACAAACGGGGAAACGGGTGATACAGTGATTGCAAGGGTTAAAAGCTGCGGGCTTTCGGGGCTTGACGGCTACATTGTCGATGTTGAGGTCGACATCTCGATGGGCTTGCCGGCGTTTGACATTGTCGGGCTGCCCGACACCGCCGTGCGTGAGAGCAAGGAGCGTGTCCGTGCCGCAATGAAAAACAGCAGTTTTGCGCCGCCCGTCAAGCGGATCACGGTCAACCTTGCGCCCGCCGACAAAAAGAAGGAGGGGCCGTCCTATGACCTGCCAATCACCCTGGCGATTTTGGCGGCGTCCGAACAAATCAAAGCGCAGAATCTCGGCGATTATATGTTTTTGGGGGAGCTTTCCCTCGACGGACAGCTCCGCCCGGTAAGCGGCGCACTGCCGATGGTGATTTGCGCCGCCCAAAACGGCGTCAAAAATGTCGTTCTGCCGAGGGGCAACGCCGACGAAGCGGCGGTCGTGGGCGGCATCAACGTGTTCGGGGCGGACAACCTATATCAGATCATCAAGCACCTGCGGGGTGACGAGCCGATGACGCCGAACACGGTGGACGTCGCATCGCTCTTTAACGTGCGCAGCAGCTATCTTGTGGACTTTGCCGACGTCAAGGGACAGCAGAATGTCAAGCGCGCCATGGAGGTCGCGGTGGCGGGCGGACATAACATCATTATGATCGGCTCACCGGGCAGCGGAAAATCCATGCTGGCGCAGCGTCTGCCGACCATATTGCCTGACCTCACCTTTGACGAGGCGCTCGAAGTCACTAAAATCCATTCGATTGCGGGCACCCTGCCCGAGCATACCTCGCTGCTCACCACCAGACCATTTCGCAGCCCGCACCACAGCATCTCCGCGCCGGGGCTTGCGGGCGGCGGTACCATTCCGCGCCCGGGGGAGCTGAGCCTTGCTCACAACGGCGTACTGTTTTTGGATGAGCTGCCCGAGTTCGGGCGTGATGTGTTGGAGGTGATGCGCCAGCCGCTCGAAGACGGCGTCGTGACCATTTCTCGTGTCAACGGCACGATTACATACCCCTCACGCGCAATGTTTGCGGCGTCGATGAATCCCTGCCGCTGCGGCTACTACGGCGACAGCGTCCGTGAATGTACCTGTACGCCGCCGCAGATTTCCAAGTATGTCGGCAAAATCAGCGGACCGCTGCTCGACCGTATCGACATCCACGTCGAGGTGGCGTCGGTGAAGTACGGCGACCTTGAATCCGCCGAAAAGACCGAAACCAGCGCCGAAATTAAGGAGCGGGTGAACAAAGCCAGACAAATCCAGCTTGAACGCTATAAAAACGACGGACTTTTTTGCAACGCGCAGCTGTCATCGTCCGCCATACGGAAATATTGCGCCCTGTCCGCCGAGGAAAAGGCGCTGCTGCGTGCTGCGTTTGACAACCTCGGGTTGTCCGCCCGGGCGCATGACAGGATCTTAAAGGTGGCGCGCACGGTTGCCGATTTGGACGGAAGCGAGCGGATACACACCGCCCACCTTGCCGAGGCGATACAGTACAGGAGCTTGGACAGAAAGTATTGGCAATAGGATATGAAATTTCATTCCGTATCCTAAATTAAAAATTCCTTGGCAAAGGGTAACGGCTGCGCAGCTAAAACCGCACGGCGGTTTTGACGAATGTTGGAAAGGAAGCATCTATGTTAAACATTGTATTGGTCGAGCCTGAAATTCCGCAAAACACGGGCAATATCGCAAGAACCTGTGCGGCAACGGGCGCAAGGCTCCACCTTGTTAAGCCGATGGGCTTCGAGATCGACAGCGCCAAGTTAAAGCGTGCGGGTCTGGACTATTGGTGGTTGGTAGACATCATTTACTATGACAGCTTAGATGATTTTTTAAAGGTGCACAAGGACGATCAGCTTTTTTACCTCAGTACCAAGTCGCAAAGGGTATACAGCGAGGTGTCCTATCCCGAGGACGCCTACCTTGTTTTCGGCAGGGAAACCAAGGGGCTGCCCGAGCGGCTTCTCAGCGAAAACTATGAGCGCTGTATCAGGATCCCGATGGTCGATGACGCGAGAAGCCTGAATTTGTCGAATGCGGTGGCGATTGCCGCATATGAATATTATAGGCAGAAGGGTTTCGGCGGATTAAAGCTGGGAGGGTATTTGCATGAGAACGGTTAAAATCATCACAGACAGCGCGAGCGATTTGCCAGCGCAGTATTTTGAAAAATACGACGTCGCCATGTTGCCTATGGGCGTTGTGGTCGGCGACAAGACCTACCTCGACAGAGTCGAGCTTTGCTCGAAGGATTTTTTTGATATGATGAAGCGGGACCCGGACCTGCTGCCCAAAACGGTGATGCCGTCGGCGGAGGCTATGACGCAGGAATTCCGCAAAAATTTAGAGACGTTTTCGCACCAGATATTCGTTTCTATTTCTTCCAAGGGCAGCGGTACCTATGACGTGGCGCGCATGGTCAAGGAAAGCATAGAGGACGAACTGGGGCGCCCGTCCAACATCACCCTGGTTGACAGCTATTCTTTCTCGGCGGGCTACGGCATCATCGTCGCCGAGATGGCAAAGCTTGCCTATGAGGGCGCCGGCTTTGACGCCGTTATGGCAAAGTATCATGAAATGAAAGACAGCGTCAAGGTGCTGCTGGTCGTCGATGATTTGAAGCACCTGCAAAGGGGCGGCAGGATCAAGGCGTCCGTTGCGCTCATCGGCGGTATGCTCGGGATCAAGCCTATCCTCACCATTAAAGACGGGCTGATCGACAGCTTCGGCAAGGAGCGGGGCAAGCGCAGGGCGATGGAAAGGATGCTGGAAACCCTGCTCGCCGACGTCAAAACGCCTGAAAAGACACGGGTGTGGCTGATTCAGGCGGATGCGCAGGAGGACATGCAATTTTTGAAACAGATGGTCACCGACCGGATGACGCCGCTTGAAATCGTGGAATGTGAGATGGGCGCATGTGTCGGCTCCCATGCGGGCGGCGGACTGGTCGGCTTGGTATATACCGTAGAAGGATAGGCAACCCGCACAAAACGGGCTTCTTAGGGGTTGCCGATAATATGGAGGGCGTTGCTTTGAAAATTCTCATGGTGCTGATGGGCCTGGACATCGGAGGTGCGGAAACGCATGTCGTCGAGCTGTCAAAGGCGCTTGCTCTGCGCGGGCACGACATCACGGTCGTGTCGAGCGGGGGCATATTTGTTGATGAATTGCTGCGTGCCGGTATGCGGCACGTCAAGCTGCCGCTGGGCAGCAGACGGCTTGTAAAGCTGCTGAAATCCTATATCGGTCTCAGAAGGCTCCTGAAAGCGGAGCATTTTGACCTTGTCCACGCCCATGCGAGGATTCCCGCTTTTCTGTGCGGGATTTTGCACCGGCGGATGAAGTTCCCGTTCATCACGACGGCGCATTGGGTGTTCAAGACGGGACCCATCCTAAACCTGATGACCGACTGGGGCGAACGCACCATTGCGGTCAGTGAGGACATCCGGACATACCTCATGGACAATTACGGCGTTTTGCATAACCATATTACCGTGACGATCAACGGCGTCGACACCCAAAAGTTCTCGCCCGACACCCCGCCCGGCAGCGTGGTTGCGGAGTTTGACATGCAGCCGTCTGCGCACCGGGTGGTGTATGTCAGCCGCATGGACACCGACCGCAGCGCCGTGGCGCACAATCTGATCGCCATCACACCGGCTTTTTGCAATAAATACGCCGATTTTGAGCTGGTCATCGTCGGCGGCGGCAACGACTTTGCGGCGGTGAAAGCCGAGGCGGAGGCGTGCAACAAAAAGGTGGGGCGGCGGGCGGTCATCATGACAGGTCCCCGTGCGGACATTAACCTGTTCGTTGCGGCGTGCGACGTCTTTGTGGGGGTCAGCAGGGCGGCGCTCGAAGCTATGGCGGCGGCAAAGCCCGTGATCATAGCAGGCAACGAGGGAAACATCGGACTTTTCAGCGAGGACAAGCTCCCGCTCGGCATCGCCACAAATTTTTGCTGCCGGGGCTGCGCCATACCGACCGACGAATCGCTGATGACCGACATAGACGTGGTGTTTTCGATACCGCAGGAGGCGAGGGAGGCTCTTGGCACCTACAACAGAAGCGTTATTGAGCGGCTGTTTTCCGGCAGCAGGATGGCGGACGACTGCGAAAGCGCCTATACCGACCTGCTGTCGATCGACCGTCGGCGTCCGTACGATATTTTGATTTCAGGCTATTACGGCTACAAAAATACCGGCGACGACTCGCTCTTGCAGGCGATCATCCAAAACCTTTCCGAGATCAAGCCCATGGTTGACATCACCGTCCTGTCCAAAACCCCTGCCGAAACGGCACGGCTTTACGGCGTACGAAGTATCCACCGGTTCAATGTGTTTCGGGTGCTGTCTGCTATGCGCCGTGCAAAGCTCTTGATCAGCGGCGGCGGAAGTCTTGTTCAGGACGTGACCAGTACCAAATCGCTGTATTATTACTTGATGATCATTTCGGCGGCAAAGAAGCTGGGGATGCGTGTGATGGTGTACGCCAGCGGCATAGGACCTATCAACGTGCGCAGGAACAGGGCGTATGCGGCGAGGGTTTTGGACCATGCCGACCTCATTACCCTGCGTGAGCACGCCTCAAAGGACGAGTTGAAAGCCATGGGCGTCACGAAGCCGCCCGTCTGTGTGACCGCCGACCCCGCATTTTCACTCAAACAGGCTGATGAGGCCGCCGTGAGCAGGATATGCGCCAGAGAAGGGCTGCCGGGCAAGCAGGGGTATTTTATCGTCAGCGTCAGACCCTGGGAGCGTGCGGGGGTGGATTTGCACAGTGTCCTTGCGCAGCTTTGCGATGATATTTCGGAAAAGTATGGTCTCACACCGGTATTTGTGCCGATGCAGCGCAGCTGGGACACCGAAGTTAACCGCCGTATCGCCGGACTCATGAAGAGACATTCCGTCCTGCTGCGGGGCGCGTATACCGGCAGCGAGCTGATGGGCGTCATCGCCGGCGCACGGCTTGTGGTGGGCATGCGCCTGCATACCTTGATTTATGCAATGGCGGCGTGCGTCCCCGTTTTCGGGCTGTCCTACGACCCGAAGATAGATTCGGTGATGGGCTACCTGAACCAGCAGGCGATGGCAAACGTTGAACGCCCCGACCTCGACGGGATGAAAGCGTCGGTCGACGGCATCATGCAAAACTATGACGTCATTCGGGAAACGCTCTCCCGGGAAGCCCAAACCATGCGGCTGTTGACCAAGCGTGACGCCGGGTATGCCATCGGGCTGACAGCGGGTGAAACCCCTTAAAAAGCCTCTGTGCAATTTCTACAAAAATATTTTAGAAAAATAGGACTTTTTCTATTGACACACAGGATATGGTGTTGTATAATTGTTCTATCCACTAAATGTAGTATGTTAAAGTGACCGAGAACGATTTTCTATGAAAGGAAGTAAACACCATGATTACGATCGTTAAGCGTGACGGACGTGTTACGGCATTTCATTATGAAAAAATTGCCGACGCTTTGATGAAAGCATTTGAGGCAAGCGGCGCAAAGAAGGACTATGATTATGCACTCAGGCTTGCCGAAAAGGTGCAGTCTAAAATAATGGAAGCGGGCATTGATTCCCCCACCGTGGAGCAGGTTCAGGATTTTGTTGAGAACGTGCTGATGGAAAGCGGGCATGTCCGCACCGCCAAGGCGTACATTTTGTACAGGGCGGAGCGCACACGCTCCCGTGAGATGAACACACGCCTGATGAAGATTTACGAGGACATCACCTTTAAGGCGTCGAAGGAGAGCGACATCAAGCGTGAGAACGCCAATGTCAACGGCGACACCGCCATGGGCACCATGCTCAAATACGGCTCGGAGGGCGCAAAGCAGTTTTTTGACATGTTCGTGTTAAAGCCCGAGCATTCCGAGGCGCACCGCAACGGCGACATCCATATCCATGATTTGGACTTCCTCACCATGACCACCACCTGCTGCCAGATCGACCTTATCCGGCTTTTTAAGGACGGTTTCTGCACGGGTCACGGCGTGTTGCGCGAACCGAACGACATCGCAAGCTATGCGGCGCTTGCCTGCATCGCCATACAGTCCAATCAAAACGACCAGCACGGCGGACAGAGCGTGCCGAACTTTGATTACGGCATCGCCCCTGGCGTCGTCAAGACCTACCGCCGGAAGTACCGCCACAACCTCGCCAAGGCTTTGGAGCTTTTGGGCGGCGTCATCATAGAGGACGGCGAGCTCAAAGCCATTCAGAACGGGCTGTTGGAAAAAGGACTTGTGCTGCGCATGGAGGACTATAAAAAGTATTGCGAGGCGGAGCAAAAGCCGCTTGCCGAAAAGGGCATCGACAAGGAATTGATTAAAAAATGCCAAAAATACGCACTGGAAAAATCGCTGGTCGAAACCGACCGCGCGACCTTCCAGGCGATGGAGGCGCTTGTCCATAACCTCAACACCATGCACTCCCGTGCGGGCGCGCAGACGCCGTTTTCGTCCATCAACTACGGCATGGACACCTCGCCCGAGGGCAGAATGGTCATCAAAAACATCCTGCTGGCGCAGGAGCAGGGGCTTGGCGGAGGTGAAACGCCGATCTTCCCGATCCACATCTTCCGTGTGAAAGAGGGGGTCAACTACAACCCCGATGACCCGAGCTACGACCTGTTCCGCCTGGCAATGCGTGTCAGCGCAAAACGGCTGTTCCCCAACTTTTCATTCCAGGATGCGCCCTTTAACATCAAATACTACAAGCCCGGGCATCCCGAGACGGAGATTTCCTACATGGGCTGCCGCACGAGGGTCGTCGGCAACGTCTATGACCCTGAGCGTGAAATATCGTTCAGCAGGGGCAACCTCAGCTTTACCTCCATCAATCTGCCGAGGATTGCGATCAAGGCGAACAAGCGCATCGACTGGTTCTTTGAGGAGCTGGACAAAAAGATTGACCTGTGCATTGACCAGCTGATGGAGCGCTTTGAGATACAGGCGGCAAAGAAGGTGCGTAACTATCCCTTCCTGATGGGGGAAGGCGTTTGGCTTGACAGCGAGAAATTAAAACCCGACGACGAGGTGCGGGAGGTGTTGAAGCATGGCACGCTCACCATTGGTTTTATCGGTCTTGCCGAAACGCTTGTAGGTCTGACGGGTAAGCATCACGGTGAAAGCGAAGCCTCGCAGAACTTAGGACTCGATATCGTTGCCCATATGCGTGACCGCATGGACCAGGAAAGCAAAAAGCGGGGACTGAACTTTACACTGATCGCCACCCCTGCCGAGGGGCTGTCGGGCAGGTTCGTCAAGATCGACCGGAAGCTTTTCGGCGAGATCGCAGGCGTCACCGATAAGGAGTATTACACCAACAGCTTCCACGTTCCGGTCTACTACCCCATCGGTGCGTTTGACAAAATCAAAATCGAGGCGCCGTACCACGCGCTGACCAACGCCGGACACATCACCTATGTCGAATTTGACGGCGATGCGGCGAACAACCTGACAGCGTTTGAAAAGGTTATCCGTACGATGCACGACGCAGGCGTGGGCTATGGCTCGATCAACCATCCCGTCGACCGTGACCCGGTCTGCGGCTATAACGGTATTATCGGAGATTCCTGCCCGAAGTGCGGACGAGAGGAGTCGGACATCGGTTTTGAGCGCATCCGCAGGATTACGGGATATTTAGTCGGCAACTTGGAGCGCTTTAATAACGCCAAGCTGTCGGAGGTTAGGGACAGGATAAAGCACAACGCAAAATGATGCCGTAAAAAGATAGAGGAAGGTGATGTGCGGTGATCAGAATTTCGGGTATTGCGCCCGAATCCATCGTTGACGGTCCGGGGATACGCTATACGGTGTTCACGCAGGGCTGTCCGCACAGGTGCGAGGGCTGCCACAACCCCGAAACGCACGACCCGTCGGGCGGCTATGACATCACCGCCGGCGAGATCCTCCAAAATATCCGAAAAAATCCGCTGCTCGACGGCGTCACGCTGTCGGGCGGTGAGCCTTTTATGCAGCCGAAGCAGCTTTTGCCCCTTGTCAGGAAAGTCAAGGAAGAGGGTCTGTCGGTCATCGTATACAGCGGCTATACCTTTGAAGAGCTGATGAGAAATGCTGACGCCGTGGCGCTTTTGCAGTACGCCGACATTTTGATAGACGGCAGGTTCATCCTTGCCGATCGCAGCTTGGAGCTGTTGTTCCGAGGCTCGAAGAACCAGCGAATTATCGACGTACCAAAGTCGCTGTCAGAGGGGAAAGCGGTTTTAGCGGATTTGCGGTGAGCGTTTTGCTCATTTAGAGGAAATTACGCAAAACCGGCGTAATTTCCGCGCTTCGGCGAAATGAATCCGCCTATGCTTACCCTCGCGGGGAGAGAAGATGCGTTTTGGAAAGCGCTACGTACTGAAACGCTTTTTCAAGCGCTTGACATCTGACAGATTATGGTGTATAATGTATTTAATGTAATATTAACAGGTCGTGTACAAAGCATTGTGCACTGACCGGGTCGGATTTCCGACAGCGAGTGATGACTCGTGGGACGCTTTTTGTTCCACGAGTTTTTTAACAAAGCGATAAATTGCTTTGTTAAAAAAGATTAATTCATTCCTTAGCAAAGGCGTTAAGTCAGCGCACCCTGCAAGAGATTTTTATAACGGAGGCATTATGCACAGCAATGAAAGAAGCAGTATTATAAACCGTGTGTCAGTGGTATCCATCCTCACAAACGGAACCTTGTCGGTCATCAAGCTGATTGCCGGCGTATTCGCGTACAGTCAGGCGCTTATTTCCGACGGCGTGGATTCGCTGGCGGATGTTTTGATGACCCTGATCGTGCTGGCGGGCGTCAACATGGGCAAAAAGTCCAAGGATGCCAACCACCCCTACGGGCACGAGAAAATCGAGAGCATGGCAGCCATCTTGCTGTCCTCTGTTTTGTTGGTTACGGCGGGCGGCATCGCCTTCAAGGGCGTTAACAGCATCAACCACATCATTGCAGGCGGTGAGGTGGAGACGCCTAAGCTCTATGCGCTCATCGTTGCGGCAGTGTCGATTGCCTCCAAGGAGCTGCTATACCGCTATGCCAAAAAGGCGGCAAAAAAAACCAACAGCTCTGCACTGATGGCGGATGCGTGGAATTTTCGCACCGACGCCATCGCCTCTGTCGGCAGCTTTTTGGGCGTGGGCGGTGCGATTGTCGGTATCCCGCTGCTCGATCCTATCGCTTCGCTGTTCATCGCTGTTTTAATTGTACGTGTGGCGGTGAAAATCGGTATCACGGCAATCAACGAGGTCACAGACCATGCGGCGGACGATGCAACGCAGCAGATGATTTACGACACGATTGCTATGGTCAAGGGCGTATGGTATATTGACGAGCTGCGCACACGGCTGCATGGCAGCAGGCTGTGCGTGGACGTGGACATTGCCGTAGACGGTCAGATTTCGGTCGAACAAGCGCACGGGATCGCCGACCAGGTCAGTGAGGCGGTGTATGCGTGCAGCCTCGGCGTGAAGCAGTGCATGGTGCATGTCAATCCATACAAACCTGAGGGAGACGAACAATAGGGGAACAACGGGGACAAGCGGTCATGGTTGTTCTCATTGCATGGTTATTATTGGATTTTTGGGCATAAAATTTTTGACAAACCGTCCCTGTTATCCGCAAAAAAATCCTACTTGCCTTGATAGGCAAATCGGATTTTTCTATGGTTGAGTTTCTATGGAAACGCTAAAATAAATATATTGCAGTTAAGGGGCGAGTGGTTGTATTTGCTCCGCAAATCTTTACCGGCAAGTATGCCCTAGGCGGTGGTGCATTTATAAAATTTTCCATTATGGCGCAAAAAAATACCGCCACATACCATTTCTGATATGCGGCGGAAAAATTAACTTTACCATTACTTTTTTAATAATAGGTAGATGGCACAAAAAAGCCCGATAGCTAAGCAAAAAGATGCAATAATAATTATTGGAACATTTCTGTTGTTATCATTTATAAAATATATGATTGATATGGTCGCCATATACAAATATAAAGCTATAGAAACAGTATAATGCACATTAGGTTTTTTCATGAATATGAGGCGTAATGCAACATCTAATAATAGGAATATAGGTATTATCAATCCAAATCCGGAAAATTTCACGGGTAATTTTCTTGTTAATTCCGGATTCATTCCTAAAAACAAATTACTTAGAAATACAATACCTGCATTAATGAATAATAAAATCCAATTTAAACAAGCAATAAAATTAGTCATTATGCTCGCTCCTTTATTTAATTCCGTATTGTGGCACTACTGTAACTACCGTGTCAACATTAAAACCACTTCCTACGGGAATAACACCCGCACTTTTAATATAGCTTTTTAATGCCCCAGATGGAGTTAAGGCATAAGCTCTTGTGTTGTAATAATCTGCAAAGCCTTTATCTCCTGTGCTACCGCTAAAGTTTCCACCATCATATGGCACCCCTTTGGAAGTTTTAGCAAGCGGATGTGTATGTGTACGAATACACCACACCACCCCGACTCATACCTTGAAGAACAACGGGAGCGATTCTCATTGTCACAAATTTTTCGCGACTCCCCCCGTAATCCCCGTTATTCTCGCTATTTGTAATACAGATGTTCCTTTTGACTTGCTGTCTCGGTCGTCATTCGTCCTCGAAGTTTACACATTCCGAAATGATGTAGAGCGGGCGGTTCCTGCTCTCGTCGTAAATCCTGCCGATGTATTCCCCGACGATGGAAACCGATAAAAGCTGAACCCCTGCAAAAAAGGTGATCGCCGTCATCAGCGACGTCCAGCCGGGGCTGATGGTACCCTTTTGCATCAGGTGCATGATGAGCGCATAAATCAAAATTGCCGCTGCGACCAGCATGGCGCAAACACCCAAAAAGCCGACAAGCTTCAAGGGCTTGACGGAAAACGAAATGATGCCGTCCCAGGCGAATTTCAGCATTTTCTTCAAGGGATATTTGGTGTCGCCCGCCAAACGCTCGTCACGCTCATATTCGATCGGCGCTTGCTTAAAGCCCAGCCAGCTGACGATTCCCCGGATGAAACGGTTGCGCTCGGGCAGCTGCTTGAACGCCTCGACTACCTTGCGGTCCATCAGGCGAAAGTCGCCGGTGTCGGTCGGGATTTTCACGTCGGAAAGCGACGCAAGCACCCGGTAAAAGCACTTGGCGGTCAGCAGCTTGAACCATGTTTCACCCTTGCGTTTTTTGCGCTTGGCGTACACGACCTCTATGCCCTCGCGCCACATATTTACCATTTGTGGGATTAACTCCGGCGGGTCCTGCAAATCGGCGTCTATTACCACGACACAGTCGCCGCCCGCACGGCTCACGCCTGCGGTCAGCGCCATCTGGTGTCCGAAGTTCCTCGAAAAGCTGATGATTTTCACATGTCTGTCCGCTGCCGCCAGTTCTTTCAGTATCGGCAGGGTCTGGTCGGCGCTGCCGTCATTGACGAATATCAATTCATAAGGGGCGCCCATGCCCTGCATCACGGCTGTCAGACGCTGATAGCACGTCTTGGCGACCAGCTCCTCAAAGTACATGGGTATAACCACCGAAATCAAACCGTCGTTCAATGTCATCCGCCTCGCTTTATATATGATTTAAACTGTTTGCGCTCATTATACCACTATCGGTTTCAAATGACAATTAAAACATGGAAATCTGCGGGTCGTCATAGCCTTGCTTGTAGCCGGAGATGATGTCGCGCATTTCATACGGCATCCCGAGACTGTCGCATTTTTTGCGAAAGACCGTCCACAGCGCGTCGGCATTGGGCGAATGGCATGCATAGTCATTGCCGAATCGCTTGATGTATTTTTCCCGGGCGGCGGGAAAGCGCGTATCCAGCATTTTGTAGAACCACTGCCTTTGATTTTGGCGCAGCGTCACGCCGAATGCGGGATAGATGAATTTTGCGCCGCTCTCATGGGCGAGCTTGATGATGCCGGTGATGTTTTCTTCTGTGTCCTCAATGAAGGGCAAAACCGGCATCATCAGTATCCCGGAAAAAATGCCCGCCTCGGACAGCCTGGCGATTGCGCCGAATCTTTCGGAGGAGGGCGCGGCATTCGGCTCGATTTTGTGGCACAGGGCATCGTCGGCAGCCGTGACGGTCATCTTGATGAGCGCCGGACTGTGAACGGCAATGCGTTTTAAAATATCAATGTCACGGGTAACCAAATCGCTCTTTGTGGCAATGGCGGCGCCGAAACCATAGCGGTCGAGAAGCGTCAGCGCCCCGCGTGTAAGGTTATGTTTCTTTTCGTACGGGTTGTAGGGGTCGCTCATGGCACCCGTTCCCACAACGCCCTTTTTGCGCTTTGCGCGCAGTTCGGACGCAATCAAATCCAAAGCGTTTTCCTTTGCGCGCACCTCGTCAAAGCGTTCTATACCGTAGACCTCGCTGCGGCTGTCGCAATAGATACAGCCATGGCTGCAACCCCTGTAAATATTCATGTTGTAGTTGACGCCGAACCACTGGTTGTTTTCGGCATAGCCTGACACAATCGACTTTGCGGGAATGTACTCCATGGATAAAACCTCGTTAAACAAGATAAGGTGACCCAAACATTGTGAAAGGGTCACCTCCGAATTGTGTTTTTTATGTATAAAATGCGGTTACCGTCTCAAAAACGGCGGAACATCAATGTCCTCGTCATCGCCGATGATTGAGATGAAAGGGGACTCCGCCCGTTTATCCTCGCTCAGCTTTTTGCCCAGCGGATTAAATGAGGTGGCGCTTGCATTTTCAAAGCCGGTCGCAACGACGGTCACTTCGATTTCGTCGCCCAAAGATTCCTTGATTGACGCACCGAAGATGAAATCCGCATCTGAATCGGCAAGCTCCTGAACGATTTCGCTCGCCTTGCCGATTTCGAGCATACCCATCGCAGAGCCGCCCGAAATATTAAGCAGTATGCCCTTCGCACCCTCGATAGAGGTTTCAAGGAGCGGACTGTTGATCGCCATTCTTGTGGCTTCCTCCGCCCTGTTTTTGCCGGTCGCACGACCGACGCCCATGTGCGCATAGCCGGTGTTTTTCATCACGCGCTTAACGTCCGCAAAGTCTAAGTTGATCAGCCCGGGGACGACAATCAGCTCCGAAATGCCCTGCACGCCGTGCTTTAACACATCGTCGGCGAGCCTGAAAGCATCGAGCACCACCAAATCGTCTTCGAGCAGCTTGTCATTGGGGATGACCACCAGCGCGTCACAGGCGTCTTTGAGTTCGGCAATGCCGACCTCCGCCTGCACCATGCGCTTCCTGCCCTCAAAGGTGAAGGGCTTTGTCACGATGGCGACAGTCAGGATACCAAGCTCCTTGGCGACGCTTGCGACAATGGGGGCTGCGCCTGTTCCTGTGCCGCCGCCCATGCCTGCGGTCACAAAAACCATATCCGCCCCGCGCAGCGTTTGCGCAATATCCTCGCGGCTTTCCTCGGCGGCTTTTTTGCCGATTTCGGGGTCGGCGCCCGCACCGAGACCACGGGTCAGCTTTTCGCCGATTTGGATGGCGTTTTGGGCATTGGTATATTTAAGCGCCTGCTTGTCCGTGTTGATGGAAATAAATTCAATGGATTTAAGACCGACTTCGATCATCCTGTTCACGGCATTGTTACCGCCGCCGCCGACACCGACAACCTTAATGTGCGCAACGTGCTCGTTTTCAATTTCAAACTCTATCACGAAAAAGTCCTCCTTACGTAGAATTCAGAACTCGTATCACATAAGTGTTTCATTATTATTACATTATATTAAACTTCTTCGCATTTGTAAAGGAAAAAAAGCAAAATAATTCAAGATTTTTTTTGTGTTGGGCCGGACGATGGTCTGTTCAGCAAAAAGCGACGGATAACGGCAAAATTTTGGAAGAATCGCGTACCGAAAACGATGACGGCGGCGAGGTAAATGTCCACATCCAAGAGCTTGCCGATGTAGGTCAGCAGCATGGCGAGCAGCGCATTGCCAAAAAAGCCGGTGATAAAGATTTTCATCTTAAAATTGTTGTTGATGGTTGCGGCAAAGCCGCCGAAAACTGAATCAAGACCGGCTAAAATTGCGATAGCGATGTACGGGGTCAGCGTCGAGGGCAGCCCCGACGGGATAAACAGCCCCGCAACAACGCCTATGAGCAACGATGCGATAATGATCAGCGGAAACATGATAATCTGCATATACTATCAGCCTTTCTTTTAAAGTGATTACCGATCTATTGCGCAGCTTGCAGAGGTATCGCATGCTTGAACGAAATGTTGCCTTTATAAGCGTTCACCGTCACCTTGCTCGCTTTTTTGATGGTGATTTCAATGCCGTAGTAGCGCAGCGTGTCGTACACGCCGTCGCGCATGAGCAAGGCGTTTTCCATATTGACAGGATCGCCGATTGCAATGATCTCGAAGGGCGCGGCGGTCCGGTTGTTGTTGACGCTGACGGTTGCTCCGGCACAGCGGATCTCCGAAGTGGAGATGATGCGTTCGCCGTTTAGCTGCATAGCCTCCGCTCCCGCGTCACGCAGCTCGTTCATCAGCCAAAGGACATCCGCATCATGCACAACGTAGAGGTTCGGGTCGATGTTGCCGGTGTTCTCGGCTTTGCTGTCCCGCAGGGTCACGATGATGCCGCTGCCCTCAACAGACGTCAGCCCCGCAAGCAGCTCCGCACGTTCAAGCTGTTTCAAAAGCGTTTTGGAATAATCGCTGCTTTCCGCCGCATCAGTCTTAAACGCCGCCAAATCTTCTTTTAGCTGCATGACCTGTTCGGCATACTTCAAGTTATTCTCCTGCGCCTGACGCAGTTGTTTTTGAATTTCCTCCGCACGGAGCGTGTTTGGATTGTTCACCCTGTTGTAGCTGACGCTCCTGATTTGCAGAGTGATGGTGAATGCCAAAACCAGACAGACAGACCCGATGGCGATTTGTGCATGTATCATTTTCATGTTGTAATGCTCCACCCTTTCGTTATCATTACTCTGCCGAATCCCGGTGAATCGCTTCGGCAGGGGTTCGGATATCCAAAAACCCTTTGGGATTCGCACCGAGCTTTTCATTGATGGTTTGCATCGCAAAAGCGATGCGGTAGTCGATGTCCTTAATGCCGCCGACCAAAATTTTGAGCGAATTGTTATAGTAGATCGTCAGCCTTTCAGTGTCGGTGATGTCGACGATCGTGATTTTGTCCGCCGCGCCGTTTGCGTCCAGTGCCGTTAAGCACGCCGCCAAAAGCGGGATTTTTGCCGCGTTGTCGGCGGCTGCCGTTTGTCCACCCTTGAATTCCGTGACGCCTGTCCCTTGGACGACGGGCGCCGCTTTGTCCGGCGGGGTCTGCGCAAGCTCTAACATCTTGCCGCTTTCATCAATATATATATAGCGCTCTTCCAGCGGAATATACCCATGAACGCTGCTCTCGACGACCCTGATTTCAATTTTATTCGGGAGCCTGCGCCGTACCTCGGCGGATTTTATGTACGGTATCGCCGACACAAGCCGTTCGGCTTTTGCGGTGCTTGTCCGAAAAATGTTATAGCCGATGCTGACGGTCGAGGCGGCAAAGAGCACACTGTCCGAAACCTTTTCGTTGCCGGTGCAGACGACCTCGCTGACACTAAAAAGCGGCGCAAAGCCGAGAAACACCGACAAGCACAACAGCAGGAAGGCGAAAGCCAGCGCCCGCCTCCGCCTGCGGTTGCGTCTGATTCTTTTTTTATAATCTTTCACACGGACGTTCCTGCCGTCATGTGTGGTTTTGCTGACGTAATCCACTGTTTAATCCACCCTTTTAATTTCTGCCCCAAGGCTTTTAAGACCCGTGTCAAATCCTTCGTATCCCCTGTCGAGGTGACAAAGCCCGTCAACCTCGGTAATACCGTCGGCGCTCAGCCCCGCAATGATGAGTGCGGCAGCGCCCCGAAGATCGGTCGCCGTTGTCTTTGCGCCCGACAGCCGCTTAACGCCCTTGACGACGGCAATGCGTCCGTCGACCACGATATCTGCGCCCATGCGGTTCAATTCCGTCACGTGCTTGAAACGGTTTTCAAACATATTTTCGGTCACGATGCTGGTGCCGTCCGCAATTGAGAGCACCGACATGACCGGCGATTGTGCGTCGGTGGGAAAGCCGGGGTAGGGAAGCGTCCTGATATAGTCGATCGGCAGCGGGCGGCCGAGCGCCTCGACGGTCAATGTATTTGCGCCGTCCTGCCTGATCCTGCACCCGCAGTCTTTAAGCGCCGAGATAATGGACTGTATGTGCGTGGGCACCACGTTGGTCACAGAGACTTTTCCACCGGCGATCGCCGTCGCGCAAAGGTATGTTGCCGCAACGATCCTATCCGGGATGACGGTGTGCTCGACCTCGCCGAGCGCAGGCACGCCCTCTATGGTGATGGCTGCGGTTCCCGCGCCCGAGATTCTGGCGCCCATCTTGTTCAGATAGCTTTGCAGATCGGCGATTTCAGGCTCCTTTGCGGCGTTGGTGATGGTGGTCACACCTTTGGCGAGCGCTGCGACCAGCATGATGTTTTCGGTTGCGCCAACGCTGGGAAAGTCCAAATGAATATCGTCGCCGCAAATATCCCCTACCTCGCAGTTTATGTATCCGTGTGACTCTTCAACCGTAATGCCAAGCTGCCGAAACGCCTTTAAATGGAGGTCGATCGGTCTGGGCCCCAGCTCGCAGCCTCCCGGCATGGAGATGGTGACCTTTCTGTGCCGTGCAATCATGGCGCCTAAAAATATGATGGACGACCGCATTTCCCGCATCAGGGTTTCCGGAATGAATTGGGTGGAGATGCTGGCGGAATCAACAGTCAGCGTGTTGCCCTCCCAAACGATGCCGCAGCCTAAGCCTTTTAAAATCTCGATGGACGAAAAGACGTCCTTGATCCTCGGGCAGTTGTGAATGATATTCCTGCTGCCGTTTAGGACGGTGGCAGCCAGTATGGGAAGCACTGCGTTTTTCGACCCGTGAACAGACACCTCGCCGTTTAGGCTCCGACCACCCTCTATTATCATTTTACTCATGTTGGGTATCAATCCTCTCCGTATATCTTTGCACTAACATCATATGCAAATCATACGGTTTTGTGATTTGGAGAGGATTTATATGGTCGAAAATCCAAGGAATTTCCGACCATATAAAAGTATTAATTCATTCCTTGATAAAGGGTTTCGGCTACGCACCAAAAAGTGCCGAAGGTACTTTTTTAAACTTATAGGAAATTACGCAAAACCGGCGTAATTTCCGCACTCCGGCGAAATGAATTCGCCTGCGCTTACCCTCGCGGTGCGAGAAGATGCGTTTCGGAAAGCGCTGCGCGCCGAAACGCTTTTTTATACGTTCGGGTCCCCCAAATCGACGGGCGTCGGCGAGGGCGAGGGAACAGGCGAATGGTTAGGTGCACCGGAGGGCTTCGGTGAAGCGTCGGGCTGCACCCCTTCTGTTATTTCACCCTCTTCCGGCAAGCCTTCTTCGTCTTCGGGAACCTCCTCGGGGATGTGTCCGTCACAGACCTCGGTCGGCTGTGTGCCCGATTTGAAATAGCTGGTGCGCACCGAGCCGCAAAGCTCACCGGGCAGCTTGCCCGTTTCGGTGCAGTAGGTTGCCGAAACAATGCCCGTAGCGGAATCAAAGCCCTTTGCGGGGAGCTTTTTATCAGCGTGTATCTGCTGCATAACCTTTTTCCATACGGGGATACAGGGGTTTCCCGCAAAGAAGCTCATCGAGCGGGGCGTGTCACAGCCGACCCAAACGCCGGCGACATAGTACGGTGTAAAGCCGACAAACCATCTGTCCACGTCCTTGTCGGTGGTGCCGGTCTTGCCGCCCGTAGCATAATTTCCGTTAAACTTCGCCGAACCGCCCGTGCCATAGTCGACAACACCCTTTAACAGGTTCGACATAATTGCGGCGGTCTGTTCCGACATGGCTTTTTTGCTCTCCCGGACGTTTTCAAGCAGCACCTTACCGTTGCTGTCGAGAACACGCGTATAACTGACCGGCTTGGTATAGACGCCCCTGTTGGCAAACGGCGCATAGGCTGCCGTCAGCTCCAAGGGGGAAATGCCGTGTGAAATGCCGCCGAGCGCCGTGGCAAGGTTTTTGTCCGCGTCGGTCAGCGACGTAATGCCCAAATTGTTGCGCATAAAGTTTACTGAAACGCTGGTGCCCAGCCTTTCGAGGATCTGAACTGGCACCGTGTTAATGGAGATCTCAACCGCATAGCTGACCGCGACGGGACCCTTAAAGCCGGCGTAATAGTTCTTGGGCGACCATTTGCCAAAGGTGATTTCCTTATCCTCATACACGGTTGCGGGCGTGATCAGGTTGTTTTCAACGGCGGGCGCATACACGGCGATAGGCTTGATGGCGGAGCCGGGCTGCCTGAACGACTGGGTCGCACGGTTTAAGGTCCGGCTGGCGGTTTTCTCGCCCCGCCCGCCTACAATTCCCTTAATCTCACCCGTTTTCGGGTCGATGACGACCATCGCCGATTCGGGGAAAACGCCCTGCGGCGCTTTTTGGAAGCTTGCGGGATCGGCATACACCTTGTCCATGGCGCCCTGTACGACGGGGTCGACCGTCGCATAGATCTGCAAGCCGCCGGAGAACAGCATCTTTGCCGCAACGGCTTCGGAATAGCCCTTCTTTTCACGCAGGTCACGCAGCACGTCGCTGACGACCAAATCCACAAAATACGACTGCTTGCTCGCCTCGTCCCTTGCCTTGCCGACGAAAACCAGCGTCTCCGCCTTGGCGGTTTCATAGGTATCCTCGTCGATAAAGCCGAGTTCCAGCATCTTGCCGAGGATCAGCTCCTGCTTTTCCTTGTTGTTTTCGGGGTTGATCAGCGGGTCGTACCGTGAAGGAAGCTGCGTGATTCCGGCGATGGAAGCAGACTCGGCAATGGAAAGCTCCGCAACTTCCTTGCCGAAATAAAAATGCGCGGCGCTCCCTACGCCGTAACAGCCCTGGCTCAAATAGATGGTGTTTATATAAAGTTCAAGCACCTGCTGCTTGGAGTATTTTTTTTCAAGGTTGACGGCGCGGATGATTTCCTTGACCTTTCGGGTCGGCGTCACGTCCTTGTCGCCCGTCAGGTTCTTGATCAGCTGCTGAGTGATGGTGCTTGCGCCCCTGCCGTCTCTTCTCAGGACATAGTCAAACACGGCTTTTGAGGTGCTCTTGATGTCAAAGCCCGAATGATTATAAAACCGTTCGTCCTCAATGGCGACAAATGCGTTGCCGAGGTATTTGGGGGTGTCCATGATGTCGACCCACACACGGTTTTCCTCGCCGTACAGCCGCTCATATTCGGCGTTGCCGCCGGTAGCCGGATCAGTATAATAGACAAAGGAAGTAGCGTTTAATTGCAATTCGTCGATATTAAGCTCGGCAGTCGTGTCAATAAATCCAAGCAGCGCGCCGGCAAGGATACCGAACGTCACGACGACGCCCACAAGCGTCACGCCTAAAAAGATTCTTATGAACAATTTGACGGACTTAGATAATTTAATGGGTTTAGCCATTGTTGTGACCATTAGCCTTTCCGGCTCACTGAATTTTATAGAAGCTTGACCACGCGCTTATCGTGAGCCGGATAAGGCGTTGCTCTGAACACTATTTATTATAGCATAACTGCGGCAAAATACAACGCAAAATATGTATATTTTTTGGCTTTTTGTGAAATAATTACCTTAAATTATCTTAAATCATCAAAAGTACACGGGAGGCTTTTATATGCGCTCCAAAAAAATGCTGTGGATTGCACTGTCAACCCTGGTCTTTGCTCTGTATTCGTTTGCGCTGCTGAAAGTCGGTATGCACATCGGCTACATCGAAAGCAGGCAGGCATATGACAGCGCCCCGCAGACCCGGTATGTTGTCAAGGCATATAACGGTATGATTGCGGTCTTTGAGGGCGACGCCGAAACGCCGCAACGGGTGTTTGACATCCGTGTCGAAACCCTCCGGAAGCAGGACAGGGAACGCTTTGAGGAAGGGGTCGTCATCCTTTCCCTCGATGAGCTTGCCCGGCTTATAGAGGATTTTGGCAGCTGACGGCGACCCATTCGCCGTCACACTGCTCAGCAATGACCTCAAAGCCGTTTGCTAAAAGCGCCGCCAGAACGTCGTCCTTCCTGAAATCAATGATGCCGGAGCAGATGAAAATGCCGCCGTCCTTCATATAGCGGCGCACCTGTGCGGAAAGCGGGATGATCACATCGGCGACGATGTTTGCTACCACAATGTCATAGCCGGTCCCGAGCTTTTCTTTCAGCTTTTCGTCCGCCAAAACGTTTCCGCTCATCACGGTGTACCGGTTGTCGCCGATGCCGTTTTGCCGTGCGTTGGCGAGGGCGATTTCCTCGCAGTTGGGGTCGATGTCCACCGCCGTAGCGGTATTTGCCCCCAAAAGCAGCGATATGATTGAGAGGATACCGCTGCCGCAGCCGATGTCAAGGACACGGTCGCCGGGCTTGACATACCGTTCCAACGCGCAGACGCACATTTTGGTCGTCTCGTGCGTGCCGGTGCCGAAGGTCATCCCGGGGTTGACGCTGAATATGATCCTGTCGGTCTTTTCGCTAAGGACTTCCCACTCGGGCTTGATCAGAATTTTTTCGCCGATCGCAATGGGCTTGAAATATTGCTTCCAGTTGTTCGCCCAGTCGTCCTCGCTGATATTGTCCAGCAAGATGTCGAGCCTGCCGAACCTGCGCTCGGTATCGCCGTCCTTCATCTGACCGACGGTCTCCCTGACCAGACGCAGGGTGTCAAGCCCCGATGCGTTGTCGGCAATATAGACCTTGACGCAGGGCTCAGGCGATATTGCGGCGACCAGCTCGTCGTCGACATAATCCCAGCACTGCCTGTTGTTTTCAAGGAAGTCAAAAAAATCGTCCTTGTCCTCGATTTCGACACCGGAAATGCCGGCGGCATACAGCCTGCCGCAAAGCGGCTCGATGCCCTCGCTTGTGGTGAATATTGACGCCTTGATCCAGTCCAAAGGCAAAAACCTCCAAGTATATTATCTTTTCAAGCTTCATTATACACGATGCCGCAGAATTTTTCAATAAATAAATTGACGATATCCGCCGAATATGGTATGATATTATGCAGAACCACTTGGAGCGGAGTGTGTGCAATGGCAGGTTTTTTCAACTATGACAAGCCTGGAAAGGGCGTCGAAAAAGAGGAATTCGTTCCGAATTTATCGACCTTTTTCAGGATATTTATCGACGGATTTTGGAAGCTGATGCAGCTGAATATGGTGCATTTTATATTCTCGGCGCCGCTGATGGCGGTGCTTTTTTGGGTGATGCCCGTCGGCAGTGCCTCGGACGAAAATTATGTGTCCAACCTTTTCCGCCTGTGCTTTTTCGGGCTGCTGATCTTGTCAGTGGTGGGCATCCCGCCGCTGATGACGGGGCTGACCTATGTGCTCAGAAACTATGCGACGGACAGGCACTCGTGGGTGTTTTCCGACTATTTTGAGCATATCCGCAGAAATATCAGGCAGTCCGCACTGCTTCTTATTATAGACGTTGCCTTTGGCATTATTGTTCCAACGGCTTTTTATTTTTATTCGAGCGTCATCGGTGTGGAGGGCGCGGCGCCGCATATGAAAAGCTTGGCGTTCTTTGCCCGGGCGTTCCTGACGGCGGCGGCGGCAGTGTATTTTATGATGCACTTTTACATCTATCAGATGATGGTCACTTTCCGCCTCGGGCTAAAACAAATCCTCAAAAACGCCTTGATTTTCACCTTTTCGCACATTTTCAGAAGTCTCGGTATTTTGCTGCTGATTACGGCGCTGGCTGCGGTCGGCATGGGCATTAACATCGGCGTCGGCTTGGTTACGGCGATTGTTATTTTGCCTGTGCTCATCGGCTTTATCGTCAATTTTATCGTCAGCCCCGTCATTGCACGGCATATGCTGACGGAGGAACAATAGCATTGCGGTGAAAAAAGGCTATTGACATCGCAAACAGAATGTCTTATAATATTTCTTGGCAACGCCGTTTGCCGGAAATGCTGGTATAGCTCAGTCGGTAGAGCAGCTCATTCGTAATGAGCAGGTCGCGGGTTCGAGTCCCATTACCAGCTCCAAAAAAACTGCCATCTGCTAAGAAAAAATAATTTCTTAGCAGATGGCAGTTTTGCATGATACCTTTTTTACTTTAATCACTTTAAAATTTCATCATAAGTTGTTTTCAAAACATCTCTAATTCCTTTTAGCTGGGTTGCATAAATATGCTGAATCCCACGTTCAATTTTCACCAGAGATTCTCTGGTCATATGAATGCCTCGGAGCTGTAACTGAGCGACCATGTCGGTTTGCTTTATTTTTTTCCGCTTTCTGATGTCCCTGATGTTCTTGCCAATATGAATAGCATCTTGTTTGATTTTTTGCTCAGCCATACGTATGCACCTCCCAAATAAGGACTTAAATTGGTTCTTTATCTTGATTATATGTAGCTTGTGTATTATAATGGGACTGGTATTAGTCCAGTTTTTATCAGGAGCTTGAAAGGATGCACATGATATGTATTGCCAAAACTTGTTCTGTGTTTACTATGAGGATGAAAAATGTACGCTTGATGAAATAACCTTGGATATTCACGATGGTTGTCAAGAATGTATTTATGTGTCCATTGAAGATGAAATGCTAAAAAGGGAAAGACAAAAAATTTTAAGCATGTTACGAAGAAAAGTATTGCATTTTATTTAAAGTTGTAGTAAAATGTCAATGGTAAAACGGATGGGTTTAAAGCAAGCGCGTTTTATGGCTGATCGGTTGGCATAGAGTATTGCGGTCAAACAGATATGTTGTTTGATGAAAGCGAGACTCTTACTGTGTGTTTTCCGCACGGTAACGGTCTGTTTTTTTGTAAGAATGGGAAATGGAATTTCCCGTTTTTACAAAAAACATTGATTTATTCCTTGGCAAAGGCTTGCGGCTGCGCACCTAAAACGCCAAAGGCGTTTTGATGTAAGAGTGGGAAATGAAATTCTCTATTCTTACAAAAAGCACTCATTTATTCTTTGGCAAAGACTTGCGGCTGCGCACTCAAAAGTGCCGCAAGACACTTTTTCAAAATAAACACATGACAAAAGGAGATGTATTTAATGGAGGAACTTTTTGCGGGAGTGATAGGCTTTGCGGCAAATTGGTGGCAGTATTTGCTGATGTATTTGATCGGCGGGGTGCTGATCTATCTTGCCATCAAGAAAGACTATGAGCCGATGCTGCTTTTGCCGATCGGTTTCGGTGCGATTCTTGTTAACCTTCCTACCGGCGGCGGCGAAACCATTTTCGGTACGGTATGGGAAATGGAACACGACAATGAAATTGTGTCCGGTGTGCTTAAACTGTTTTTTGACGGCGGTATTTTGACTGAAATATTTCCCGTTCTGATATTCGTTGCGGTCGGCGCGATGATTGACTTTTCACCGCTTTTGCAGGACCCCAAGATGATCTTCTTCGGTGCGGCTGCGCAGTTTGGTATATTCTTTACCATCATCGCGGCGCTGCTGTTGGGCTTTGACCCTAAATCAGCGGCTTCCATCGGTATCATCGGTGCGGCAGACGGACCGACCTCGATTTTTGTAGCGTCCCGGTTTGCCAAGGACTTGCTGGCGCCGATTACGGTTGCGGCGTATTCGTATATGTCGCTTGTTCCCGTGATCATGCCGCCGGTTATCAAGGCGCTCACCACCAAAAAAGAGCGCATGATCAGAATGGAGAACCACGGCAAGAGAATTCCGCGCCTTGTTCTGATTTTGTTCCCGATTTTGATCACGATCATTTCGGGTATCATTGCTCCCATCAGCGTACCGCTTATCGGACTGTTGATGTTCGGCAACCTTATCCGTGAATGTCTGGTGCTCGACAAGCTGTCCAAGGCGGCGCAGAACGAGCTTGCAAGCCTTGTCACCCTGCTGCTGGGCATCACTATCGGCGCGAGTATGCATTATTCAAAGTTCCTGACATTACAGACGGTCGGCATCATGCTGCTGGGTCTTGTGGCGTTCATCTTTGACGTTGCCGGCGGCGTGCTTTTTGCAAAGCTCATCAATGTATTCAGCAAAAAGAAGGTCAATCCGATGATCGGTGCGGCAGGTATTTCGGCATTCCCCATGGCGTCCCGAATTGTCCAAAAGCTTGCCAAGGAGGAAGACCCCTATAACTTCATCCTGATGCCTGCGGTCAGCGCAAACGTTGCGGGTCAGCTCGGCTCGGTCATAGCGGGCGGTATGGTTTTGGCGCTTGTTCCGTGGCTGATGAAGCTTTTAAATATTGTTTAAGGAGGCAATTTCATGGCTAATTTGGATTTCGGTTTCAGACTGATGGGCTTTGGCTTAGCCGGTGTGTTCACGGTTCTGATCCTGTTCTATGTGATGATAAAGGTGCTGATGGCGGTGTGCAAGGAGAAACCGTCGGAGGGCGAAAATTAATATTGCCTATGCTCCCATGTTGTGGTATAATATAGCAAGCATCTCATCTTATATCATCATGTGAAAGGGCGGGCATCATGCAGAGAATCTTTTATACGATGCTGTTGTATATTGTATTTTTTCTGCTGACATACGGCAGTTTTTCGGAAAACAAAAAAACAAAATCCAAACGAAACATTGGCGTCTATGTGCTGCTGGCACTTGCGCTGGTGTTTCGTTTGCTTATTTCCGTGACGGTAGAAGGGCACCGCACGGACATTGCCTGCTTCAAGACATGGGCGGCAAGGCTTGCCGAGGTGGGGACGCAAAATTTTTATGCGCCCGACTACTTTGCCGACTATCCGCCCGGGTATATGCTGGTGCTGTACGTTCTCGGCAAGATTGCGGCGATGCTGGGGTTCAGCGGTTCTATGGCAGGCTATACCTTGCTGATCAAGCTGCCTGCCATGCTCGCCGATATTGTGCTGGGGTGGACAGTTTACCGCTGTGCCCGGGAAAACCTCCAAAAGGGCTCCGCCGTGTCGCTTGCCGCTTTGGTCGTGCTCAGCCCCGTGATCGTGCTGGTGTCGTCGCTTTGGGGTCAGATCGACTCGCTCTTTACGCTGGCGATGATTGCTTCGCTGCTGTTTATCTATCGACGCAAATTTGTTTCTGGCGCGCTGCTGTTCGCGGTTTGCTTGCTCATCAAGCCGCAGGTGCTGCTGATTGCGCCCGTCTACCTGTGTGCGTATTTTGGCGAGAAAAACCTGAAAATGATCGGCAAAAGCATCCTGACCGGGCTTGCGGCGGTCTTTGTTGCGGCGCTGCCCTTTACCGCCAACTTCAACTTCATGTGGCTGATCGACAAATACGCCGCAACCTTGAAGTCCTATCCGTATGCGACGGTCAACGCCTACAATTTTTATGCGCTGCTGGGCTTTAACTGGAAGGACATCTCGTCGAAGTTCCTTGCCCTTCCCATAACATTTTGGTCCTATGCCGTCATCCTGGCGGTGACCGCAGGCTCAATGTGGTTTTATTTCAAATCCAAGCATCAAGCCAAGCTCTTTTATACCGCCTACCTGATTATTGCGGTGATGTTCACCTTTGGGGCAAAGATGCACGAGCGCTACCTCTTTCCCGCACTGATCCTGCTGATTTTCACTTATATTTTCACGGGTGAGAAACGGTTTCTGTTTTTGTTTATGGTCCAGTCCTCCGCACACTTTTTAAACGTGGGCGACGTCTTTATAAGCGACATCAACAAAGGCGGCGTCAGTCCGGTCATGATGGCGACCGCCGCAGTCCTGCACATCGGCGCAGCGATTTATTCGCTGTATTTGGCATACGACTATTTCATCCCGCATGTGCGCAGGGAAAAAGTGACGGAGACTGCCGAAACGGGGCAGCGGCGGCTTGTGCGTGCGGATTATTTGGCGATGGCGGTCGTCACGCTGGTCTACTCGTGCGTTGCGCTGTGGTCGCTTGGCGATTTTAGGGCGCCGCAGACCTTTGCGAATGTTCGGGGCGGCGTGGTCGCCGACCTGGGCGAGGTGCGTGGTATCGGCAGCGTCATGGTGTATCAGGGCGTCGGCAGCGGCAATTACGACATCGCTTATTCTGCGGACAAGGTACACTGGGAAAGCTATGCCGCGCAAAAGGGCGCTGCTGTTTTCGCATGGCGGAGGTCGGAGGCGGAGGTCGAGGCAAGGTATCTTAAAATTGCTTCGGAGGATGCGCTGGACGTTGGTGAAATCGGCGTTGTTGGCAGCGACGGCAGGCGTTGGGAAGTGTCGTCGGTCGAAACGCCGGAGCTGACCGACGAGCAAAGCGTTGTTCCGCAAAGCGCGACTTATATGAACGGCACCTATTTTGACGAGGTCTATCACCCCCGGACGGCGTATGAGCTGCTGCATAGGCTCCCACCCTATGAAACCACCCATCCGCCGCTGGGCAAGCTGATTTTGTCTGTCGGGATCCTGCTGTTTAAAATGACGCCGTTTGGCTGGCGCATCATGGGCACGCTTGCGGGCATCGCTATGCTGCCAATGTTTTATCTGATCTGCAAACGGCTGGTCCGGCGCACGGACATCTCGGCGATTGCCACGGTGCTGTTTGCCTTTGACTTCATGCATTTTTCACAGACCCGTATCGGTACGATCGACAGCTATGCCGTTTTGGCGGTGATGGCGATGTTCTATTTTGCCTTGGAATATTTTTCGCTGGACCTGCAAAACGCACCGTTTGGCAGGGGGCTCAAATGGCTTGCCCTTTGCGGTATGGCTTTTGGCATTGGCGCGGCGGTCAAATGGAACTGTATCTATTTTGCGCCCGCGATTGCGTTTATCATTGTATTCGCATGGATCAAGGGCTTTGTCAAAAGCGGGGGCGACGCGGCGTACAAAAAAACCTTTGCTGTTTCCGTGGCGTGGAGCGTTTTGGCGTTTGTGGTTATCCCGTCACTGATCTATTTTGCGTCATACCTGCCGCAAATCAGCTACGACCTGCACGGCAGGACGCCGCTGGGCTATGTGGTGGAAAGCGCAAAGTCCATGTACGACTATCACAGCGAGCTCACTGCGGATCACGCATTTAAATCCAAATGGTATGAGTGGATTATCAACGGACGTCCTCTTTGGGCATATATTGATTCCGAGCTTGCGAAACATAATGTGATTTCAAGCATTTCTTCCTTCGGCAACCCGTTGGTGTGGTGGGGCGGCTTTGCGGCAATGCTCTACGGCGTCTATCTCAGCATCTTCAAACGCAATGCAGCCGCCATCCTGATTTTTGCCGGCTATGCGTCGTTGCTGCTGCCGTGGGTCGGCATCACAAGGGTGACCTTCATATATCATTATTTTCCATGTACGCCGTTCCTTGTGCTTGCCACAGCGGTTGCGATGAAGCATCTTGCGGAATACCGGCGGGCGGACATGAAGTGGATGTACGGCTACGGCGTTTTGACGGTGCTGCTGTTTGTGGTGTTCTACCCCGTCATCAGCGGAAGCCCTGCCGCCAAGTGGTATGTGGCAAATGTTCTGACCTGGTTTGACTCGTGGACGTTTTTCAGCGGATAGGTAAGGATTTTACAGCCATGCGGCGAATATATCTGTATAATAGGAAAAGGTGGTAGTCCGATGAGGATGATCGATGCGCAAAGTGTTACGGATACGGTGGCACGGCTTTGCGTCGAGGCGAATTATTATGTCGGTGGCGACATCAGGGCGGCAATCGAAAGCTGCATGACGACTGAGCGCAATGCGTGCGCAAAAGACGTGCTGGAAAAGCTGATCGAAAACGCCGACATCGCCGCTGCCGAAAAGATGGCGATCTGCCAGGATACCGGTATGGCGGTGGTGTTTGTGACGGTCGGGCAGGAAGCGCATGTTTCGGGCAACCTGCGGAAGGCGGTCAACGCGGGCGTCAGGAAGGGCTACCGTGAGGGCTATTTGCGAAGCTCCGTTGTGGCGGACCCGCTGAAAAGGGTGAATACCGGCGACAACACGCCCGCCGTTATCCATTTTGACGTCTCCGAGGGTGACAATATCGAAATCATCGTTGCGCCCAAGGGGTTCGGCAGCGAGAATATGAGCAGAGTCAGAATGCTGATGCCGTCGGACGGCGAGCAGGGCGTCATGGATTTTGTGGTCGAAACGGTCAGATGCGCGGGAGGAAATCCCTGCCCGCCCCTTGTGGTTGGCGTCGGGGTCGGCGGCACGATGGAGCAGGCGGCGCTGCTTGCAAAAAAAGCGTTGCTTTTACCGCTGAACCATCAAAATGATGACCGCTATTACGCCAATATGGAAAACATCTTATTAGAACGCATCAATGCGCTGGGCATAGGTCCCATGGGCTGGGGCGGCGACACCACGGCGCTTGGGGTCAATATCCTGACCTATCCGACCCACATTGCGGGGCTGCCCGTCGCGGTGAACATCAGCTGCCACGTGACTCGCCACGCCAAAGCGGTTATTTAGGATTAACATAGATTATAACAACGGAGGGAAAAGGTTATGAAAACAACTATCACGGCAAGGAAGTTTGAGCTGACACCTGATTTAAAGGCTTACATCGAGCGCAAATTCGCCAAGCTGGACAAATTCTTTAATGAAGACGCCGACGCCAAAATCACCATGGCGGTTGAAAAGGACAGGCAAAAAGCCGAGGCGACCATCCACTCACAGAATATGATTTTCCGTGTCGAGGAAATCACCGGCGACATGTACACCAGCATCGACAAAACCATTGATGCGGTTGAGCGTCAGATCCGTAAGCACAAGACCCGTCTCGAAAAGAAGCTCAAAGCCGGCTCGATGGCAGCCCTTTCGTCGGCGGAGGAGCACATCGAGGAGGAAACGGATTTCAACATCGTCAAAACCAAGCTGTTCCAAACCAAGCCGATGAGCACCGAAGAGGCGGTATTGCAGATGAATCTTTTGGGTCATGCCTTCTATGTGTTTGAAAATTCCGCAAGCGGAATGACAAGCATTGTCTATAAGCGCAAGGACAAGGATTACGGTCTGATTGAAGTCAAATAACGCGGTAACGACGGGGAGCGGCTAACCATCGCTCCCCGTATGTATGAACGGCGGCGGCGTTTAATATACTCTATTAAAGGAGGTATGACTATGCATATCATTGGACTAAACGGAAGCCCGAACAAAAACGGCAGCACGCAAAAGCTGCTGGACAGGGTGCTGGATAAATGTGCGTCGCTGGGTGCAGAGACGGAGGTCATTCGTGCGGCGGAGGCGGTCGGCAGCGCAAGAACGCCCTTTTGCACCGCCTGTTCGACCCCGTGCAGCGGCGTCTGCTACATAAACACACCGCTTGAAGAAGCGTTTGAAAAGATGAAGAAGGCGGACGCGCTGGTCATCGCCAGCCCCGTCTATTTCGGAAGCGTCAGTGCGCAGATCAAGGCGTTCTTTGACAAGACCCGCAGGCTGCGGGCTGAAAAAGCATACGTTGGCAAGCCGTGCGGCTTCATTGCGGTGGGCGCATCCCGCTTTGGCGGACAGGAGTCCACCCTTGCGGCGCTGCACGCCATGGCGTTGGTGCAGGGGATGACCGTCCTCGGTACGGGTCATGCCGAGTTTGATGCGGGGCACCTTGGCGTCAGTAGTCAGCGTCCCGTAGAGGAAGACAGCTTCGCTCTCTCACGCTGTGATTCGTTGGCATTGCGCATTATGGAGGAGGTAAGGTAATGCTCCCAAGAGAAATCACCGAACAGAGGGAGACGCAGTTTCTAAGCCGATACGCCGTACTTTCAAAGCATACCAAAGGGCGTGAGACGCCCCTTGCACCGTGCGGCATCCGTACGGAATTCCAGCGTGACCGTGACCGGATCATCCACAGCAAGGCGTTTCGCCGCTTAAAGCACAAGACCCAGGTGTTCATTACCCCCGAGGGCGACCACTACCGTACCCGCCTGACCCATACGCTCGAAGTGGCGCAGATCGGCAGAACGATTGCCCGTGCGCTGTGCCTGAATGAGGATCTGGTCGAGGCAATGGCGTTGGGGCACGACCTTGGGCATACCCCTTTTGGACACTCGGGCGAGGATGTGCTGAGCGAGGTCTGCCCGCATGGCTTTAAGCACTATGAACAGAGCATACGCATCGTGGAGGTACTGGAAAACGGCGTCGGACTAAACCTCACATGGGAAGTGCGTGACGGTATTGCCAACCACACGGGCAAAAACCGTGCAAGCACGCTTGAAGGGCAGGTCTTAAAGTACGCCGACCGCATCGCCTATATCAACCACGACATCGATGACGCGGTCAGAGGCAATGTGCTGAGTGAGGATGAACTGCCGAAAGACTGCATCGCCGTGCTGGGGGACGGACACTCCAAGCGTATCAACACGATGATTATGGCGATCGTGCGGGAAAGCGCCGACAAGCCACAGGTGACGATGGAGCCGCACATAGAGTCGGCGATGATGGCGCTGCGCAAATTCCTCACCGACAACGTCTATGTCGGCTCGACGGCAAAGTCGGAGGAGGAAAAAGCAAAAGGCATCATCCGCCGGCTGTATGCGTATTTCAAGGCGAACCCGAGCGAGGTACCTGACGGCATCGACACCGACGACATCGACCGCAGGGTGTGCGACTATATCGCCGGCATGTCGGATCAGTTTGCCGTCGAGATGTTCAAGCAGCTTTACGTCCCGCGCTCGTGGCAGGTATTATAATGTGAAATAATGGGTAAATTATGCAGATAAAGGCGGCAGGAATAATTTTCATACGTATGTTGCAGGAAATTCAAGCAATCTGTCGAATTTAGATTAAGAACCTGTATTTATAACGCGAAATGTTGTGTTGGCGAGGCATTTTTTTGATTTATAGGAAATTACGTAAAACTGGCGTAATTTCTGCGCTCCAGCGAAGTAAATCCGCCTGCGCTTTCGAACGCTTTGTTCACTCGCAAGGTAAATTTACGCAGAAACAATTGACTTATTTCAAGGAAATTTAGTACAGCGAGGCAGAAAAATGACCGTCAAGACGGCGGTTCTCGTTATGAATACACGTTCTAATATGGAGCTCAGTTTGGTATGCAGTGAAAGGAATGGATTATGGCGCCGATTTTCACCGAGTCGTTTTTGCAGGAGGTCATGGACAAAAGCGATATTATTGACCATATCTCGCGGCATGTGGCGCTCAAACGAAGCGGCGGCACCTTAAAGGGGCTGTGCCCGTTTCATAAGGAAAAGACGCCGTCTTTCACCGTGTCGGCGGACAAGCAGCTGTATTATTGCTTTGGCTGCGGCAACGGCGGTACCGTCATCAATTTTGTCATGCAGATGGAAAACCTCGACTTTGTCGAGGCGGTGAAATATTTGGCGGAGCAGGCGGGGCTTGCCGTTCCCGAAACGGGCGGCTATGCCGACAGTGAAAACGCCAAGACCCGCCAGTTGATTTACCAAATCAACACCGTCAGCGCAAGGTTTTTTCACGACTGTCTCAGCACGCCGCAAGGCGGGGAGGCACAGCAGTACATCATAAAGCGTGGGTTGACCCAAGGCGCCGTCACGAAGTTCGGCATCGGCTTTGCGCCCGAGGGCAACCGGCTGCTTGCCCACCTCAAAGCGCAGGGCTTTACCGAGAACCAAATCATCGAGAGCGGCATGGCAGTCAAAAACGACAGCGGCAATGTCTATGACCGGTTCAGAAACCGTTTGATGTTCCCGATCATCGACGTGCGCAAAAACGTCATCGGCTTTGGCGGCAGGGTGCTCGGCGACGGTATACCCAAGTACCTCAATTCGCCCGAAACAGCGGCGTTTAATAAAAGTTACAACCTGTTCGGCTTAAACTTTGCCAAAAGCACCAAGGAGAGCTATCTGATCTTGGTCGAGGGGTATTTGGATGTCATCAGCCTGCATCAGAACGGCGTTACCTCTGCGGTGGCGACGCTCGGCACGGCGCTGACCCCCGAGCAGGCGCGCATCATTCGCCGCAATAAGCCTGAGGTGGTCATTGCCTATGACAGCGACGAGGCGGGGCAGAAGGCGACAAAACGCGCCATTGAGCTTTTGGCGGAGGAGGGGGTAACGGTCAGAGTGCTCACGATGAGCGGCTGTAAGGACCCCGATGAATACATCAAAACCAAGGGCGCCGGTGCATTTTTGCAGCTGATTGCGGACGCAAAAGTGCAGATTGAGTATAAAATTACCAAGTTGCAAGAACAATACCATTTAGATAATATAGAAGACAAGATCAAATATATCCATGCGCTGGCGGAGGAGTTTGCCAAAATCAAAAGCCCCGTCGAGCGTGAGATTTATGTGAATAAAATCGCTGCTGAAACGGGGGTTTCGCCCGGCGGCATCTTCGGCGAAATCGAACGCATCACCGCCGCGGAGCGGCGCAAGCAGCGGCTGGATGAGTTTCGGGGGTCGCCTTCGGTGGGCGGCATAGGCAGCGCAAACCCCAAGGCGGAAAACATCACCCGTGCCCAAAGGTTGCTGCTGAACCTGATGAGCGGCGATGCGGCGGTCAGCCAGGCTGCCGGACAGGCGCTGGACGCCTCGGACTTCGACGAGGGAATAAACCGCCGGCTGTTCGAGCTTTTGCTGTCTGTTCGTGCAAACGGCGCGGAGCCGGACATCCGCCTGATCGTGTCACAGCTGGGCGACAGTGCTCAGGTTGCAAAGATCCTGCATGAGGACAACAGCATAGAGGACAAGCTGCTTGCCGCGAACGAAATGATTAGATTGCTGAGCGCCGAACGCAAAAGGCGCAGGCTGCTTGAAATGGCGGAAAGCGCCGATATACCGTCCGAGCGGAAGCTGGGCGAGATGAACAAAATTTTCGGGAAAGGAGGTCGGGACCAATGAACAGTGTAGAGGGTAAAAAACAGGCGATCAAGGACCTTATCGACCGCGGCAAGAAAAAGGGTATGCTGTCGTATAAGGAAATCATGGACACCTTGGAGGAAATCGAACTTGACCCCGACCAAATAGAAAAAGTTTATGAGAATATTGAGAATTTGGGCATAGAGGTCACCGGCGACATCGAGGAGGAGCTTGAAGAAATAAAGCTCGAAGAGGAAGAAATTGACCTCACCATTCCCGAGGGCATTGCGCTTGACGACCCCGTCAGGATGTACCTGAAAGAAATCGGAAAGGTGCCGCTACTGAGTGCCGAGGACGAGAACACCCTTGCACGTCTGATGTCGGACGGCGACATCGAGGCACGCCGCCGCCTTGCGGAGGCAAACCTCAGACTTGTGGTTAGCATCGCCAAACGCTATGTCGGCAGGGGTATGCTGTTTTTGGATTTGATCCAGGAGGGCAACTTAGGGCTGATCAAAGCGGTCGAAAAATTTGACTACCAAAAGGGCTTTAAGTTCAGCACATACGCCACGTGGTGGATCCGTCAGGCGATCACCCGTGCGATCGCCGACCAGGCAAGAACCATCCGCATACCCGTCCATATGGTGGAAACCATCAACAAGCTGATCCGTGTTTCGCGCCAGCTGTTGCAGGAGCTCGGACGTGACCCGATGCCGGAGGAAATCGCCAAGGAGATGGGCATGTCGCTCGATAAAGTGCGTGAAATCCAAAAAATCGCACAGGAGCCCGTGTCCCTTGAAACGCCGATCGGCGAGGAGGACGACAGCCATTTGGGCGACTTTATCCCCGACGATGACGCACCCGCACCCGCTGAGGCGGCATCATTTTCGCTGCTTAAAGAGCAGCTTGTCGACGTGCTGTCGACTCTGACCCCCCGTGAGGAAAAGGTTTTAAGGTTGCGCTTCGGTTTGGACGACGGCAGGGCGAGGACCCTCGAAGAGGTCGGCAAGGAATTTCAGGTCACCCGTGAGCGTATCCGCCAGATTGAGGCGAAGGCGCTCAGAAAGCTTCGCCATCCCAGCAGGAGCAAAAAATTAAAAGATTATTTGGACTAGGCAAGGCAATTCAAATAAAAACCCGTTTTTGAACGGCTGATTTGCTCTGTGGCTTTGTTGACCGCTCTTGTAAGGAACAAAGCATTACTGCAAGCGTTTGCTTTGCCTAAGCATCAAATCACAGTTGGACTTCTTGCGAAAGCCATGCAGGAAGTCCGTTTTATCGTAATCGTAAAGGAATGATATGCATGACCCTCCCCCCTCGCCTTGCGGCGGTGGCGGCTTTTGTGCCGTCCTGCACGCTGCTTGCCGACATCGGCACCGACCATGCCTACATACCCATCCACCTGGTGCGCAGCGGGGTGGCGCAGCGTGCGATCGCATCGGACGTGTCCGCCGGTCCCGCCCGTATCGCCCGCAGGAATATCGAAACGCACGGGCTGGGCGATAAAATCGCTGTGTCCGTCGGCTACGGATTAGATACGGCGTGCGGTGCGGACGTGATCGTCATTGCCGGTATGGGCGGCAAGCTGGTGTGCAGCATCATTGACGCAGGTCTGAAAACGGCGAGGGCGGCGGACACCCTGATCATCCAGCCGATGACCAACGACTATGAGGTGCGGAAATTCCTTTGTGAGAAAGGTTTTACCATCATAAAAGAAACCCTTGCCAAAGAGGAGAGAAAGCTGTATAATATAATGGTTGTCCGAAACGGCAAAGAGACTGTTGAGGACGACCTATACCACCACATCGGCATACGACTGATCGAGGGGCGTGACCCGCTTTTGGGGCAGTACCTCTCCAGGAAGATTCGGTCGCTGGATGTCGCGATTGCCAATATGACGCACAGCGTTGAAACAGACGCCAAGCGCAGAGCGTTTACCGACCTGCGGCGGCGGCTGACGGAGGTATACCATGCCCACGGTTCGTGAGATTGCGAAAAAAATGGAACAGCTTGCACCGCTTTCGCTGGCAGAGGACTTCGACAACGTCGGTCTGCTGGTCGGCGAAAATGAGCGGGAGGTCCGTCGGGTGTTGGTTGCACTCGATGCCGACAGCGATGCGGTCATCGAGGCGATTGCGTTGGGTGCGGATATGCTGATTACTCACCATCCCATTTTGTTTAAGCCGGTGCAGCGCATTGTCGGGGATACTCCGGAGGGTGCAAAGCTCCTTGCGCTGGTTAAGCATGGCATCTCGCTGTATGCGGCGCACACCAATCTGGACTTTGCCGAGGGCGGCGTCAATGATTTGCTTGCCGAACGGCTCGGACTGTTCGACGTACGGTTGCTCCGGGACGATGCGGAACAAGTGTGTACCCGCATGGGCAGCATTGACAAGACCATACTTGGCGCTTTTGCGTCGGATGTGGGCAGACGGCTCGGCAGTGCGGTGGTCAAGGTGGTCGGCGACAAGGGATGGACGGTCAAGCAGGTTGCGGTATCAAGCGGCAGCGGTGCGTTTATGCTGAGCGCCGCGCAGCGCAGCGGCTGCGACGTGCTGGTTACGGGTGAGGCGAAGTACCATGAGGAACAGCTTGCCGTCGAGCTGGGCATCGCGCTCGTCGAGGCGGGGCATTTTGAAACGGAAAATATCGTCTGCAAAAGGGTGCAGGAATATTTGACTTCGGCGTTTGCCGATATTGAGGTGTTTGTGTCCAAACGGACAAGGACATATTATTACGGAGTGTAATGCTTTACGAGGCAATATCTGCGATGTGATAAGTAATTAAGCGCATCGCCGAAAGACTTTGCCAAGGAATGAATTAAATGCTGTTCCTACAGAAAACCCCGCATGGATTTTTCTGTAAGAACATACGAGTAAGCCAGATGGTCGCGGCGGGCGATAAGCCCGACGAGGAAAGTCCGAGCTGCACAGGGCAAGGGTGCCGGGTAACTCCCGGTGGAGGCGACTCCAAGGACAGTGCAACAGAAATAGACTACTGCCGCCACGGCAGTACAGGTGGAAAGGCGAGGTAAAAGCTCACCGGCGGTCAGGTGACTGACCGGCCATGTAAACCCCATCCGCAGCAACACCGACAGGGGTGCCGGCCCGGCATATGCCCCGAAGGGTGGCTTGAGCGGTGCAGAAATGCATCGCCTAGATAGATGACCGTCCAATACAGAACTCGGCTTACAGACTTGCTCGTAACCAAAAAAAACATCATGCCAAAAGCATGGTGTTTTTATATGACCATCAGACTTCGTATAATTTTTATTTCTCATGACAAAATATACACAGAGGTAATCGTGTGAAAGAAGCTTTCACACGACGGTCTCCGATGGATGCACACGAAACACGATAGGAAGGCGGCATGTGCCACCCGCGTTTCGTGTGGCAATCTCCTTTATTCCTTTGCTCCGCGGATAAAGGAAAGCGTTAATATTTTATTTATGCCGGCGCGGAGCGGCGGAATGGAGGTTGATATGGACCGGTACCAAATTCAAAGCTCCCCGTTTTTCCAGTCGCTGCCGCTCGCCGTTCAGGAGAGCGTCATGCAGTCGGGCATACAGTTTCAAAACGACGACGAGATACGTATGTTTGCCGAAACGGTGAAGAAAACGCTGAGCTAAGACCTGTGCCGTCCCAAGGGGGCGGCACTTTATTTTGCCGCCGTTCATAGAATGTATTGTAGTATATCTACTTAAAGATTAAAGGAGGCTTAAAAATGAACGGCTTGAAAACAACCTGGGCGAACCTGAGCTATCGTGACGTACAAAAAGAACTGACAGCCATACGTTCGACAGACAAGTATGACGACGCCCAAAAACCTGCCAGCGTGTTTAAAGCGCCTGAGAAATAAGCGATGCCCTCCTCAAAGGGAGGGTACATACGTTTCACAAAAATGCGGCGCCGTTCATAGAATATAATGTACCCTATTATACCAATGAATGGAGGATCGCTATGTGGTGGTTATGGTGGCTTTTAGGAAGCGGGGGCGGCAGGTGTCGGAGAGGTTGCAGACGCAGACGCTTCTGATGATTTTATTTAGGCGGTACTTCCCGCCTAAATACATAATACCATTTTGCATCCGTGCCTGCGGCGGTAACACGGTCGCCGCCTTTTGATGCGTAAAAAAGCCGTATTTGTATTGTCTTTGCTGTTTTTTTGGTTAAAAACGGCAATTTTTTTGTATTGTAAGCAAAAAACGACAAATATGTTGTAAAATTTTCAAGGGCTTGATATAATATCCATATATTCACGATGTGCGACAACGCTGCAAGGGAGGAAGTGGAGGATGAGATCGTACGGCTACAAAAGAGTGTTGTTTTTTGGTTTTTCCCTGCTTATTTCCGTGATTGTTTTGATTTCCCTGACCAGTACCATATCCCTTAACAGGATACAAAATCTGTTTACCGAAACCTATTCCGTTTCGATGTCGAGCCTGACCCAGACCCAGCAGGCGGGTGCGACGCTAAACGCCTTACAAAGCGCGATGAAGGACGTGGTCATGTCCCGCAGCGAGACAGAGCTGAAAGCCGCGCTCGACAGCGTGGCGATCCATGATTCCCAAATGAAGGCGCATTTTGCGTCGCTGTCGGAAAAATATCCGGGCAATCTGATGTTGACCGAGCTGATGACGGCGTATGTGGCGTGGGAGCCGATCCGTATGCAGACGCTTGAGCTGATGAAAAGCGGCGAATATGCGCTTGCTCAGGAGCTGACCAATGTCCGGGGAGGCTTGCAGGTTGAGTTGATTGGGATTCGAATGCAGCAGCTGACGGATTCCATGCGTGAGGCGTCCGAGGCGCGCTATAATTTAGCGGCTGAAACCGTGAGGGAGTCACAGAATCTGATTTACGGGCTGACGGCGTTTTTGTTTTTGCTCACCGTTATTGCGTCGGTGTTCATCGTCCAATGGCTTTCCAGGTATGAAAGGGCGCTGGTGCGTGAGCGGGAGCAGCTGCGCCAAAGCAGGGAGCATTACCGTATGTTGTATACGTCCATGATGAACGGTTATGCCCTACACGAGATGATTTTTGACAAAGACGGCGTGCCGTGCGATTACAGGTTTGTCGATGTCAATCCTGCGTTTGAAACGTTGACGGGTATCCGCCGTGAGGACTGTATCGGCAAGACGGTTATAGAGGTGCTGCCCAGCACCGAGGACTACTGGATCGAAACCTATGGCAAGGTCGTCATGACGGGCGAGCCTATACGCTATGAGAACTATTCGGCGGAAATCGACAAGTATTTTGAGGTGTATGCGTTCAGACCTATTGAAAACCATTTTGCGGTGCTGATTGCCGACGTGACGGAGCGCAGGCGTCTTGACAGCCTTGTACATAAAGAACGCGAACAGCTGAGGATCACCTTTGAATCCATCGGCGACGGGATCATCACCACCGACAGAAGAAGCCATGTGACGCTGCTCAACAGGGTCGCGGAGGAAATGACGGGCTGGACGTCGGAGGACGCCGTAGGCAAACCGTTTTTAGAGGTCTTTAACATCATCAATGCCCAAACGGGGGAGCGGGGCAAGAATCCTGTCGAAGAGGTGCTGACCACCGACAGCGTCTGTGAGCTTGCCAACCACACCATTTTGGTTTCAAAGGACGGCACAAAGCGGCACATTGCCGACAGTGCGGCGCCTGTCAAGGATACGGAAGGCAAAACCACCGGCGTTGTTATGGTGTTCCGTGACGTCACCGAGAAAAAACGGGTGGAGAAGCTGCTCCGTGCGAGTGAAGAAAAATACCGGCTGATGACCGAGTTTACCTCGGACGTCATATGGGTATATAATGTATTGCGGGATGTTTTTACCTATTGCAGCCCGTCAGTCTATCAGCAGCGGGGCATGACGCCGGACGAGGTCGTCGGTGCGTCGCTCGAAGATGTGCTGACGCCGGAATCGTATATCAAGACCCAAAAGGCGTTTGAAGAAAACATCCGTAACTTTATCAACGATCCTGAGCGCAGCAACAGCTTTATCAACGAAATCGAGCAGCCGTGCAAGAACGGCCGCGTTATTCCTATTGAGACCAACTCCAAATTTCACTATAACGCCGAGGGTGAAATCGAAGTCATCGGCGTCAGCCGAAGCCTTGAAGAGCGCAAAAAGGCAGCGTATGAAATCGAATACGCCAGCTATCACGATGCGCTGACGGGGCTGTATAACCGCAGGAAGTTCGAGATGAAGCTCGAACAGATTGACGGGGAAAATACCTTTCCGGTTTCGATTATCATGGGTGACGTCAACGGGCTGAAACTGATCAACGATGCGTTCGGTCACAGCAACGGCGATGAGATCCTGTCGAGGATCGCCGAGATCCTGAAGACGGAATGCGGGGCGGATGCTTGTGTGGCACGCCACGGCGGCGATGAATTTTCCGCCATATTACCGGGCGCGACCTATGACCAGGCAAGCCGCATCGTCAAAAAAATCCGCAAACGCTGTGTCGAGGAGACCTCCAACGAGCTGATGCTGAATATTTCCTTCGGCATTGGCACCAAGGAAAATGCAAGCGACGACCTGAATATGTGCTACCATTTGGCAGAGGAGCGTATGTACACCAGTAAGCTGCTCGAAGCCAAGAGCATACGCAATACCATTATCTCTAACCTGCGCACAGTTATGGAAGAAAAAACGGGCGAGACCCAAAAGCATTGTGAGCGGATTGCGGACCTTGCGCACAAGATCGGCGAACAGATGGGTATGCAGAGCTACGAAATCGAGCATTTGGAGCTGCTCGCCCTGCTGCATGACATTGGAAAGACGGGCATCCCCGACTACATCCTGCTCAAAACGCAAAAGCTGACCGAGGACGAATGGCGCATCATCCAAAAGCACTCCGAGATCGGCTTCCGCATTGCCAGCACAATGCCGGAGCTTGTTCCGATTGCAGACGGCGTCCTCAGCCACCACGAGCGCTGGGACGGTGCAGGCTACCCGAGAGGGCTTGTCGGCGATGACATTCCGGTCATGTCGAGGATCGTTGCCGTACTGGACTCGTACGACGCCATGATCAATGACCGCCCGTACAGGCAGGCAATGACCGAGGAAGAGGCGATCGGCGAGCTGAAACGCTGTGCGGGAACACAGTTTGACCCGAAGGTAGTCGATATTTTCCTTAATAGGGTATTGGTATCTTAATAAACAAACACCCGCCGATACGCCGTACGGCGTATCGGCGGGTGTTTGTTTGGGGTTCCGTGGCTACGCTTTGTCATATGACTTGCAGAAATTTCAAAAACCGAATACTGTCTTTCAGCCCCTGATAATACATGTAGTCGGCTTCCTGTCCGGCAACCACGCCAAAAGCGTCAATAAACTCATTGACGAGCTTCTGATTATCTGTTGGCAGCGTTTCAATGACATGGTTCACTTTTTCATATAATCTGTTCTGGTGTGCCTCCAATTCCAAAAAAGCGTAATTGTCACTTCGCAATTCTTTCAATGCTTCTTCTTTTAGATTATCAAGATATTCTCTGAAATGGTTATCGAAATCTCTGACCATGTTTCTATTCGCTCCTTTTTTTCAGCTTTTCCACGGCTTCTTTACTGAATAAATAGTTTCGCTTTCCGGCCTCGCGCATTTCGCTTGGCGCAAGGTTCATGGATTTTGCCAATCGCAACAAATAACTCGGGTTTATTTTGAGTATATCTGCCACCTCCTTCGTAATATACACGTTTCGTACATCCGACATAAGACTTTTTCCTTCTTTCTTGTTATTCTACCATGTCATATGTCGGATGTCAATACCGTGTTAGAAAATTCCGAGAACAACAGAAATATCTTCATATTTCCTTCCACTTGAAAAGTTCCCGCGTTTGTGTTAGTATTAAGTGAACATAGTATGCTCGGCGAAGGGATGATGACGATGGATTTATTTACAGAATATATGGTACGCAGGCGCAAGGGTCTGCGGGAATATCTGATGATTGGCGCAATGGTTATCGCTGCGCTGTTTTTGATGTGGATCATTTTCCTCAACATCAGGCTCCTGAAAAACTTTGCGCTGCTGTTGGAGGTTGGCGTGGTTTACGCGCTGTTCTACGGCATCGGGCTGCTTAGCGTTGAGTATGAATACAGCCTGACTAACGGAGAGCTTGATATCGATAAAATCACCGCACGCAAGCGCAGGATGCGTGTCATTACGGTGCACTCACGTACTTTTGACTACTTTGCGCCGCTGACGGAACCACACCTGTCCGCCTACAACGACAGCGCCATCGCCCACCGCATTGATGTGACGGACAACACGGGCGGCGGGGTATATTTTGCGGTATTTTTCAAGGGCAGCAAGAAGATGTGTATTACCTTTCAGCCAAGCCGGGGTATGCTTGAAGACCTTGCGCGGACTGTACCGAAAAGGGCGTATTTTGCATGAGGATGATAGGACACGGCATTGATCTCGTAGAAATTCCCCGGATGGCGGATGCTCTTTTGCGCCGTCCGAAGCTGGCGGAGCGTATCTTCACGGAGGGGGAGCGGGGCTATTTTGCGTGCAGGAAAAACAACCCCGCCACCATTGCGGGCTGCTTTGCGGCAAAGGAAGCGGCGGTCAAGGCAGTCGGCTGCGGTTTTGTGCGGGACGTCGAGCTTTCGTGGAACGGCGGCGGTAAGCCGTCCCTGACCATGCGGGGCTTTGAGGACGTCGACTTTTCGGTGTCCATCACCCACAGCGGCAGCTATGCGGCGGCGAGCGTCATTGCGACAAAGCGATAGAAAGAGGATGATCGTTTGAAGGCGGCAAATGTTGCGCAAATGCGTGCCATTGAGGAGCGCACCATAACGGAATACGGCATACCGGGGCTTGTGCTGATGGAAAACGCGGGAGGTGCAGTCGCTGTGGCGGCGGTCGCCGCGGGCGGGGACAGCTTTACCGTGGTATGCGGACGGGGTAATAACGGCGGCGACGGCTTTGTTGCGGCGCGCCGCCTGTTTGCCATGGGCAAAAGCGTCGGCGTGGTATTGGTCGCCGATGAGGAGGCGCTGTCCGGCTACGCCCTCGTCAATTACGACATACTCAAAAAGCTCGGCGTCAGGATCGACAAGTGGTCAGACGGCGGTGTGATGCTTGGCGCTGACGTTGTCATCGACGCCCTGCTCGGCATCGGTGCAAAAGGTGCGCCGAGGGGGGATGTCGGGGAAGCAGTCCGTTTGATTAACGCCTCGGGTAAGACAGTCGTGTCGGTCGACGTGCCCAGCGGCGTCAACGCCGATACCGGCGCTGCGGACGGCGACTGTGTCCGTGCGGATGTGACCGTGACCTTTGGGCTCAATAAAATCGGACTGGTGTGCTGCCCCGGTGCGGAGTACGCGGGCAGGGTGTCTGTCTGCGACATTTCCTTTGCGCCGCAGGCGATAGAAGCGCAGGACATCAGCGTCAATATCGTCAACAAAATCAACCTGCCGAAACGCAGCCGAAGCACCCACAAGGGCAGCTTCGGCAGGGTGTTTGCGCTGTGCGGCTCACAGGGTTTTGCGGGCGCCGCGGCGCTGTCGTCGCAGGCAGCGCTCAGGACGGGCTGCGGACTGGTGACATTAGGTATACCGTTTTCGCTCAGTGACGTGATGGCGGCAAAACTGACCGAGGTCATCACCCTGCCGCTTGCCGAGCGGGAGGGCAGGCTGTCGTCCGAGTGCATACCTATTATCGACAGGACGGTCGCCCAAAGCGACGCGGTGGTCTGCGGCTGCGGACTGGGCAAAAGCGGGGACGTGACGGAGGTGGTGTCACATCTCGTACGCACATCAGACATTCCCGTGGTGCTGGATGCCGACGGCATAAACGCACTGGTCGGGCATAAAGATATATTAAGGCACACCGCCGCTGAAACGGTCGTCACGCCGCACCTCGGCGAGATGGCGCGTTTGCTTGGCACGACGGTGCGCGAAGTGCAAAACGACGTTGTGGGGGTCGCAAAAGCCTTTGCGGCTGAATATAATGTAGTGACGGTTTTGAAAAGCGCAAGCACGGTCGTCGCGCTTCCGGACGGCGCAGCATACATCAATACGGCGGGCAACAGCGGTATGGCGACGGCAGGCAGCGGAGATGTCCTCTCGGGCGTGATCGCTTCGCTGATCGCCCAGGGGCTTCCCCCTGCGGAGGCGGCGGTCAGCGGCGTGCTTATCCATGCCAGGGCGGGGGATTTTGCCTGCGCAAAGCTTGGTGAGCATGGCATGCTTGCGGGAGATATATTAAGCAGCGTTCCTGATGTCATGAGAGGGGAAGAAATCAGCGATGGGGGAAAACCTGTACAGAACCTGGTGTGAGGTGTCGCTCGACGCCATCACCCACAACCTGAGCGAATTCAGAAGGCTTGCACCTGCGGCAAAGGTTATGGCAGTGGTCAAGGCGGACGCATACGGTCACGGCGTTTCGGAGGTGTCCCGCACACTGGCGGACAGCGGCGTCGATGCGCTTGCCGTGGCGTTTGTCGACGAGGCGTTGCAGCTGCGCAAAAACGGCATAGACATTCCGATACTGATACTGGGGCATACCCCCGTTGAGAATATGGGCGAGCTTGTCGACCTTGATATTACGCCCACGGTCTATAATTTTTCCATCGCCAAGGCTGTGTCCAACGCTGCGCAGCGACGGAACAAAACCGCCAAAATACACGTGAAAATCGATACAGGAATGAACAGGCTTGGTTACATTGCGGGCGACGAGGCGGTCGGGAGCATACTCGACCTTGCCAGGCTGCCGAACATTGAGATCGAGGGTATCTATACCCACTTTGCCTGTGCGGATGAGGATGATGCAAGCTTCACGGAGCGGCAATTTGAGCGGTTCATGGCGACGGCGGAGGCGCTCGAACGGCAGGGTCTTAAAATCCCGATCAAGCATGTCTGCAACAGTGCCGCGGCCATGCGCTTTCCGCATATGCACCTCGATATGGTGCGCATCGGAATTTCGCTCTACGGGTTGTATCCTTCCGGCATCCGCTACGACCTTGACCTCTGTCCGGCGATGCAGTTAAAATCCACCGTTGCGCATATCAAGGAAATCGGTGCGGGCGAAATCGTCAGCTATGGCGGAATTTTCACAACAAAGCGTAAAAGCAGGGTCGCCACGATACCCATCGGCTATGCGGACGGCTATTCCAGATTGCTGTCCGGCAAGGCTCGGGTGCTCGCCGGCGGTCAATATGTCCCTGTTTTGGGAAGAATTTGTATGGATCAGTGTATTATTGACGTCACAGATGTCAATAATATCAATATCGAAGACGAGGTTGTCCTGTTCGGTGCACAGCAGGGCGGCGTCATCGCCATCGAGGAGCTTGCCGATATCATCGGCACTATCAACTACGAGCTGCTCTGCGTCATCGGCAAACGTATACCGCGCTGCTACACTCAGGACGGAAGGGTCGTTGAAATCCGGAATTATCTGTTATAATATTACCGATTATTGACATTGACGGGAATACATAAAAGGTATATAATATGTATATATGAAAAATATATACAAAACAGATATAGAGAATCAACGCGAATGGGGGACTGGTGAAAGTGGCAGAGTCGAAGAGAATTTTGGTGTCATTGCCAAATGCTCTGCTCGATGAGGTGGATGAGTTCGTCAACCGAAACGGCATAAGCAGAAGTGAGCTGATTCGTGAGGCAATGCGCGAGTATGTGGGGCATTGCAGAAGAAAAGAGAGAGAGGAAAGGTTAAAAGAGGGTTATAGGCTTATGGCACAGATCAATCTGCAATGGGCCGAGATGTGTTTTGACGCAGATAACAAACTTCAATTGGAGTATGAGGAAAAACTTTCGGAGTGTGAATAAAGTGATAGTAAAGAGGGGAGATATTTTTTACGCAGATCTCAGTCCCGTTGTCGGCTCGGAGCAGGGCGGTGTACGGCCTGTTCTTATTGTGCAAAACGACATAGGGAACAAATACAGCCCGACGGTCATCGCGGCTGCGGTGACCTCGCAGATCAACAAGGCGAAGATGCCTACCCACATCGAAATTGATGCGGCGGCATACGGGCTGGCGAAGGATTCGGTGATACTTATGGAGCAAATCAGGACGATCGACAAAAAGCGTTTGAAAGAGAAGATCGGTCACATCGACGACGAGCTGATGAAACGGGTAAACGAAGCGCTGGCAATCAGCTTTGGGATTGAAGATTAGGCATAGGGGAGGTTGCTTACCAATGAAAAAAATACTGCTGTCCGCACTGACCGTGGGACTGGTCAGCCTTAGCTTCGGGCATATCATTGCCGCACCGGGCGATGCAGACGATCCGATCATCACGCTCAGCTATATCCAAAGCGTATTGATGCCGTCCATCACCAAGCAGATCGAGGAAAAGACGGCGCCAACCTTTATCGTGGTGAATGTGGAGGCGGGCAAGTCGGTCATCTGTGAAGCGGGGACGGAGCTTATCCTGAGAAAAGGCAAGGCGACGGTCATCTCCACCGAAAAGGGCGGGCTTGCGAACGTTACATCGGGGGTTGACCTGCCGGACGGCACGGTGCTTCCCGCAAACTCGCTGGTGATCGTACCGCTTGCCGACGGGCGCGGCGTCCATGCCGACGACGACTTGATTTTGATGATCAAAGGCGGCTATACGGTTAAATAAACAAAAACAAAGCGTTCGAGCGCGCATGCGGATTTATTTCGCCGGAGCGCGGAAATTACGCCGGTTTTGCGTGATTTCCTAATAAAATGAACAAAGCGGCGCATCGGATTTCCCGATGCGCCGCTGTTGTTATTCGTCTGCCGGGGATATACATTAATAATAGATGGTAAGCTGCGGCTTTCCGATACTCGCATCCTTGCTTCTGAAGGTGACGTTGGGTCCGACAGTTGCCGGAAACAGAGCCAAATTGAGGTTCTTGTTGCCGCTGAGCTGTCTGTTGACATAATCCGTCACATCCCACTCCACGTAGACGCCCGCGTCCGTCACGGTCACGGTGGCGACGCTGTCGCCCACGGCGGGTGCGTTGTTCCAGGTAATGCCGCTTTCCGTCCATCCGTCGGAAGTTTCATATAAGGTGACGCCGCAGCTTGCGCTTACGCTGTATACCTGCATACGCAGCTTGGCGCCGGTGACGTATACGAGATTTTCGCCGCTCAAATCAAACCTGATATACCCTCTGCGGTCATAGCTCTCCTGAGAATCGTCTTTCAGCTGAACCAGGGGGTCGCTGCCGTAATTGTCGCCCGCGTAAGTGCCTCCCCTGACGTAGGAATCGGCGGCGGCACTGAGCGTTTGGGTTTCAGGGGTGTAGTACTCAATGACCAGCTGCGGTTTTCCGGCGCCAGCATCCTTGCTTCTGAAAGAGACGTTGGGTCCGACAGCTGTCGGCCACACAGCCAAATTGAGTTTCTTGTTGTCTCTGAGCTGTTTATTCACATAATCCGTCACATCCCACTCCACGTAGACGCCCGCGTCCGTCGCGGTCACGGTGGCGACGCTGCTGCCCATTGCGGGCGCGTTGTTCCAGGTAATGCCGCTTTCCGTCCAGCCGTCGGAGGTTTCATATAAGGTGACGCCGCAGCTTGCGCCTACGCTGTATACCTGCATACGCAGCTTGGCGCCGGTAACGTATACGAGGTTTTCGCCGCTCAAATCAAACTTGATATACCCTCTGCGGTCATAGCTCTCCTGAGAGTCGTCTTTCAGCTGGATCAGGGTGTCGCTGCCGTAATTGTCGCCTGCGTAGGTGCCTCCCCTGACGTAGGAATCGGCGGCGGCGCTGAACGTTTGGGTTTCGGGATTGTAGTACTCAATGACCAGCTGCGGTTTTCCGGCGCCCGCATCCTTGCTTCTGAAAGAGACGTTGGGTCCGGCAGTCGTCGGCCACACAGCCAAATTGAGTTTCTTGTTGTCTCTGAGCTGTTTGTTCACATAATTTGTTACATCCCACTCCACGTAGACGCCCGCGTCCGTCGCGGTCACGGTGGCGACGCTGCTGCCCATTGCGGGCGCGTTGTTCCAGGTAATGCCGCTTTCCGTCCAGCCGTCGGAGGTTTCATATAAGGTGACGTCGCAGCTTGCGCCTACGCTGTATACCTGCATACGCAGCTTGGCGCTGGCAACATATGCGAGGTTCTCGCCGCTCAAATCAAACTTGATATACCCTCTGCGGTCATAGCTCTCCTGGGAGTCGTCTTTCAGCTGGATCAGGGTGTCGCTGCCGTAATTGTCGCCTGCGTAACTGCCTCCCCTGACGTAGGAATCAGCAGCGGCGCTGAACGTTTTGGTTTCAGGATCTACCGGCGGGTCGACTATGGGGTCGGTTCCCGTTGCGTAAACGGTGTATGTGACGCTGCCCGAGGATGCAAATGCCGAACCGGCGGGGAAGTTTGAGAATACACTGGCGTTGTAAGTGGTCGAGGAGGTGCTGTATTTGGTGTTCACACTGTACCGGGTGCCGCTGTTATTGGCGACGATGACCGCTTTTTCATGATCCCAGCCGACGTTTTCGTAAGTTTCCAGCGGACTTCTCGCCATCCATGTGGCGAACCAGTACGGGGTACCGCTGACCATCTGCACAGGGCTTTCCAGCGATGCGGTGCGCAGACCCGGACCGACCGCAAAGGAGCCTGTCTGCCCCAAAAGGGTTCCCGGCGTTCCGTTGTTATCCGAGTAGATTGCTATGCGTATGCCGCCGCCGCTCCGGCAGGTGTCTGCAAACAGGATGTTCATGTTTTCGGCGGTGAAGTCAGACGATGCGGTAAATTTGAATGCGTCGACATAGTTGCCGACCCGTTCGGTGGTGGAGGAGCCGTTGGTTAGACCGAGTACGGCGCTTTGCGGCAGCGTCACCTTGGTGTAGGTTTCGCTTGCGATCAGGCTGTTTGTCATGCCCGACTTAAAGGCGCGCGCTTTCAGCACGGTGGTGTCGCTGATGGTGATCGGTCCCGAATACAGCGCCGACGACGAAATGGGCGTACTGCCGTCGGTGGTATAGCGAATCTGTGCGCCCTCCGTCAAACTGGTGATGGTCACGCTTCGAGTGCCGGTGAACTGACCTCCGTGCGGTGAATAGGACGGCGCACACACGGGTGTATCCGTAACGATCATCTGACCCTTGTTCAGCGTGGCGTGTCCGTCTCCCTTGTTGCCTACGGGACGGTTTGAATTCAGCCAGCTCGCCATCGCGGTTCTAATCTCGGGCGTCAGCGTGTCGTAGTAATTGTTATACATAATCTCCACCGAGTTGGGTGAGTTCTGATATTGAATGTCGGTTTTGTTCCCCCAGTTGAAACGCGGACCGCCGGGAACGGATTCTTTCAGGAAATTCCATCTGTAATACTGCTCGAAAACCTCCCGCATATTGGTGTTTCTGCCCTGAGATGCGGTATCGGTATAACGGGTGTTTTCATCGTAAAGGTCGACGCCGGCATAGCGTGCGGACTCTTTCAACCCCGAGTGCGAGGTGAAAGCGAAGCCGTGGTAGTTGATGCCCATATAGGTGTCGCCCGATGTTCGCGTCGCTTCGTGCGGCAGGCAGGGATAATATATGCCGTCATTTCCCTGGTTCACCTGGAATTTGGGTCGGTTTACGCTGTCAGTCCACCCGTTGGGGGTAGATGGCGCAGGATAGTCAAATTGATCATATAGAAGTTGAATCACTTCGTTGCGCAGATCGAAATCCTCAAACGCTATTGCGGCTACCATGATCGCGTTGCCTGCGTGGTCGCCCCAGTTGCCCTTCACTGCGGGACCGCGCAGCACCTGAAGCTGAAGCGGCATAATGCGGGTGCGCCAAAAGTCCTCAAACGCCTTGCGGTCCGCCTGACTCCAGCCGCTGTAATCGTGCAGGATGTCGGCGGCCTGGATCATGCCGATAAATGACGAGCCGGTATGCAGCCCCGGGTTGCCCCCGTAAATGTACGTCGCCTGGTCCGACCAGGCTTTCATGATGGAGACCGCCTTGTCGGCATACTGCGTTTCGTTGGAATACAGCCATGCAAGCGCAAGCGTGTATGCGGCGTTGCCGTTAGCGGTCAGAAGGTTACGCGCGGGATCCAAGAGCGGTCCGTCGCTTATTTGCAGGTATACAGGCGGGTTTGGTGTAAAATTGAGTGCGGTATTGGCGTCTGAAATCAGCTTGGTGTAAGCATTCTTCTGAGGCTGGACATTGCTGGCAATCCTTGCCTTGGTGACAGCCAGGTCCGCCTGATTGATGACTGTCATCGGGTGTTCAATGGGTACGCTGGATGCGCTGACCACAAAGCCTTTGAGCAATAAGCATACTGTTGCACAAACGGCTGTGGTGATAGTGGTTCTCCGTACACTGTGCCTGAATGTTGTTTTCATAATCTGCCCTCCTTTATTTTTACCGCACCTGCGGACATGAACAACCGGTGGTTTGCGGTGCAAAAAAAATGCAAGCCAAAGTTCTAACCAGCATTAAGGGTGGGAATTATGTCGTTTTTAAAACCCGGTTGCGGAGATTATGTCGGCTTAGGTGTGTGTATGCTGTCTTGGGGATCTTCCGATATATATCGGAACAAGTAGAATCTGACCGAATCACGGAGAAGGGAGAGGTGCTGCGCAAAAGACCTGCAAGGATGAGGGATATGTTCTGCCACTTGTGGCTGTGGGATTATATTACTGCAAATTTGTTCCAATGTAAATAGACAATTTTTTCAATTTTTTTGACATATTTTGTGCATATTGACGGCTGCTTTTGCGGTTTTGCGTAGAAGGATGTAGCAATCTACCGATCCTTGCATACGCTGAAAATGCAGAATCATATAGGCTTAGGGTGAAAAAGCAATGCCATATACGGAACGTGAGCTTTTGGTGAGGCTCATCGCATGCGAGGCTGGCGGCGAGGGCGAAAACGTATAGTTTTTGTCATTGTTGTGCGGTGTCTTTCATATGCTATGATATAGCATATGAAAGCAATTGATTCATTTCCTGGCAAAGGATCATGTCAGCGCACCAAAAAGCTCCACAAGGAATTTTTCCGTTGACAACGCCGATGCAAACTGTTAAAATAAAATCATCAGATGATAAAAGTGCCTTGCTTGGCTCACGTCAGGGCATCCACTACATAATTCTGTGGGCGGAAAGACAACGAGGGTGATTATGCCTGTCATAAAAAGAAAAGTCAGCAGAAAGGTTCCGTATTTATTGTTAGCCGTGTTGCTGTTTTTTTTCGCTGTCGGCGGCGGTGTGCTGGCGGTTTTTTCAGTCACGCTCGGCAGCGACAAAATCTATAAAGGCGTCACGATCACCGGTGTGGATGTCGGCGGTATGACGGTTGACGAAGCGCAGGCGGCGGTCAGCGCCGTGATCGAGCAGGCGATGGGCGACCAAAATATCGACCTGGTGTTCGGCGGCAGCCGGCATTCCGTCGACCTGACGGGGCGACTGAGCTATGAGGTTTCGACGAACGTTGACATGGCGTATGCCGTCGGGCGCAGCGGTGACTGGCTCGGCAAGCTTTCGAGCATCTTTTCGCCCAAGCAGGACATTGCTCTGACGATGACGCCGGACGAAAAGTTCATCAGGTCCAAAATACTGACCTTTGCGCAAACCATCGAACAGGACAAAAGCGCCTTTATGATTGCGGAGGACACCCACACCGTAGAGATAAATCTTGACGGCGCCGTTGTCGTGGATGCGGAGGGGGCTTGTCAAAAAATCATTGACAACGCTAAAAAGCTGGTCTTTGAGGATGTGACGCTGCCGACCATCGAGGATTATAAGGGTGACGTTTCCCGGCTGCTGCTCGGCAGGATTAACCGTGAGCCGGAAAACGCCAGCTGCGAAATCATCGGCAACCGTCCCGTCATCACGGATGAAAAGGTCGGCGTGTCGGTTAGCCTTGAGGACATTTCGGCGCATATCCAAAAAGGTGAGCGCAGGTTTACCGTGCCGTTTACGCCGGCGCAGCCCGAGGTGACGAGGAAGTCGCTTGAAGCCTCCATGTTCACCGATGTGTTGGGCGAATTCACCACCGCATACAACGAATCTAATGCGGGAAGGACGAAGAACGTCGTCCTTTCGGCACAAAAAATAAACGGTGCGGTCATTGCCTCGGGGGATAATTTTTCCTTTAATCGCATTGTTGGCGAGCGCACCTATGCCAAGGGCTATGCGGATGCGAACGTCTATGTCGGCGGGCGCATTGAGCAGGGCGTGGGCGGCGGTATCTGCCAGGTGGTCTCCACCCTGTATTCCGCACAACTCTACGCCGACTTGCAGACCGTATCGCGCCAAAACCACCAGTTCACGGTGTCCTACCTCCCGCTTGGGCAGGATGCGACAGTTGCATGGGCGTCCATCGACTATGTGTTTAAAAACAGCACGAGCTACCCTATAAAAATCGTGGCGGTGACAGGCGGCGGCAAGCTCACCATCAGGATTGTCGGCACCAAGCCGGATAAAGAGCGCACTGTCAAGATCATCACCCAAACCATCTCTGTCAGCCAGCCGAAGGAAATCGTTCAACATTCATCCGCCCTGCCGGCGGGCAAGACGGTGGTCGACCAGCCGGGACAGACCGGTGCGGTCGTCGATACTTATAAGGCGTATTACCGAAACGGTGTGGAGGAGGAGCGTGTCTTTATCCACAGAAGCACCTACCATGCCATGAACCGCATGGTCACGAAAAGCTCCGCCGCCGCACCGGATACCGCAACCGGCACCCCTGCCGGGGAGACCGACCCGCCCGAACCTGTCACGGAAATTGAGCCGCCCGACAATGCAAATCAGAGCGGAGCAACCGTGCCTGACGAGTTTACGTCGGACAACGGACTGTAAACCTAACAAAGGAGAAAACTATGCGTAAATTATTAAAACCCCTGATCATCGTTGTCGTGGTGCTGACCTTGGCGGTTGCGGCTTATATCCGCGAAACGGGGAGCGTTTCTAAAACCGGCTTTGCCCTCGACACCGTGATCACCGTTTCGGCAAACGGTAAAAACGCTAAAGCGGCGGTTGATGCGGCGATGCGGCGGATCACTGAGATTGAAAAGCGCATCACGGCGTATTCGCCCGATTCCGACCTTGCCACCGGCGTGCTGACCAACGACGCCAAGAAGGTCATCGCAAGGGGCATCTATTTCGGGTATGCGTCAAACGGCTTGTTCGACATTACCATAAAGCCGGTTATCGATCTTTGGGGCATCAATACGGATACACCGAGGGTCCCGTCGGATGATGAGATCCAAGAGGCGCTTGCGCTGGTGGATTATCACAAGATTGCCATCATGCAGGACAAGCTGATCCTGCCGCAGGGCATGGCGATCGACCTGGGCGGCATCGGCAAGGGTTATGCTGCGGATGAGGCGGCGCAGGTACTGAGGGATAGCGGCATCAAGGACGCCGTTATCGACCTCGGCGGCAATATCGTGGTGCTGGGCACCAAAAAAATCGGCATACAAAATCCGAGCAGCGGCGTAACGGGCGACTATATGGGTACTATTAAGGTGACTGATCGAGCCGTGGTGACCTCGGGCAGCTATGAACGCAATTTCACGCAGGACGGAAACCTGTATCACCATATATTTGACCCCCTGTCGGGCAAGCCGGCTGACAGCGGTCTTGTGAGCGTCACGGTCATCGGCGAAAACGCACAGGACGCCGACGCCATCTCGACCATTATCTTTATTATGGGCGCAAGTGAGGGTCTGGCATTTGCTGAAAAGATGGGTGTCGAGGCAATGGTCATCGACAGCCGGAGCATGGTTATGACAACCGGAGGCTTTGGTCTGACCATCACAAATACTGCGTTCCAAGAGGTGTAAGGCAATGCTTATTAAGAATGCTAAAATCCTGACGATGCATGAGGGGCAGACCTTTGAAAACGGCTATATACTCATTGAGGGCGGCAAAATTTCAGAGATCGGGGATATGCGGGACGCACCGCAGGACGGCGACAACGTCGACGCGCAGGGTGGCTATGTCATACCGGGGCTGATCGACGCCCACTGCCACCTCGGTATATTCGGCGACAGCATGGGCTTTGAGGGCAGCGACGGCAACGAGGACGCAAGCCCTGTTACGCCGCACCTTCGGGCGATCGATGCGATCAACCCGATGGACAGGTGCTTCGGGGAAGCCCGCGCGGGCGGCGTCACCACGGTGGTGACGGGGCCGGGCAGCGCCAATATCCTCGGCGGTCAGATGGCGGCAATCAAAACCTGCGGAATACGTATCGACGATATGATTGTCAAAGCGCCATGCGCCATGAAGTGTGCGCTTGGCGAGAACCCCAAAATGCATCACGGTAAAAGCCAACGCTCCCCCGTCACCAGGATGGCGACGGCTGCGCTGCTGCGGGAGGCACTCAGCGCCGCCATGAGCTACCACGAACAGGTGCTGGACTTAACGGTGGAAAATCCTCCGGCCGACCTTAAAAACGAAGCGCTGCTGGGCGTATTGAAAGGTGCTGTGCCGCTGCATGTCCATGCCCACAGGGCGGACGATATTTTTACTGCTCTGCGCATCGCAGGGGAATACGGCGTCGGGGTTAAAATCGTTCACGCGACCGACGGTCACCTGATTGCGGACATCCTTGCGAAGGAGGGGGTCGACGTGATGGTCGGACCGCTCATCAGTATCCGCAGCAAGCCCGAAATGCAGGGTCTTATCCCTGAAACGGCGGCAATCCTCGAACGTGCGGGCGTGCGCCTTGCGATTACCACCGACCATCCCGAGGTACCCGTCGACCACCTGTTGTTGTGTATGCGCCTTGCGGTGAAAAGCGGCATGTCTGAAGCGGGTGCGCTGCGTGCCGTCACCTGCGACGCTGCGGCGATTGCAGGCATTGGTAACAGGGTCGGAAGGCTCCAAAAGGGCTATGACGCCGACATGGTGATATTAGACAACCATCCGCTTGACTTTCATGCAAAAATACGCATGACAATCATCAATGGAGTAAAAGTGTACAAAGATATTGCTCGATAATTGTAGGATATTTCAAATTTATCTTATTTAAAAAAAACACTTGAAAACCTTTGTAATGCAGAGTATAATATAAGTGTGTTATTGTATGGGGTGTAAGTTGTGTGTGTGTGTCAGTTGCCCGTACTGTAATATGGAGCTTGAAAATGTCAGCTTGATTTGTTCCCGTTGATAGCCAGTTTTGCAGCGGGCAGATTTGTGCTGAATGGCTTTTCATTCTATGCGATTGGGGAGCGATAGTTAAAAAACAGTATTTTCAAAACACATTTTTGAAAGGGGAAACGAAAATGGTAAGAACGAAATTGTCCATGCTTTTAGCAATGGCGGCGGTCGTAATAGGTCTGTTGGCAATTATGTCTGTTTCCGCGTTTGCAGCCAGCGTTGACATCACTAATGTCACCGTGTCTGAACCGGATAGTGAGGGTCTTCGCGAAGTAACCGTTACCTATACGGCGACAGATATTGACGGGGATGTCACGATCCTTGCGGTCCCGGGCGTAGGCGACACAATGCCCACACCCACGGACGACAACATTATCTACATAGACCAGCAGCCGGCAACCGAAACCAGCTTTACGTTTTTGGTTGACGACAGCGCGTTTGACGAAGTAACAGCCCCCAAGCTTTTTGTAAAGGTTGGCGGAACCGATGTTGAAGACCCCGACGAGTTGATCGAAGATATTTTCGGTATCGTTATTTACGGTGACGTAAACGGTGATGGTGATGTTAATGCCGCAGATGCAAGCCTGGTACTCCAACACTTTGTCGGTTCAATCACTCCATTTACTGGTAATGTTTTTCTTGCGGCGGACGTAAACAATGATGGCGATGTTAATGCCGCAGATGCCAGCTTGATTTTGCAGTACTTTGTCGGCAGCATCACGAAATTCCCGGTTGAAGAACTTCCGCAATAACAGTTAGCGGTTGGCTTTTCGGCAAATTGACTGTAACATTATTTAAGGAGGAATTAATTTGAAAAAAACATTGAAAAGTGTTTTGTCGCTGACACTGGCTGTTGCGATGATTTTCTCATTGTCAATGATCAGCGTCAGTGCGGCAAGCACGGCGCATAACGTTGCCATTGCATTGTCCTCGACGACAGGCGAAGCTGGCGACACGGTGACTGTATCTTTGACGATTGACGGCACGGCAAAAATCAGTGGTTTGAGTTATAAGCTCAGTTATGACCCAGCGGTATTTGAAGTTGATACCACAGAAGTGGGCAGCGGTCTAAGCAAGCGCCCGACTTATGTTGATGGGACATGGTTTAATGACGCACGCTTGGGCGAAATTATGCTATTTGGTTATTTAGGCAAGCCGACAATCAATGTCAATGAAGTAACCGGTAAGATTGGTGTTGCTTCTGCAGCCAGTGAAGGCGTTCCTGTTGCCGATAACGAAGAAGGCGCTTTAATCGGTAAATTTACTCTAAAAGTTAAAGCAGGTGCAGCATCAGGTAATTCAAGCATTTCTTTAACAGAAGCAACAACAATTGATATTGGTGAAACTGCAACCGCAGCTATTGTAGCCGCACCTGTAACCTACACCGTTACAGGCGGTTCACCGACGACCTACACCTTGACCGCAGGCACGGCGACTAACGGTTCGCTTTCGTTTGACCCGCCGGGCGGCACATATAATGAAAATACCGTGGTTACAGTAACGGCTACGGCTGACTCCGGTTACGAATTTGTAGCGTTCACAGGTGCTTCGACATCGACGACAAACCCTGTGCAGATCACGATGGACGGTAACAAGACCATCGGCGCAACATTTGAACTGATTCCGCCGACAACCTACACCTTGACCGCAGGCACGGCGACCAACGGTTCGCTTTCGTTTGACCCGCCGGGCGGCACATATGAAGCAGGCACAGTGGTTACGGTAACGGCTACCGCTGACCTCGGCTACACATTTGTAGCGTTCACAGGCGCGTCGACATCATCGACAAACCCCGTACAGATCACAATGGACGGCAACAAGACCATCGGCGCAACATTTGAACTGATTCCGCCGACAACCTACACATTAACCGCAGGCACGGCGACCAACGGTTCGCTTTCGTTTGACCCGCCGGGCGGCACATATGAAGCAGGCACAGTGGTTACGGTAACGGCTACGGCTGACGCCGGCTACGCATTTGTAGCGTTCACAGGCGCGTCGACATCAACGACAAACCCCGTACAGATCACAATGGACGGCAACAAGACCATCGGTGCGGAATTTGCACTGCTTCCGCCGACGCTCTATTCGGTAACGTATGACTTGAACGGTGGCACAGGCACAGCGCCCACACAGGCAAGCCTTGAAGCGGGTCAGAGCTTTACCGTTGCGGACGTAACAGATATAACAGCTCCGGGTGGATTTGAGTTTAAAGAATGGAACACAGTTGTCGACGGTAGCGGCACAGCATATGCACCGGGCAGCACCTTTACGGTCGACGCCGCAAATGTGACGCTCTATGCAATTTGGCAGCTGATTCTGACGACCGACCCGACAGTTGCACTGGGTTCGGTAACCGGCTATACAGGCACAGTTGTATCAATTCCTGTATCCGTAATGAATGTTCCGGCTGGTGTTGATTCCATCAACTTCAGCGTGGAATTCGACAGTGCAGTATTTGAATTTGACAGTGTTGCGCTCAGCGCAAAGCTCAATGAGAGTGGCATAAGCAACGATGCGGACAGCGTAGCTGTTGCGACGCTTGTTAAAGACGACGAAACAATCGCTGATAACGACGTCATTGCAACCGTTAAGCTGAAAGTTAAATCAACTGCGGCGCTGGGCGCCACCTCCGTATCGCTCTACAATGTATACTTTGGTACGGATGCAGTAACAAGCCTTATCGCTTCAACAGTAACTGTTCAGGAGAGCACAGATCCGAATCTTCCGGCAGCACTGACTGCAGTTGCAAATTACGTAGCTGCACCGTACACAACGCTTGCGGAAATCGCAATTGCGGAAGGTTTGGAAGCTGCTGCACGCACTGCAATCGCTGCACTGGATAGCGTTGCGTCGGCGGATCAGATTACTGCGCTCACAGCAGAGGTTAATGCGCAAGCAGCTTTGGTTGCCGCTGCAAAGACTCAACTGTTGTTGAAGAAAGCAGCACTTGAAAACATCAATAGCGGCACCTTTACGGCGAGCGACCTTGGGACCCTTGGCGTTGCTAACGTAGATGACAACAAGGTTAACGCGTACAAGGTTGCGGTTGCCGCAGCACAGTATTACAATAATGCTGACTTGACGGCGGACGACTTGCAGATAATCATCGACGCTGCCAATGCGGTTACAGACGCTGAGCTCGGTAATGTTGACGGCGTAGGCAAGGTCTTGGCGGCTGACGCAAAGAAAGCAAAAGAACACGGTCTGTACAAAAGATCAAGAACTGGTCTTGCATTGGAAGAATTTGTGAAAGAGGCTGTCAGATCAGACGTTGACAAGAGCGGTATGATTGATGGCTCCGACATCACGGCGATACTTCTCTTATCCGCGCAAGATAACCTGTAAGACAATTGTATAACTCATTAAAGAGGGCAAGTTGCGATTTGCCCTCTTTAATTCATTTGATTGTGACAAAATGCACCACAAAGGAGATGTGATTAGGATATGTTTGTGAAAAGCAAAAAAATTCTTTGTGTTATGGTTGTAATGCTGATGATGGCTTCAATGATGACTGCTTTTTCGGCTGATGAGAATTTGGAGATGCGTGCGAATGTATCAAAGGCTTCCGTAACGCGGGGAAACACGGTGAAAATTGACGTTGTGCTTGACAATACCGATGGTGAGTTGTTCAACTTAGCGAACGCTACATTTGAATTCAGCTTTGACACCTCCGCTTTCACGGTTTCGGATGTTGAGTGCGATCCGAAAGGCGAGCTTAGAGAATTGGAGCTTGACTGGTCGAATGATGATGATGATTATCTGATTTCTAGAGGAAGAATAATCGTAATGGGTGGTGACGTCTCAGAGGAGGCTGTTGTTATCAGCAAGAACATTCAATATCCCGTGACGCTTGCAACGGTAACCTTAGCTGTAAAAAGCAATGCGCCGTTAGGCACATATAATTTTGTGTTCAATCGGGCAGCCAAATTAACAAAACTTGTCGACGGCAATCTTATTTCTATAAACAATTATAAATTCAAAGACGGCAGCGTCGATGTTGTCAGCTCCGGTTCTAATTCTCAGTCGAGCGTAAGGACATCGCCGTCACCTTCACCCTCGCCGTCGCCATCGGTGTCACCCTCACCGGTTCCGTCAACACCTCCGCCTACATCAAAGCCCATTTATGAAAAATTCACCGACCTTAAAGGTTTTGAATGGGCGTATAATGCGATTGACGGTTTGGTCAAGCTTGACATCATCAGCGGCGTCACTGACACGACTTATGAACCGGGCAGAAGTATCACCCGTGCAGAGTTCAGCAAGCTGATCGTCAAGACCTTTGCTCTGAGCGAATTGGACGAAACCAAGACGTTTTCTGACATCAAAAAGACCGACTGGTTCTATGAGACGGTGCTCATTGCCGCAAAAGCCGGCATAGTTGCAGGCTATGAAGACGGCAGCTTCAAGCCGGACGCAAACATCACCCGTGAGGAGATGGCGGCGATGCTGGTGCGTGCATTTAAGAACGCAGGCGTTGACGTGCCGGCTGCTGACCTGACATTTGCCGATGCGGATGAGGTTAGCGACTGGGCAAAAACGTATGTCGCCTCGCTTGCCAAGATGGGCATTGTTTCCGGCAGAGGTAATAATATGTTTGCACCGAAAGAAAACTTGACACGTGCCGAAGCGGCACAGGTTCTGTTTGTGTCCTTCGGGCAGGTTCTGCTCAAAAGATAATTTCCTAAAAGCCATTAAAGACAGTGCAAAAATTGCACTGTCTTTTTTATATGATGGGAAATAGATATTTCCCATCATATAAAAACAATGAATTCATTCCTTGGCAAAGGCTTTCGGCTACGCACCTAAAATGATGCACCCAATAAAACGGTGCGTGTATGTTTGAGACTGACGCCCGGATTTTGACAAACTTGTTGGCCATAAAATGTGTTGACAATTATATACAAATGATATATAATACATCTAAATGCGGATAATTCGCATTAATATCTGCCCGGAGGAGGCACATTTGTGAAAAAACTGATGGCATTACTTGTGGCAGCGGTATTTATTGCTGTATCGGCAGGCTGCAACCAATCAGCAAATATAGAAAACACCACCAAAAGCCTTACCGTTTACACCAGCATCTATCCGATGTATGACTTTACCGTTAAAATCGGCGGCGATAAGGTTCGGGTGGTCAACATGATGGCGTCCGGCGGCGACCCCCATTCGTGGGAACCGTCTGCAAACGACATGGTCAACCTTGAAAAAGCCGATATGTTTATCTATAACGGCGCAGGCATGGAGCATTGGGTGGACAAGGTCTTGACGTCGTTGACAAATAAAAGACTTGTTGTTGTCAAGGCGTCAAGCGGCGTCGGCTTGCTTGCAGGACATCAGCACGGTCATGAGGACAAGGAGCATGCTGACGAACCCGATGGGGATGGGGACGAGCATCACGAGGACGAGGATGAGGGTTTTGACCCCCACGTTTGGCTGAGTCTCAAAAATGCTAAAATCCAAATGGAAAACATTAAAAATGCTTTGGCTGGTGCAGACCCCGAAAATGCTGAATACTATAATGCAAACTATGAACGTTATGCGGCGCAGCTTGACGTATTGGACGACGAATTCACCGCGGCGCTTGCATCCGTGGCGGGCAAAACCATTGTGGTCACGCATCAGGCGTTCGGCTACCTGTGTCAGGACTATGGATTGATGCAGCTTGGCATTGAAGGGCTTTCGCCCTATTCCGAGCCGACGCCGGCAAAGATGGCGGAGGTCATCGCATTTGTGCGGGAAAACAATGTTACGACCATCTTTTTTGACGCCGAGGCAAACCCCGGGACAGCAAAAACTATTGCAAACGCAACAGGCGCAAAAACAGCGACTCTGTGGACTATCGGCTATCTGACAGAAAAACAGACGGCACAGGGGAGCGATTATTTCTCTCTAATGCGTGAAAATCTCACTGCTTTGCAGCTGGCGCTGACGCAGTGACTATCGCACGCAAACCGCATGGTGAGAAGGAAAGGACAAGCATTGATATGAAAGCGATCGAGGTTAAAGACTTAACATTTAGATATGGCAGCAGGACGGTGCTGAGCGGCGTTAGCTTTGACGTATCGGAAGGTGAGTTTATCGGTGTCATCGGGCTGAACGGCAGCGGAAAAAGCACATTGATTAAGCTGCTTTTGGGGCAGCTCCTGCCGAGGTCCGGTCAGGTGAGCGTCTATGGAAAACCTGCGCACGAGCACAAGGAGCAAGCGCAGATCGGCTATGTTCCGCAAAATATCGCAAAATATGCGGACTTTCCTGCCACGGTTTACGAGGTGGTTGAGGCAAATCTGTTTTCACAGATCGGATTGATGCGCTTTGCCGAAAAGCGCCACAGGCAAAAGGTTGCGGATGTGCTGTCCATGGTAGGTTTGGACGGCAAATTCAAAAGCCTTGTGGGCAACCTTTCGGGCGGGGAGCAGCAAAGGATGATGATCGCACGGACGCTTATCGGCGAACCGCATCTGCTGTTGCTGGACGAGCCGACCTCGGGCATAGACGCCGAGTCAAGCGTAAAGCTGTGCGACCTTTTATATGCCCTGTGCAAAAAGCAAGGCATCACGATCATCATGGTGACGCACGATATAGCGAGCGCATTAGCATATTGTGACAGGTTTTTGTGTATAGAGGACGGCACGCTGGTGGGGCTCAGCAATGCCGCGCTTGCGCAGGAGCTGGCACATAAGCATAAACATTAAACACACCATCGAAGCGGAGGAGAAACAAGATGCCGGAGCTTTTGCAATACGATTTTATGAGAAGGGCTTTCTTGGTCGGCATACTGCTTGCGGTCGTCGTGCCGTGTATCGGCGTGGTCATCGTGTTAAAACGCCTGTCGATGATCGGCGACGCACTGTCGCACACCTCGCTTGCAGGCGTTGCGGCGGGGCTTGTGCTGGGTATCAATCCCGTGCTGGGCGCAGTCGTCACCTGTATCCTTGCCGCACTCGGTATTGAAGCCATCCGCAAGAAGATCCCCAAATACGCCGAGATCGCCATCGCCGTTGTCATGTCGGCAGGCATCGGGCTTGCCGGTGTTTTGTCGGGGCTTGTCAAAAGCTCGGCAAACTTCAACAGCTTTCTGTTCGGCTCTATTGTCGCCATCAGTGACTTTGAGCTGGTGCTGGTGATCGGCGTCTGCGTTGCGGTTTTGGCGGAATGCATCCTTTTATATAAAGAACTGTTCTATATCACCTTTGATGAGCAATTTGCCAAGCTTGCCGGCGTACCAGTCCGGCTGATCAATTTTATTTTTACGATTTTAACGGCAGCAGCGGTCTCGGTCGCCGCACGCACGGTCGGTGCGCTGGTGGTATCGTCGCTGATGGTGGTGCCGGTTGTGTGTGCGATCCAGCTGGCAAAAAGCTATAAGCAAACCGTGGTTTTCTCGGTGTTGTTTGCCGTGCTGTTTACGATTTCAGGACTTTGCATATCCTTTTATGCAGGACTGAAACCCGGCGGCACGATTGTGCTGACGGGGGTGGCGGCATTGGTTGTGATTATGGGCGTCAAACGCATCACGAAACAGGAGGGATAAGGTTTGAAAGAATATTGGAAAAGCGGACTGAAAAAGACGAGGCAGAGGGATTGTATCTTTAACATTTTGCAAAATGCAAAGAACCCAATGACGGCGATCGAAATCCACAGCGAAGCACAGAAGAGCAGCGTCAATATGTGGCTCTCCACGATTTACCGCATACTGGATCTGTTCACAGGAAAGGGTCTTGTCGAAAAGAACTTTTTGGTCGGCGACGACATTGCAACCTATGTGCTTTGCAGTGATATGCACAGCCATTTTGCTGTCTGCGTGTCCTGCCGAAAGCGCTTCCCGATGGAGTACTGTCCCGTCGGTCACGTTGAGCCGTCGGGTGATTTTTATGTCACGGGACATAAGCTTGAAATGGTGGGCTACTGCAAAGACTGCTACATCGATAGGGTGAAGGAGGGCAACATATGAAGGCGCTCATTACGGGCGCAAGCTCGGGCATCGGGCGGGATATGGCAATCATGCTGAGCGGGATGGGCTGCGACCTTATCGTCGTCGCACGGCGGGAGGACAGGCTGTTGGCGCTAAAAGACAGTCTCAAAACCGATGTTTTGGTGATATGCGCCGACATCTCCACGCCCGAAGCGTGTGCCGCACTATATGAGCAGGTCAAGGACAAAGGCATTGATATTGTCGTTAACAACGCCGGCTTCGGACTTATCGGACGGTTTTCCGAAACCGACCCTGACCGTGAGCTTTGTATGATCGACACGAACATCAAGGCGGTGCATGTTTTGACCAAGCTGTTTTTACGAGACTTTGCCGCAAGGGATTCGGGGTATATTTTAAACGTCGCATCCTCGGCGGCATTTACGCCCGGACCGCTGATGGCAACCTACTACGCCACAAAGGCGTACGTCCTGCGGCTGACCGAGGCGGTACATGAGGAGTTGCGTGTGAAAAAAAGCAGGGTCTATATGGGTGTGCTTTGCCCCGGTCCGGTGCACACCGAGTTCGGCAGGGTCGCCAATGTCACCTTTGGCGTCCGGGGACTTCAAAGCGCCTATGTCGCACGCTATGCCGTCAAAAAAATGTTTCAGAAAAAAGTTGTCATCATCCCCGGTACGCTAATGAAACTCTCACGGTTTTTGACCAAAGTCCTGCCGGACAGATGGCTGGCAAGGGTCGTTTATAAAATTCAAAAACGTAAATAGCTCGTCGAAAGGATGTCCTTCGCCTCGTTGAAACGGGATTTTTTAGTCCGTTTGGTTGCAAAAGGGTATATTTTCCAATTCATATGACTATACTGTCATTGAGGTGATATGAATGATGGAAGAGATAAAACCCGTACTGTTTGAGAACGCCCGCATCGAAACGGAAAAGGACAAGCTGCGCAGCGAGATTATCCATGACTTGATTACCGCCAAGACGGAGCTTTCAAACGCCGTGCAAAATTATGATTTTGCCGACACGGACGAGTTGGTGGATCTGTACGCATACAGGATTATCGCCGCACAGACGCAGTACAACAGGCTTTTGAAAAAAGCGAAGGAGCACGGGCTTTCCAATCCGGAATATTTGAATCATCAGGTAAAAATCGTCAAACGATAATAAATCCCGCCTTATCTTTTTCCGGAGTAATCGCATAGCTTTTTTTGCCTCGGGAAATAATATCGGTGAGGTGAATAATGTGACGAAGAACTTTGATTATGACAGCGTCAGCGTCTATGACAGGCTGATGCGTGCGTGGGAAAACTCAATGGAGCTGACGAGAGACTTTCAGATGTACGCCGAGCGGATACCTGATGGCGAGATTGCGGATATGTTCAAGGAGTTTTCGGAGGACGAGGCGATGCATGCCGCAAGACTGAGAAGCATTCTCGAAAAAGAGCGCAGCACCAATCAGATTGAGGCTGACCGTGATTTGATGTTTTGAAACAAAAATCCGCTGACGTATGTCAGCGGATTTTTAATATATCTTTTAATATGTCTTTGATGACCTCGCCGGCGATAATCAGCCCGACGACCGGCGGCACAAAAGCGTTGCTGCCGGGGATCTGCCTGCGGTCGGTGCATTTTCGCACTGTATCGGGCGGACAGATACAGTTTGAGCGGCAGCTGCTCGACATATCCTCCGACGGCGGGAGCGGAGGTTCCTTTGAATAGACGACTTTCAAGGCGCCGATCCCCCTGCTGCGCAGCTCCTTGCGCATCACCTTTGCCAGCGGGCAAACGGAGGTCTTATAGATGTCGGTCACCATAAACTGCGTGGGATCGAGCTTGTTGCCCGCCCCCATTGAGCTGATGATTGGTACGTTTGCCGCGTGAGAGCGCATAACCAGTTCCAGCTTGCCGGTGACGGTGTCGATGGCGTCAACGATGTAGGAATATTCCGAAAAATCGTATTGGTCGGCAACGTCGGGACCGTAAAAGGTTCTGTGCGCGTTGACGGCGGCGTCGGGATTGATGTCCAAAACCCGCTCCTTCGCTACGTCTACCTTGTATTTGCCGACGGTTTTTCCTGTGGCGATGATTTGGCGGTTGATGTTGGTGAGGCACACCTTGTCGTCGTCAAATAAATCCAGCGTGCCCACGCCGCTTCTTGCGAGCGCTTCTACGGTATAGCCGCCGACGCCGCCGATGCCGAACACGGCGACCCTGGCGTTTTTCAGGCGCGCCATCCCCTCCTTGCCGAACATCAGCTCCGTCCGAGAAAATCTGTTAAGCATGCCATAACCTCCATGATTGGTATTATCCGATGTCCGACAGCGCGCTTTTCAAATGCAAAAGCGCCTGCTCTACGTTGATGCGAGGGGTAGCCAGGTTGATGCGCTGGAAACCCTCTCCCTCCTCGCCGAAGGAAGTGCCGCCTGAAAGCCACAGATTTGCCTTTTCGGTCACCCATTTGTCAAGCGCCGCCTGCGTCATACCCAGAGCCCTGAAATCAAGCCACATCAGGTAGGTACCCTCAGTGTCGGTCACCTTTATCTGAGGCATATGCTCCGCGATATAGTCTTTTGTGAAATCAATGTTCCCCTTAATGTATGCACAAAGCGCATTTAGCCATTCCCCGCCGAAGTCATACGCCGCCTTGCAGCCGATCAGCCCGAATGTGCCGGCGTTGCTGTAACCACTGGTATGCATTTCGCTAACCAGCCGTTTTTTTAGCTCGGGGTTTTTGACGAAGATGTTGGCGTTTTGCAGCCCGGGCTGGTTAAACGCCTTGCTGGGGGCGGTGCAGACCAGACTGAACCCGTCAAAGTCCTCTCCCGCATTCCAAAACGGCGTGTGCGGTCTTGTCAGAGCGAATTCGCCATGGATTTCGTCCGACACCACAACGACGCCGTGCTTTTTACAGATGCCGCCCATCCTGCTTAGCTCGTCCTTTGACCAGACGCGCCCCACGGGGTTGTGCGGCGAGCACAGGATAAACAGCCTGACCTTTTCGTCAACGATTTTTTGTTCGAAATCCGCAAAATCCACCTCATACCTGCCGCCGTTGTTCACGAGCGGATTGTTGACCAGCCTGCGGTTGTTGCTCAAAACACTTTTAAAAAAAGGATAATATACGGGCTTTTGCACCAGCACGCCGTCGCCCTCCCTGGTATAAGCCCGGATGGCGCAGTTGATGGCAAAAACGACGCCGACCGTGACGACGGTCCAATCCCTTTGGACGTCGAGTGAATGGCGGTTTGAAAACCAGCTGTGAACCGAAACATAGTAGTCGTCTTTCGGATCGGTGTAGCCGTATATGCCGTGTTCGCAGCGTTTGGTGAGCGCGGCGATGACCTCCGGCGGCGACTTAAAGTCCATGTCCGCGACCCAAAGGGGCAGTATGCCGTCGGGCTTGCCCCGCTCGGCGGCAAAATCATATTTGAGCGAGCCGGTGTTTGTCCGGTCGATGATCTCGTCAAAATGGTATGTCATGCATCCTCACGCTCCAATGCCTGTTTTAGGTCGGCGATGATGTCGCCGACATGCTCGATGCCGACGGACAGCCGTAACAGCCTGTCGTCGACCCCGAGACGGCGCCGAATGTCCTCGGGGATGGCGCTGTGCGTCTGCACTGCGGGATAGGTGATGAGGGTTTCGCACCCGCCGAGGCTTTCTGCAAAGTAGATGACCCCGACCTTTCTTAATACCTGCTCGACAACGGCGGTGTCCCTGACCGAAAAGGACAGCACGGCGCCGCTGCCTGTGTAATAGACCTTTGTGACTTCGGGATGCGCCGACAAAAACGCCGCAATCGCCGCCGCATTTTCCTGCTGCCTGTCCATCCTGACGGCAAGCGTCTTGATGCCGCGCAGGACCAGCCAGCTGTCGAACGGCGCAAGGACGGCGCCCTCTGATTTTTGTATCAGTTTAAGCGCGTCGGCGATGCCGTCGTCATTTGTGGTGATGAGCCCTGCCAGCGTGTCGTTGTGACCTGCCAGGAACTTTGTCGCGCTGTAAACCGCAATGTCCGCTCCCAAATCCAGCGGCTTTTGCAGATAGGGTGTTAAAAGCGTGTTGTCGACGATGGAAAGCGCCCCGTGCGCTTTGGCAAGCGCAGAGAGCCTGGCGATGTCGGCGACCTTGAGCATGGGGTTGGTGGGAGTCTCAAACAGTATCGCTTTGGTGTTGGGTTTGATGCTGCGCTCGACGCCGTCAAGATCGGTGATGTTGACATAAGTCGTTTCAATGCCGTATTTGGCATAGATTTCTTCAAAAAGGCGGTAGGTGCCGCCGTACAAATCGTCGCTGATGACCAGGTGGTCGCCCGTTGCGAACAGCTTTGCAACGGTGGTGATCGCCGCCATACCGCTGGAAAACGCAAAGCCGTGCCTCGCGTTGTCGAGGATGGCGATGGTTTTTTCGAGCGCTTCACGCGTCGGGTTTTGCAGGCGCGAATAGTCGTAGCCTGTGGTTTCGTTCAGCGCAGGATGTCGAAACGTTGCGCTTTGATAGATTGGCATGCTCACGGCACCTGTTGTCTTATCGTATCCGATTGCTCCGTGAACCAATTGTGTTTCCGCTTTTAACTGACGCTCCATGTCCGGCGACCTCCTTTTTAAATATTTACGCTCCGACGAAAGTAAATTCCGCCTGCGCTTACGCCCGCGCGGCGAGCGGATGCGTTCAGGGAAGCGCTGCGCACCCGAACGCTTTTGGTATTAAGACTTATTATAACACCGCGTAAAAATATTATCAACACTATTTTTATGTTGCTTTTTGCCTTGGGGAAAGTCATCAGCGCATCGCCGTAACCCTTTGTCAAGGAATATTTCAATCTTTATATATATATGGGCATGGAAATGCCCGTATATATAAAAACCCGCCCATAAACATGAGCGGGCAAAAGGGTGTGTTTATTCAGCGAAAAGCGGGGTCGACAGATATCGCTCCCCTGTGTCGGGCAGCAGCACGACAATAACCTTGCCGGCGTTTTCAGGACGTTTTGCAAGCTCCGTCGCAGCCCAAACAGCGGCGCCGGATGAAATACCGGTGAGCAGCCCTTCCGTTTTGGACAGCTTCCTGCCAGTTTCAAAGGCGTCCTCATTTTTGACCTTGATGACCTCGTCATAGATTTCGGTGTTGAGCGTGTCGGGCACAAAGCCCGCACCGATGCCCTGGATTTTATGCGGACCTGCCTTGCCCTCGGACAAAACAGGCGAATCAAACGGCTCGACCGCCACAACCTTGATGTTCGGATTCTTTGACTTCAAGAATTCACCCGCACCGCTGATCGTGCCGCCCGTGCCGACGCCCGATACGAATATATCAACCTTGCCGTCGGTGTCCTCCCAGATTTCGGGTCCTGTCGTCTTTTTGTGCACCAGAGGATTGGCGGGGTTGGTAAATTGTCCGGGCAGGAAAGCGTTCGGGGTTTCCTCCGCAAGCTCTTGCGCCTTGGCGATGGCGCCTTTCATACCCTTTGCGCCCTCGGTCAGAACCAGCTCCGCACCGTACGCTTTCAAAAGGTTTCTGCGTTCGACGCTCATCGTCTCGGGCATGGTCAGGATGATACGGTACCCTCTTGCGGCGGCGACCGACGCCAGACCGATGCCGGTGTTTCCGCTGGTCGGCTCAATAATGACGGAATCCTTGTTCAAAAGACCCTTTTCCTCGGCGTCCTCGATCATCGCCTTGGCGATCCTGTCCTTAACGCTGCCTGCGGGGTTGTAATACTCCAATTTAGCGATAACCGTTGACGAAAGACCTTGCGCCCTGTTATAGTGGGACAGCTCCAACAGCGGCGTATTCCCGATGAGATCCGTCAAGCTTGTGTAGACTTTTGGCATAATAATGACCTCCTTAATTTTTTCTTATAGGAAATTTGACAAATTTCCTATAAGATAAAAGCAATTAATTCATTCCCTGGCAAAGGGTTTCGGCTGCGCACCTAAAACGCCAAAGGCGTTTTGGTATACATATATGAATAGTATGTTATTATTATATGCGCGAATCATCGCTTTGTCAATAGATTTTTAAAAATTATTTTTATTGTTGACTTTCACATGTGTTTACTGTAAAATAAAACATATCAAATTAATATGTATGGAGGGAAGGAAACCATGAGGATATCCGCAAAGGGCAGGTACGGGCTGGCTGCCATGATCAGCATGGCGCAGAACATGAGCCATGACCAAAACATCACCATCATCAGTATATCAGAAAGACTCGGGATTTCCAAGATTTATTTAGAGCAGGTTTTTGCGCTTTTAAAGCGTGCGGAGCTGGTGGAGTCCGCAAAGGGGTCGAGTGGTGGCTATCAGCTCATAAGACCCGCTGAAAAAATCACCGCATATGACATCATCTCGGCGATAGAACAGCTGCTGTTCGAGCCGACCAAAAAATCGCTGTCGGACGACGCCGAGCCGATTGAAAAGGCGATGCAGCGCCGCATCTTTGAGCCGGTGGACGACGCCATAACCGGCGCGCTGCAAAAGGTCACGCTTGCCGATTTGGTCAGCGAAGCCGAAAGATACGGCGGCGGCGAGAGCATCATGTATTATATATAGAAAATATTTTTCAAAAAAGTCTTGACAAAAGCAGGCTCATACTGTATGATTAAACATATAATTCATATATGTTTAATTTATTTAAGGATGTGTTGGTATGTTTAAGGTTTACCTCAGCATAGGCAATTTTATGTGTTGCCGCTTTTGATTTTATGACAGCTAATACTGAGCCGCATTTAATTTGTTCCCTTAGCGCGGATCAGTCAATACTGTTTTCCGTAAGTAACGACCGCTGATTGCGGTCGATATAGACAAACTTGTTTGTCTATATTTTAAATGAAAAACAGTATAAACTATTATATTATAAGGAGCGGATGAACATGAGCATAAAAAGAGCGGAAAGAAACCTGAAATTTGAAACCTTGCAGGTGCACGCCGGTCAGGAGCAGCCCGACAGCGCGACTGATGCGAGGGCGGTGCCGATCTACCAAACGACGTCGTATGTCTTTGCCGACACCTCACAGGCGGCGGGACGCTTCGGACTGTCCGAGCCGGGCAATATCTATACCAGGATCATGAACCCGACCTCGGACGTCTTTGAAAAGCGGATCGCGGCGCTCGAAGGCGGAATAGGTGCGCTGGCGGTCGCATCGGGCTCGGCGGCGACGACTTATGCGGTGCAAAACATCGCGCACAGCGGTGACCACATCGTGTCGGCGTCGACCATCTACGGCGGTACATACAACCTTTTTGCCAATACCTTAAAGGATTTCGGCATCACCACGACCTTTGTCGACCCCGACGAGGAGGGCAGCTTTGAGGCGGCTATCCAGCCGAACACCAAGCTGATTTTCATCGAAAGCCTCGGCAACCCCAATTCCAATATCATAGACATCGCAAAGCTGGCGGAGATCGCGCACAGGAACGGTCTGCCGCTGCTGGTCGACAACACCTTTGCCACGCCCTATGTGCTGCGCCCGATTGAGCACGGCGCGGACATCGTCATCCATTCGGCAACGAAGTTCATTGGGGGACACGGCACCTCCATCGGCGGCGTCATCGTAGACGGCGGCAGGTTCGACTGGGCGGCGTCGGGTAGGTTCCCGTATCTGACTGAGCCCGACCCGAGCTACCACGGCGCACGCTTTACCGAGGTTGCGGGCGCGGCGGCGTATATCATCAAGGCACGCGTTACCCTGCTGCGTGATACGGGTGCGGCGCTCTCGCCGTTCAACGCTTTCCTGTTCCTGCAAGGGCTGGAAACCTTGTCGCTGAGAATTGAGCGTCATATTGAGAACACCAAAAGGGTCATTGAGTTTTTGAGAAGCCATCCGCTGGTCGACAAGGTCAATCATCCGTCGCTGCCTGAAAGTGGCTACAAGGCGCTGTATGATAAATACTTCCCGAACGGCGCCGGCTCGATTTTCAGCTTTGAAATTAAGGGCGGCGCCGACAAGGCAAAGCAGTTTATAGACGGTCTTGAAATCTTCTCGCAGCTTGCGAACGTAGCCGACGTGAAATCGCTGGCGATCCATCCCGCCAGCACGACGCACTCGCAACTGAGCGAGGAGCAACAGCGATCAGGCGGCATCAAGCCAACCACCGTCAGGCTGTCCATTGGCACCGAGCACATCGACGACATCCTCTTTGACTTAAAAGAAGCCTTCGCGGCAATCGCATAAACGTCTGCCACGGTGAGCGGACAGGGCTGAAAAGGGCGGCAAACCATGGTTTGCCGCCCTCGTATGTTTTATTTTAAAAAACTGTTGCAAAATTTTCCTTCATATGATAAAATGGTTTTGGCGAAAGCACTGAAAAATAAAAAAAGCGGCAGGACAATGTGTTAGGAGCACATTGCCCCTGCGATACGGGTGATACGCGCACCTATACGCAACCGGATGACCGGCACCGTGTTTATTATAACACATTTTCCCTGCCTTTTCAAGGGGGAGGAAGATACGGAATTCGGTTTTAAGAAAAATACAAAGCGTGTAGGGTAAATTGCCGTAAGGGGCAAAACCTGCATGCTTTTTTATGTGCATCCTTATGCTTTGAGGTGTTTTCGGTAAACCGGGGATTTGGCGCCCGGCGGGCAACGGGCGCCTGTTCTCGGGATTATTAGAAATACAAAGAATATTAAGCGCTGTAACTTGAAGCCTTTACGGTTTTTTCATAGGATAGGAAATTTCTATTTCCTATCCTATGAAAAAACTTAATTAATTCCATAGCAAAGGGTCTAAGCCAGCGCACCAAAAAGTGCCGTAAGGCGCTTTTTCATTCCCTAAAATCTATCGCGACGTGCATGGCGTCGCAAAACGGCTTGTTGCGGGACTTTCCGCACCGGCACAATACCGCACGGTTTCGCACCTCATATGTATGACCGTCCGCCGCCTCGATCGGGATGCCGCCCTTGACGTAAAGCCCGCCGCTGACGTCCCTGTCGGGGTCTTGTATCACCTCGATGGCGGGCGTGAGCGGTAATTCGATCGGCTCACCGTCCTTGCCGACGGCGACCAGCCTGCCTGACGGGCACTCGTTTGCCGCCAGAATGGCTTCCGCCCTGCATTCGGGGTTGCCGGAACCTCTTGTCAGCTCCCACACGCTGCCCTTGTCCCTGTGGCAAAAACGTGCGAATGCACACCTGCCGTCGTCCAAAAGGTCGATGCCCTCGCCCTCCGTCACGCTCGCGCGACTCTGGAATGGCACGCGGGAAGCGGTTTCGGTACCGTCAAAGTGAACCCTGACGTGGCTGCCGTCGCAAAAAGGCGGCGTTTTGGTGTTGCCGCACCGGCAAAGCGCATACTGCTCACCCTGCGGAAGCGCGCGTCCGTCCTCCCATTCATATCCCAAGCCTTTTGGCTTAATGCGCTTTTCAGACAACGGAACTCCGCCCGACACGATGTACGGACCGTCCTTTGTGATTTTAATTTTCTTCTCGCCCATGCAAGCAGTCCCTTCCGGTAATGTCATTTATTCTACCATTATTCTACACCTTTTTACAGGCGTGTCAAGTATTGCTTGATAACACGCCTGTGATGTGCTACAATAAAATCGTTAAAAAAACATCGAAAAGGTGAATGGGCATGGAAAAATATCAAGAGGTCGAAAAGAGCATCATCAAAAAGTTCCGCCGTACGATTTGGAACGGCTTCGTCACGGGCATTAACCGCTACAAGCTCATTTCGGAGGGCGACCGCATCGCCGTCTGTATATCGGGCGGCAAGGATTCCATGCTGATGGCAAAGTGTATGCAGGAGATCCAAAGACATGGCAAGTACCCTTTTCATTTGGAATTTCTGGTGATGGACCCGGGGTATAACGCCGCCAACCGGCAGATGATCCTCGACAACGCCAAGACGCTGAGCATCCCAATCACCGTGTTCAAGTCCCGGATTTTTGACGTTGTGGCGACCATGGACGGATCGCCCTGCTATATATGCGCACGTATGCGCAGGGGTCACCTTTACAGCTATGCGCGGGAGCTGGGCTGCAACAAAATTGCGCTGGGGCATCACTTTGACGACGTTATTGAGACCATCCTGATGAGTATGCTGTACGGGGCGGAGGTCAAGACCATGATGCCCAAGCTGCACAGCACAAATTTTGAGGGGATGGAGCTTATCCGCCCAATGTATATGGTGAAGGAGGAGGACATTCTGGCGTGGCAGCGCTACAACGGGCTGAATTTCATCCAGTGTGCCTGCCGATTCACAGAAGCATGTTCCCATGAAGAAAACACCGGCGCCTCCAAACGCCTTGAAACCAAGCTGCTGATCCAAAAGCTTCGGACGATTAATCCCTACATTGACAAGAACATCTTTCAAAGCGTGCACAACGTCAACCTCGAAACGGTTATCGGCTACCGCAGCAAGGGCGTGCGCCGCAATTTTTTGGACGACTATGATGATGTTAATAAAAAAAGTATTGACAAAATTACCGATCAGGCATATACTGATAATAGTTGAACAACTATTCAATTGTTTGGAGGTGGGAAGTATGAGTGAAATAATCCAGCCCGTGTGCGACTGTGAGGTCATCCATGATGAAGTGGTTGAAAAGGTGCGCAATCAGATGCCGCCGCCGGACGACTTTTATCAGCTTGCCGGGCTTTATAAAATGTTTGCGGATAACACACGCCTGCGCATATTGTGGGCGCTCAATTGCAGCGGGATGTGCGTCTGTGATTTGGCGGTGCTGCTGGGCATGACCAAGTCGGCGATCTCCCATCAACTGAAATCGCTCAGGCTTGCCAACCTGGTCAGCTTTGAAAAGCAGGGCAAGGTGGTCTACTATTCTTTGGCGGACAGCCATGTCAAGGACATCTTTGAAAAAGGCTTTGAGCATATCCATGAATAAAACAGGTGCTTTTTGTGCCCAAACGATTGAATAAGTGAACAACCATACAACCATAGGCGGTGATTTTGATGAAGAAGGAATACCATTTGGCAGGGCTGAGCTGCGCAAGCTGCGGCGGAAAGATCGAGACAGCGGTAAATGCGCTCGACGGCGTGGCGGCCGCTTCGGTCAATATGATGAAAAGCACGCTGACGATGGAGTTAGACGGCTTTTCAGGCGACATTGACGATGCGGTCAAAAAAATCGTCCGGCGTTATGAGCCGGGCATTGCCGTTGGGGAACATGGCGGAGAACATATGCACAGCCACGGCGGAAAGACGGAAAAGGCGTTCGATTTTATGCTGCTGCAAATCATTGCCGGTGCGGCGGTGTTTGCGGCGGGCATGACCCTGCCGCTCGGCGAGGGCGTGAAGCTGACCCTGTTTATCTTCTGCTATGCGGTTTTGGGGTGGAGGGTGCTGTTGGAGGCCGCGTTGAACATCGCCAGGGGTCAGGTTTTTGACGAGAACTTTTTGATGACGGCTGCGACCGTCGGCGCCTTTGCCATCGGCGAAACGCCGGAAGCGGCGGGCGTTATGCTGTTTTGGCAAATCGGCGAATACGTTCAGGACATGGCGGTCAGGCGTTCTAAGCGGTCCATTACGGAGCTTATGGACATTCGCCCCGACTTTGCCAACGTCGAGGCGAACGGCACGATTACCAAAGCCGACCCCGAAACGGTGAAGGTGGGCGACATGATCGTCGTCCTACCGGGTGAGAAAATTCCGCTTGACGGCGTTGCGGAAAGCGGGGAATCGATGCTCGACACCCGCGCGCTGACAGGAGAGTCCGTTCCCCGCAGCGTCCGTGCGGGAGATGCGGTGATGTCGGGCTGCATCAACCAAACCGGCGTCATCCGCATTAGGGTGACTAAAACCTTCGGCGAGTCCACAGTGGCGAAAATCATTGATTTGGTCGAAAATTCTGCAAGCAAGAAAGCCCCGACCGAGAATTTTATCACCACGTTTGCACGTTACTACACGCCGGTCGTGGTTGTCGTCGCCGCATTGCTGGCGGTCGTGCCGCCGCTGCTCTTCGGTCAGCCGTGGCCGCAATGGATCACACGAGGTCTGGTGTTTCTGGTCATATCCTGCCCCTGCGCACTGGTGATTTCGATACCGCTCGGCTTTTTCGGCGGCATCGGCGGCGCATCCAAAAGCGGTGTGCTGGTCAAGGGCGGGAATTATTTGGAGGCGCTGGGCAGGCTCAGCGTCGTGGTGTTTGACAAAACCGGCACGCTGACCAAGGGTGTGTTCCATGTCACGCATATTGCGCCCGCCGACGGGTTTTCGGACGAAGTGCTGCTCGAAATGGCGGCATATGCCGAAAGCTTCTCAAACCACCCAATCGCACAGTCGGTGCAACGGGCATACGGCAAGGCTGTTGACAAGGCGCAGATCGAGCGGCATACTGAAATTTTGGGGCATGGCGTCAGCGCCGTCATTGGCGGCAGGACTGTCCTTGCCGGCAGTGGTAAGCTGATGACAGACAACAACATCAGCTATACGGCGTCTGATAAAGTTGGCACAAAGGTCTATGTCGCCACGGATGGACAGTTTGCGGGCAGCATTACGATTTCAGACGAGGTCAAGGAGGACGCTAAGGCGGCAATCCAAGGGCTCACAAATATCGGCGTCGAAAAAATTGTTATGCTCACGGGTGATAACGCACAAATCGCTGATGAAACGGCAAAAACACTCGGCATAAGCGAGGTCTATGCCCAGCTGCTGCCGGCAGACAAGGTCGAAAGGCTCGAACGGCTTGAACAGGAAAAGCCGAAAAACACGAAGCTCGCCTTTGTCGGCGACGGCATCAACGACGCACCCGTCCTCGCGCGGGCGGACATCGGCATCGCTATGGGCGGGATTGGTTCAGACGCAGCGATTGAGGCGGCGGACATCGTGCTGATGACCGATGAGCCCTCCAAGCTGGTTGACGCCGTTAAAATCGCGCGTTTTACCAAAAAAATTGTTTGGCAAAACATTATTTTCGCATTGGGCGTAAAGGGTCTGTTTTTGACCCTCGGCGCTTTCGGCATGGCAAGCCTGTGGGAGGCGGTGTTTGCCGACGTCGGCGTTGCCCTGCTGGCGATACTGAACGCCATGCGTGTGATGCGGCGGTAACAAAAAACTGCGCCTTATGCGTATCGCATAAGGCGCAGTTTTTGTTTTAAAGAAAAATCACCTACAAAAGATGCCGGCGGTTATTTTAACAGCTCCGAATCTAAATATATTCTTGAACCGGTCGCACCTTGCTGTCCTTGATACTTCCCTTTATATGGATTTAAAGCGGTTCTGTCTAATTGGGCGAATACCAATTGTCCGACCCGGCGCCCCGATACTAATTCAATGGCGCATTTATTGGCATTAAAAAGCTCTAATGTGTTTATTTTAAATATCAAAAGAAGTGTATGGATTGTGCAAATCTAAAACCATGCAAACATATTCCGGGAATGGAACACCTTGAACATCGGTTGTATAGATGCAGCTTTAAAAACTCGATGGACCTTGTTTTGACTTCTCCAATATGTAAACATTATCGTAAAAATAGCTTATACTAACAAAGCTTGCTATCTGTAATAAAATCATTTTCCATATGACATAAGTAGTATATTAACGAAATTATAGCTGTTGACACCGTTTTTATACGGTGTTAATTTTTATAGCTTATTTGCCTAAAGTCAAAAAGCTATAAAAATTAAGATAGCTGGTGGGTGTCATTTATAACTCAAAGTGCGCAGTATAGTAATCTTTCAGCAAAACCAAATATACAAACCATAAAAATAAAGACGCAAGGCAAAAACAAATTTGTTTTCACTTTACATCCTTATTAACCTTAATCCAAGGGTTTTATTGGTGCGGCCAAGAGGACTTGAACCTCCATGTCATTGCTGACACATGGACCTGATGGTAACGACACCTTGGTGAAAGAATTTCTTGATAAAAATCACCCAACATCAAAAACGATTGCTCCTTCTGATATCATTTTTATATTAAATTTACATGGAAATATCAAAGTTTGGAGTAATTGGTGTTACAATTTCACTGATAGCGTCTTTTAAATATGTATCAACACCGTTTGCTGCATGAATAGTAGCTATCATCAACTTATCAGTATCTATCTTTGAAAAATCCATTTCATAGCCCGCTTCAAATGCTAATTGGGCTAAAAATACTCTTTGGGTTCTGCCATTACCTTCTCTAAAAGGGTGCAAATTATTAGTAACACAGTAAAAATCGGTAATTTTTTCAATAAAATCATCTTTTTCAAGATCTTTGAAAAAGTTTTCGCTTTTAAGGCGGTCAAAACAGGCAATAGCAATCCGTTTAATATCTTTAGCCTTTACAAAATTGGTACCTTTTTTTGATATATTTACAGTCCGTATAATACCTGCCCAGTCATATAAGTCCTCAAATAAGAATTTATGAATTGCTCTATAATGTTCAAAATCAAACTTCCCGTTGATCGGGTCATGTTGAAGCGTGGAAATTTTTGCAAGGGTAATATTAGATTCTATGATTTCTAATTGCTTTTCATCGTGTATATTCAGTTTGTTAATAAGGCAGGTGGTTCCATCATAACAATTATCTGTAAGTGCGTCTATATTGTAACTCATTGTGCAGCAACCCCGGATTTTTGTTTTACAAGCTCAATATATTGCGCCATATTAATTTCTTTTTCTAAAAGCTTTCTGCACCACTCAACACATTCACTGTCAACCTGATAGCCTTCCATTTTTACAGATGCAATTGCATTTTCTATCGCTTTATCTATTGACATAATGCCCTCCACCCTTTCAAACTTTTATAATAGTAGTATACCATAAAGCAGAGAAAAATACAACACAAATATTCCATATTGAAGCTCTCATATTCTATATCAAAAAATGTACCACTGTAAACAAAGAAACAACCTTTTATTTTTCGGCTAAATTTTCTCAAAATCACTTACATTAAAACTCAAAGCTATGTTCACTTCCCAAAATCAAGCTTTTTTCAAATTTGGAAAGTTGACGCAACATAGTTTAGTTGATTCTTAATCAGCAGAATCCGAATACTTCTCACCAATACTCTTATACGATGTGCTGATTGCATCGTAGAAATCAAGCTTGAGCCAAGCAATAAAGTCCTGTCTTTGTTTTGAGTTTTCCTCAGATTTTCGGCATGCCAAATATTTTTCACGGGCGAGCTTGCTCCAAGCTTCGTAATCTTCATCGTCAATTTTACCGCATGCCATTTGGTTTTTATAGTTGCTTCTGTATTTATCAACCATTTGCTTAAATGTATTATTTATATAGTTTTCTTTAAAAGCCTTCTGTGCGCCCAAAACCGTGCAGGGTTTTTTCTCATTTTTCATAATTCTGCTGCAATATTTTGTATCACTTCTGCCGGTGACAATAAACAGGTGATTGCAGTTTTCACAAATCTTAATCAGGATATTACGGTTAGCAAGATTCATAAGCTCGAATATAATCATCTCGTCAACCGTATTGAATTGCTCTGTTTTATGTATTCTAACATTTTCTTTTGTTAAAATTTCAAGCGCTTCCTTCCTGGTATATCTTCATCAAGCGGTATATTTGGAGCAAGGCATATACTCTGGTAACGGTTAATATAATAAGGTTTCTCTCCCATAAACAAACGTAGCCTGTCCATAGCATACAGAATTTTCAGCAAACTCATTTTGGGGTACTGCTTTTTGTACTCTGTTATTGCAGAAATTTCCGAAAAAATCATTATTCGCTTTTGATATATTTCTTCAAGATAAGTTTCCTTCAGTTTTTGTAATACCTCAGTCTGTTGCAGTCCGTCTGTTTTATATGAATTATCTAAATTAAGCAGTCGCATTGTATTGTCAATAGCTATCTCCGGAAACTCTCGTGACATCATTGCATTTGAGGCAAAAGAATTTATGTAAATACAGTAATACGGATTTTTAAGAGCTGCCTTATTTCTTTTTTCAAAATATTTTTTCATAAACTCATAAGGCTCGGGCGTCTCTTTTTGGATACAGTTTGAAATTATATAGTCAAATATTTGCTCAAAGTCAGCTAAATCAATATCTGTAAACTGAATCAAATATGTACCGAGTTCTGATTTAAATATCCGTCTTTGACTCGATAAATTTTTTGAAAAATCTGATTTTGTAACATAAAGCTTATTCATTAATATGTTAATCAAAATATTTTTCTCACTGCACCACGCCTCTGATATCATACATTTCAGCTCCTATCTCAATAGATAATCTAATTCTACTTTGTTATCTATACAGAATTGTACCACATTCTCTTCTATGTTACAATAGGCTCGCTCAATAAATATAAGGTTAAAATATTTATCGGAGCGGATTTGTTTTTTATTCCCGGTGAGTTTAAAAAGCAGATTGCAATAAGTAATACAATATTAAGTAAAATAATAATTAAGTATTTCTGTCACCGGAAAGAAATAAAAGAGGAGGTTAATAATTTGAGAAAAGAAACATTCTATGTTCAGACAAAGGTATTTGAAAAAGATCTTACCACTTCAGAAATGTGTGTGTATTTTTATCTGTGCAGCTGTGCTAACAAGGACAGAGTATGTTTTCCGACAAGAAGGAAAATAAGGAATGCAACAGGACTGTGCAACGCAACAATTACAAATAGCATCGCGGGACTTAAAAGTAAAAATATGCTGACCTATACACCGCAGTACACTAAATCCTCAGGCGGTAAAATGAGGCAAACATCAAACCTGTATCAGATTTTCAATTTATCCAAGAGTGAAGAATAATGCGAGATTATTTCTAAGCAGGATAAAAGCGCTGGGTGGTTTTCCCTCCCTGCGCAGTGAAACACCCACCGGCAGTGCCGTTGGGGAACCCTAAATCCAAGGTAGTTTTTGAAAAGTACATCGAAATGCACCTTAGAATTTTAATAAATGCCGAAACAAAGGCATTTAAAGCAAATAAAAAAACAAGGTGGTACGAAAAAGGAGGCTGATTTGCACTATGGCAAGAAAAGAAGTACCGATAAAAATTAAAGAAGTTATTTTCACATACACAGGCACGGACAATGATTTCAATGTTTTCTTAAAAGCAATAATCAATGAGTATCTGACAAAAAATATTCTTCCGGAAAAAGATTAAATATTGCTGGATATGTTAAAAAGTTTGTGGTATGTTGTGTTACTGAAGGAGGGGAACAAATTGAAAGTATGGTTATACTACCGTCTGTCGCGTGACGATGATGAAGAATTAAATTCGCTTACAAATCAGAAAAAGATATTAGTCGACTATGCTAATGCTCACGAGCATGAAATAGTCGGAGAAAGCTTTGATGATAATGTCAGTGGTATGAGCTTCGACCGTGACGGTATAGAAAAAATCTATGATGTGGTTGACTCCGGAAAAATTGAAGCAATCATTGTAAAAGATTTATCAAGACTCGGCAGACACAGAACGCAGACAGCACTGTTCATTGATTATCTGAAAACGAATAATGTTCGTGTGCTCTCGGTAACAGAAAATATTGACACGTTCAACGAGGATGATGATTTGCTGATTGGTTTCAAGGGAATCATCAACGATTTTTATGCTAAGGATATGAGCAGAAAAATCAGGAGCGGTTACCATCAGAAACAAAAAGAAGGTATTTGTAATATGCCGCCAATGGGATATTACAAGGATAAAAATACAGGCGAAATAATTATTATGGAGGAACCTGCAAGTGTAGTCCGTCAGATATTTTCATGGTACCTGGAGGGCTATGGTATTAAAGCAATAGCCCGAATGTTAAATGAAAAAGGTATTAAATCCGCAGCCTATTATCAGAAACAATATAACAAGAAAAACCTCGGCAGCAACAAACCGCAAATTGCATTCAAATATCTATGGGAGAACACTGCAGTAAAAAGAATTCTTGAAAATGAATTCTACATAGGCACTCTGATTTGTCACAAGCAAGAAACGAATAAAATCAGTAAAATACGCAAGACCGTTCCAAAGGAGGAACAGATAAGGCATGAAAACTTTGCTCCTCCAATCATCTCAAAAGAGATGTGGGAACAAGCACAATTTCTTCTGTCAGACAAACCGGAGCGTAATGTCCGTGCCGGCAAAAACAAACCTCATCACCGATATACAGGATTGCTGGAGTGCGAGGACTGCGGCTGCAGCTTCGTGGCACACATCAGGAGGTGGCGAGACAAACCCGACAGGATTGAATATACCTGCAACGGTTATCATCGCTATACAAAAACATATTGCTCACCGCACAGAATTGATGAAAGTACCTTGGATAAGCTGATAAACAACGAGCTTATTCAGATAAAGAGTGAAGCACACAAAAATTGGGAGAGCATAGAAAATGATGTCAAGACATGGGTGGCACAGAAAAATAATGTATCAAAAAGAATATATTCTCTGAATAACCAAATCAACAGCCTTGAGCTTGATATTGAAAAAATATTGATGGAACGTATCAATGATAAGGAAAACCGTGCCACTTATGATAAAATGCTTGAAAAGCGTAAAACGGAGATAGCTGCTTGCAAGGAGCAAATACAAAGCATTAAAAACATTGACGAAACAATCAAGAAGCGTAAGGCAGAAATCAAGCAAAGCATAGATTTGATTGATGAAATTGTCGCAGAGGACGGTATCTCAAACACGCATCTTCGAATGCTGGTGGAAAAAATCCTTATAAGAGAAAAAGAAGATGGGTTGTCATTAGAAATCATATTGAAAGCACCATTCCTCCAAAAGGTCAACGAATATGATGAAAACGGTGAAATATCTGCATGCTTTGTAGAATTGCATGATGCAAGTGTATGAAACAAAAACGGCGGTATATTTGAGGAATTAACCTAAAATATATCGCCGTTAACTATGTAGTGTCAAACAAGCGTCACATGGCGAAATTAAGGGCTGTACTTACCCGATTATAGAAAAATCGGGTAAGTACAGCCTAATATGTTTAAATCGAAAACACGGGCATTTTGGGGCAATGATTTAAGACGTATAATAATTATCATAATTGTTCATATAAGACTATTTCATTTTTCACATAATCTTTAATCAGGGACTTGTCAAGCGAGGAGTATGTCATAACATCAACAGGCTTTTGCAAAGTATCTGACACGGCATTAACAAAAGCGTTGAAACGGAAAAGTCCGTGAATAGCTCCTTTATCAATCAGTAAATCAATGTCATTTTCGGGGGTTGGTGTTCCCATTGCATAAGAGCCAAACAAAGCGACCTTTTGTACGCCTATGTCTTTTGCAATAGGTGATATTAAAGAGATGAGCTCGTCAATACTATAAATTTTAGGCATATGAATATACCTCGATAAATGCAAAATCCTAAGCCAAAAGGCTTAGGATTTTGGGCGAGGAGAACGAAACCAAATAGATGCCGCTATTTCTCCACCTTTGATTCGTAAGTTTTTAAGATAAATTTATTTTCTTTATGCCTTTTAAATTTAGTCAATATTTATCTTTGCAGGTTAGATTTTTAATCCCAACTGCAAGGTCTGCTCATAATGGTAATTCATTCACAAACTTTTAAATAAACAACTTAAACATAAATACAACATGGAATGCACTGCCGGCCATTACAAAAAGATGAAAAATCTCGTGAAATCCAATCCACTTCAAACTCAATTTAGGCCACTTCAAACCATAAATGACCGCTCCGAATATATAGAATAGTCCACCCAATAAAAAAAGCACTAATGCGGAAGAAGAAACTGCTTTAGCAAGGGGATAAATAGCAATCATAACCATACCCCCCATAAAAATATAAATTCCTGTGGACAACCATCTTGGTGCATCAAGCCAAAATGATTTCATTATAATTCCACCAATTGCTATAGTCCAAACAACACAAAGAAGAGAATATCCCCACGCTCCTCTAAGGGGTACAAGGCAAACAGGGGTATACGTCCCTGCTATAAGGACAAAAATCATAATATGGTCAATTCTTCTTAAAATCTTTGTTGTATGTTCCGATAGAGTAAACATATGATAAATTGCGCTTGCTGAATATAAAAGCAAAAGCGCGGCACCAAAAATTGACAAAGACACAACATGCCAAGCAGTTGCAGATTGGGTAGCAATATAAATAAGTATAGTTGTAATTGGTATAGCCAGAATTGCGCCTAATAAATGTGTTAAGCTGCTTATAGGGTCTTTCATTTTATTAAATATCGAAAATCACCTCTGTTGATATTTTATAATTTTTTATATCATGTATCACTATATTATTTTTCACTGGATATATTATCATTATTTTTTACGGATCTAACAATCTTAATCCATGTTGCTTTTGTTTTTTCAAAATCCTTGTAATGCTTTTCAACATTCTTGCAATAATAATCAAATTCAGTGAATATGGTTTTAAACTCATCGTTTTTAAAATACGCACATATTTTTGGAATTACGTCTTTCAAATCCTCGTTGATTTTTGCTATTCTTTCGTCAAAGTTTTTTCTGTCCGCTATGTAAAGCAACAATGGCTTATATCTAATCCAGCCTATGGATGCTTTTAAAAAACGTGTTGTAACCACCCCTTGATCCGGATTCACTATTTTCAGTGCATTGGGAAGCACGCCTAACAACAAATGCTCATAGACGCCAAATCCGTCATGAAAGGTATAGCAAGGCACTTTTCGTATTTCGCATTCGCCTATGGAGGTGCTTAAAAAAGTATCTTCTCCTCTTGCGCCCGGCGGATTGTAAAAGGGAAATATTTTATCAATATTTTTGAGGTTAAATCCTAAATTAGCGCCTGAGATGAATTTCATGCCGTTTATTTCTTTCACATATTCAACCTTTTTGCTGCCTATAACATCAAGATCTGCAAAAGTTACACCTCCGTTATCCATTTTTTCCCTTACTGATTCCCAGTTTATTATATCATTGCTGATAGATTCTATGTACAGCTTGAAATCTTCCTCTGTTAAGCTGATATTAAAATTCATATGGGGTATTGGCGAAATGTATCCGCAATGATGCCCATGTGTCATATCGGCATGTGCGATGTTATTAATATGGGTGGATATTACTTCCTGCCCTTTCCATACAATGCTTTTATTTATGTTTATGGTAGCAATCGGATACTCGTCATCATCTAAAAAAATAAGATAGTCCATTTTATTTTTAAGCGCAAAATATAAGACTATGTTTCGTTTCATGGCGTAGCCCTCGCCAAATATCAAGTTTGCTTCGACGCGGGTTATAACATTCTTTTCTATGAGATGTTTAGCCTCATTTTCAATCGCATTATTTCCTAAATAATGCGCCGAATCAACCGTATCAAGAATTTCTTCATCGGAAACTCTGTAATCGCTGAATTTTGTGCTGGAATATTTAAGGTCATACGCAACGAACAAATGAAGCGCAAAATTTTTGGTATCTAAAATACCGGATTCATTCCAATTGTCAATATAAGTTTTTACAACGCTCTTAAAGCTTTTACGCCCTGTTACAAAACCGATGCCAACATTAATTTTGCTTTTCATCTTCATATGATAAACTCTCTTAACGTTGGTGATTTGTCCAATATGGAGTCATACTGTTGCCTCACTCCATATATCGCATCAGGGTCTAAAATACTGTATCTTTCTTTTTTTGCCTGCCTGTCCTTTTCAGTTGCCCAACCGAAATGTTTTATTCTATACTCTAAGTTTGCCGTGGGATGTGAAAATATATTAACGGGAAAACGTCCGCAATGCTGTGGAATGTCATTGAATTTGTATGGAAAATCAGGTTGATATCTTATTAAAAAAGTTCTGAAGCTGTCATGAGCATTCCAAAATTCATCTTCACGATAATGGGTATCATTCCACATATCATAAAGGCGAAAAGCATAACCATCATACCTTATATCGTTTAACAGGCTGCCCATATTTCCCCAAAAATCATCTTCTAAAATTTCATCCGCATCTAAATTAAGAATCCAATCAGGATTGGTTTTTATTGTTTCATCCCATTGTTTTTGACGCAAAGATACTTCATTGCTAAACATAGATGCTTCGTTTTTGATTATGTGAAGCGGAATATCCTTTAAAATCTCCTTGCAAATCTCAACAGTATTATCTGTACTGCGATCATCCACTATCACGGCTTCGTCGATATGTTTGCAAAGACTTTTAAGCATTGTTGAAAGGTATCGTCCTTCTTCGTTCTTTACAACCATTGAGAGCGTTATTTTATTACCCCTTTCTTTATAACTTCTTTTAAAATCATTTTCGGCTTTGCAAAATTCCACATACTGATTAACCCCGGTCAAATCTTCGTCACGGTAAATATGATAGGCCGGGTAATGAGTATCCACAAACAAATCCAATCCCAAAACGATTGCACGAATACAAAAAAATCTATCTTCGCCCGGAATTGTTATATTTTTAATTGGTTTGAAGTTAACGCCAGTTTCAAGAGCCTTTTGGCTTATTAATGTACAAGCGCCAAGCCCTCCGACTTCATATACTCCCGGAACGCTAAGCTTCTTTAGAAACTTCTCTCTAAATACTCTTTCTTCGGATTTATCAAGTCCTTTATCCAAATCTCTGGGATAAAAATCATAACCATTATACAGCCAAACATTCGGAAGCTTAGGAGCACCTGTATGCCAACTACACCAAAAAATTTCAGACACAATATCCTTGTTTAACGACTTCAAATGTTCAATTAAGTTTGGATGAATAACCAAATCCGAATCAATAAAAAACAGATAATCATAATTCTTTTCAAGTGCATAATCAATAATTTTATTTTTATAATTACCAACTTTAAGCATCAAAGCGTCATTCCAGTAATGTGTTTCATCATTGCAAATATATTTGCCTGTCTCATTGCCTTTAATTATATGTACATTTGAACACTCTCTTGCAAACGAGCTTAACAACTCCTTGGACTTATCGTCAATATTATCATCGACAAACATATAGTCGATGGAAACCGTATTGCGATTAAGATTTTTCAAGGAATTTAAGAACCTTTGTAATATTTCCGGCTTTTGATATACAGGGCTGCCAACCAATACTCTTTTTTTTGTCATTAATGAACCTCTTTCTTAAAACTAAAATGTATATTAAAACTTAAAAGCCACTTTTCAAAAAAGTGACTTTTAAAATTATTTTATATTGTATCATAGAATCCTTCACCAGTGATTTCCATATTATTATCATAACACAAAGTTAACATAATGTAAAGTAAATAATGAATTTAATATATTGTTTAAGTGTCAAACAAAGGTTTCTAATGGTTGGTTGATATGTACCCCCATTGTGGACTTTTACCACTTAGTTAAATGCCATGCCTGGCACACCGCAAAAAAGGACAGCATCTTCAATTTGAAAATACTGTCCTAAAAATTTTATTCAGATATGAAAAATGGTCTGGAAAATGTTCGTTTTTATAACGTCCCCGTTCGAGTCCTGTTAAAAGGCTTTGGCATCCTTGAAAAACTCAATAATCAAGGGTTTGCGAAAATGCTCGCAAACCCTTGATGTTACTGCACAAAACAGATGTCATCTATTTCGTGCTCTTTGTATGTGTTTCCTGCACTACTTTGATACAATGCACCATTTTCTGCCGTCGGCGAGCTTTCGTTAACGAGCAGGGTATCGCTAACGAGCAATAATGCTGATTAGTTTTCGGTGCCTGCTTGAATTTATGCTCCCTTTTTCTGGAACAGTATTGGTATCCACACCGTTTATCGCAATAAAATGGGACAAGAATTCTGATGCCAACTCTTCATCATCAGTATCAACTTTTAAAGCAGCCACATCGCGTAAAACTTGTACAGCTTCGGTATCGTCTAAGTTACGATGTAACCCGGGAACTCCGCACGTCAACGTCAGATTGATTATCATAAATAACACCCCTGCGGTTAAGTTAAGAGAACAATATAAATGGTGTCGTCAAGACATGATGAGCAGGGGGCATAGCTGGTAGTCGGTTGGCTTTCAGGAGCTAAAGAGTTAATCGCTCTGTCTCAGAAAACAGATAATCTTTTCCCATGTGACTTGTGTTAACATGTATTGTGCGTGGTGCCTTTTTACGTTTTTGCTATATTTTTCAAACTCTTTTGGAATCTCTGAAAACCGATCATCCTGAAAGTGGTTTATGAAAGCCGGTACACTTTCCCTTAATGCAGCGCGAATGAGTTGTGTCCGTTCCTCATATTCTTCTGGTTGTGTAATATACAGCAGAAGCGGCTTGTAGCGCACCCAACCGATACAGGCGTTAACAAAACGGGTAATGATTTTCGGAGAATCAGCGGCAATCTGCTTCAAGTGAATCGGCAGCGCTCCGTCCAATATGTGCGAATAATAAGAAAAACCATCGTGGAATGTGTAGCAAGGGATTTTGACAACCTTTCGATTCTCCAACATTGTAGACAGGAAGGTATCTTCACCTCGAGCTCCCGGAGGGTTATAAAAGGGTAGGGTTCGCAAGGGCTCTTTCAAATTGATACACAAGTTGGCACCGGAAATAAACCGGCAATTGTTTTCCCAAGGCACTTTCTCTGCTTTTTCTTGTTGTAATATGTCTGTCGAAGCATATGTGACGCCCCCTGTACGCATCAGATTGCTGATGCTTTCCCACGTGATAATATCGTTACTGATTGCTTTGATAAACACTCTAAAATCTTTTTCGCGAAGCTGTTCATTGAAGATAATCTGTGGAATTGGCGAAATATATCCGCAGTGATATCCGTTCGTCAAGTCAGCATGGACGATTTCTTTCAAGTGTGACAAAAATACACGTTGACCGCTCCACAGGCAAGTACCCTTTGTGTTGGTGACAGCCATAGGATATTCATCGTCATCCAAAAACAGCAAATAGTCCATGTGATGCTCTATGGCTGAAAACAAGACCGCGTTTCGTTTCCCGGCATATCCGGAACCAAATACCGAGTTTAGAGCATCCGGAGAAAAAGCGTCCTGAGCAGCCAGGCCAGAAATAGAATTGGAGGCATTTTCTTCTCCCATAAACACAATCCGATCAAACGCATCAACGATCTCCTGACTGAGATTTGTAAAGTCTTTAGAGCTTGTTTTTTGATAGTTTACGTCATAGGACACAAAAAGGCTTAGTTTTACATCTATGCCTATTGGCAATTCCTTTTTTGTTTCCTTCCAAATGCTGATATATGAAAGCAGAACTTTCTTAAATGAGCGACGGCCTGTGGCAAGGCCTATTCCGAGGTTTATTGTTTGGTTGGTGCGATTCATTGATAGTCCCTCCTAACATTATGATATATAGATTTAAGTTCGAGATTCCATCTTAAGATATTATTGGTCTATACTCAGCTACCTTTTTATAATAACGCAAAAGCTCTGGCACAATGTTTGTCCAGTCAAACTGTTTCGCTGTTATTAGTCCTCCTGATATAAGAGAATGGCGCAAATTATAATCGCGATATAAATGTATTATTTTGTCCGCAAGATCTATTGGATTTTCCATTTGGATCATAAGGCAGTTATTACCATCTTCGCAATATTCTTTTACACCATCGTTTGGGGTTGTTATGATGGAACATCCACACGCCATAGCCTCTAAGACCGGAAGCGAAAACGATTCATAAATCGAATTGCACAGGTATATATCAGCATCGGCAAGGAGCTCTGCAATTTTTTGCTGAGTAGGATTAACATAAACGTCCCCTGTGCATTCGTCAGGCTCATCGGGTGTAATCCATGAAAAACGATAGGGAACATTTTTAATTTTTAACAACTTCAAAGCTTCCTTAATTCCATGAATTCCTTTGAACATACTCTTATCGCTACCAATCGTAATTAGACGTATAGGTGAAACAGTACATGAAAAGCTTTTGGATTCTTTTGAAATCGTGTGTTTAAAAACACCTTGATCAATTCCATTATGGATAACTATGGCGCTTCTATGATAAACTTTGGCAATCTGATCAGCAGCGCCTTGCGAGACAGTAAAAATATCGTCGGCAAGCATGAATTGCGTGTCGATATAATGCTTCATCCTTTGCGATAATTGATCCGGATCAAAAAGATGGAAGTCCCCTTGTTCAAAGTATATAACCGGAGCGATTTTTCTGGCCACGCATTCTGATATTTCTCTCCAATAGGTCGCAATTATAAGCTCACAAGGTGGAATTCCTGTGGCGAGTTCAGTAGCAAAAGGTATCTGCAAATACTCTACCTCATTATATATTGGAAACCATTTTGGCTTTTCAAAGTGCGAGATTAGCGTGATTTTGTGTCCTGCTTTTATAAGAAGATTAGCATGCTGAAGAATTATTTTGGTTCCTCCACATATACCTGTATGTGTCATAACATAAACAATGTGTAGGGCATCGTTGAGATTCCCCTTCTTTACTAAATTCTGTCTACAAATATGTTTCATTCTTTTTTCTCTTCGTATAAATTCTCTTTTCCTGAAATTATCGAGATTCATAATCATCTCCCCTTTATGTCATTTATGTTATGTTTCAGCACCACACACATTTTTCATTTCGGCATTCACTAAGAGAAGACCGTTCGAAACAACATATTTTGAGCAAGGAAACTGTTATCTCTTTCATGTTAGGTGTGCGCAACTGTTTTCAACTATGGAAAAAATGCATACAATATCGTATTAAAACACAATAACGTAATTTTCCGGACATTCCCCTCCGTACCTTTATTTGCACAGTTTGCGTTTCCCTGTTCCGTTAAGCGGGTTCAGGCTGTTGATTTTACAAAAATACTGATAAAACTCCTGTACAGCATCCGACTGATCGGTTTCGAAGACTGCCCCGACCATCTCAGACAGCATCTGGTTTGCCGCTGCTGTGGAACAGTACTTAAATGCAACACCTCCCCAGCGGGAAGGGGCAGCCTGATTCAATTGGGGCCAAAACAATATACAACGATCATTCGGTACCAGTAGATGGTATTTCGGATGTCCCTTTATGATCCCGGTACTGACCTCCTCACCAAAAAAGTCTTCCTCCACCATAAACGCGCCAACCAGCTTTCGCTCGGTTTCCTCTTGGCCTTTAAGACAGCTCGTGATCAGGCAAAGGGAATTGGGTTTTACCCGATCCAAAACTCTTGGCAATCCTTTAGACGCTCCGCTTAAATATGTTCCGGCCGAAACAGAGAGCGTTTGAAAATCACTGTCAATTTCTTCAGAAGGAATGTCCATAACAAGGTGAGAATTTGCGGAGATCTTGAAGTTCAGCAATTTCTGCCTGCGCTCGTTTTCTTCCTGCTCAATCCGTTTTTGCCTTTGAGCAACAGCCTCTTTCTCCCGAATCAGTTTTTCTACATGTTCCTGAACGCGCTGACCTTTGAATACCAGAAAACGCTTAAAAGCATCGGGATATATGAATCTTTTTTCAGTTCCACGAAAACTGATGGTGATAATTGTATCCGTCAGTTCTGTTACTGTTCCCACCCCAAACGTTTTATGATTGACCATTTTTCCTATGACGTTCATCACGCGCCCTCCCTCCTGTAAAAAAGCAGCCCAAACGCGAAATAAGCTCGCAGGGCTGCTTTTAAAGTTGCTCCAGATAATTATTCCGTCGGCTCAGACAGATCCGAAAACCCTTCGACGGATCGTTTTTTCTCACTGATTCGAAGAACAATGCTGTTTGGGTCGGTTTGTAATTCAACATTGTTGCTTTGAAATTCCGGGATATCGCCGACTGTGATGACTGTGCCGATGGGACAGTCTTCAAGGTCTACTGTCACCGTATCCAGTAAATACTCCGGTTCCGCCGCATGGGGGATTTGCATCTGGATTTGCTCTAAAACACCCTGCACCTTATCCTTGTTCAAAAGAACAATGTCGGCAACACTGTTCGCCTTCTTTCCTTTTTCCAAGCTCTGAAAGCTGATATGGACGATCTCATTATTTATACTGTTGTAGTCCAGTTCCTTGATAAGGGTGTGATAACGCTTCCCCTCCACCTGGACATCCACCAAGCTTCCTGTCCTCTTGGTCTTTCTGAGCAATCTTGCCTCGGAAGATGAGATCTGAACAGAAAGAGACTCTTCCAATCCAGCCCCATAGATCGCACAGGGGACAAAACCAGAACGTCTGAGCTGTTTTGCTTTGACCTTTACATCCCGCAAGTTGGCCTGAATAGAATCCATCTTTTTTTCCTCCTACAATATAAATTACGGATCAGGCACGGCAGCCAGCCGTGTCTGTTTCGTTTTTGTTGCCAAAGCTGTACAATAGAGAGAACGTCGGCATGACCATTTGTTCCAAGGACTAACCACGTCCGTACAGGAGTCAGTCAGCCGTCTCTCTCATTGACAGCGGTTCGATTTGAGCAGGTCGTCCTGCCCGGTTTCCGGGTGTGTTCGTGTAACCAAGGAGATTGAATAGGCAATGAAAGAACGGGATAGCCGATTGCAAATCCAAATTATCAGGAGGTCTTTTTATGAACACAGCCGTTGGTATCGATGTTTCTAAGGGTAAGAGCGTGGTTGCAGCCATGCGTCCGTTTGGCGAGACCGCTCTGCCTCCGCGCGAGTTTATTCACACAAGTGCGGGCTTGTCTGCTTTGACGCAATCTCTTCTCTTGATTGAGGGCGATATTCGTGTTATCCTTGAAGCAACGGGGCGTTATCACGAGCCTGTTGTCATGGCGCTCCGTGAGGCCGGACTCTTTGTCAGCGTTGTCAATCCAAAGCTGATCAAGGATTTCGGAAATAATTCGCTCCGAAAGGTCAAGACCGATAAAGCTGACGCGGTGAAGATCGCGCGCTACGGTCTTGAATATTGGGAAGAAATGCGTGAGTTTACCGAAACTGATATCGTGCGGCAACAGCTCAAATTGTGTTCAAGGCAGTACAACCTGCATATGAATACTGTTGTGTCGTTGCAAAACAACCTTATTTCGCTCCTTGATTCTGCGTTTCCGGGGATAAGCGAGTTGTTTACAAGCCCCGTTCGCGACGACGGACATCGGAAATGGGTGGATTTTGTCTGTACCTTTTACCACCGTGATTGCGTATGCGGCATGAGCAGCGCAGCCTTCTCCGCCCGTTACCGGAAGTGGTGCAAACGAAAAGGCTACAACTTCAGCACATCCAAGGCCGCCGAGCTTTATGCCGCAAGTCGGGATATGGTGGTGACGATGCCGAAGAATGCCTTGACAAAAACGCTCATCACGTCTGCCGCCGGGCAGTTAATGTCTGCCACAACGATGCTTGCCTCACTCAAGGCTGAGTTTATCCGCCTTGCCTCAACACTGCCTGAGTACGAAATTGTGAGTTCCATGTACGGCGTGGGTGACATCACCGGCGCGCAGCTTATGGCGGAGATCGGCGATGTTCGCCGTTTTGCCAACCGAGGTGCGCTCATTGCCTATGCCGGCGTTGATCCTGGCATCAATGAGTCCGGAAAGCATAGCGCGCAGAGCGTTCGAACAACGAAGCGAGGCTCATCGCATCTGCGAAAGACGCTGTTTCAAATCGTGAGTACGCACCTGAAGCAATCACCCAAGGACGAGCCTGTCTACCAATTTCTTGACCGCAAACGCGCCGAGGGCAAGCCATACCTTGTTTACATGACTGCCGCCGCAAACAAATTCCTGCGTATCTATCACGCTCGTGTTAGGGACTATTTGAACGGCTTGGATAGTGTGGAATCAAATACATAGCGGATTCCTTGAATCTCCCTGCTGATCGGCGGGCGCGTGTCGCGGTCGCTTGTTTGTTATGCCCATTTTCAATCCTACGAAAATTTTTGTGTTTTTTCGTTTTACCTATTGACTTTTGTTAGCAGGACTCCTATTTAAAGATTTTTTACATCTATGAAAAAGAGGGCCTTTTTAATTTGTGCCGGAAGACACAAAGTAATAAAAGCCCTTCTGTAAAGACGGTTCTTTTGCAATTTCTTTTTTATTATAGCACAAGTCGCCCCAAATGTCAAGGGCAATTAAAAAATGCACAAAAAAGGGCTGTTAAATAGTCAATGATCTTTTAAAACCTTGATTTTACTGTATTTTAGATACAAAAAACGGCTGAAATTTGTTCATTCCAAAAGAAATATTCCAAAACTTCAACCGTCATTTAGTATGGTGCGGATAACAGGAATCGAACCTGCACCGAGAAACCCCGACAAGCACCTGAAGCTTGCGCGTCTGCCAGTTCCGCCATATCCGCAAATCTAAAATTAATGATTCTTAAAATGATTATTACATAGGATTTTAAGAGCCTCAACTTTATAACGATATTAAATTTTAACCTTGAAAATTTTTACACGATACAAGGTTGACATCGAGGAGGAGCATATCGCTTAAACCTCATATATAAAATCGCATTACTGCGGTTTTATCAAACTAATATAATTAAATCACTGAGGTGACGCACCCTGAACCATGCGCGTCTGCCAATTCCGCCATGGCCGCATATATCAATTTGTATGATGATTGTCAGGATTTAGTATATCACAAAAATCTTAAACAATCAAGGTGTAAGCTAATTTGTAAAGCTAAAGTTATTCTTTCAACGAGGTGACGCACCCTGAACCATGCGCGTCTGCCAATTCCGCCATGGCCGCATATGATGTTTCCTTCAATTTTCACACGGTAAGAAAACTTAAAACCCGAGGTGGAGCACGCCGCTTAATCCACATTTATAAAAATGAGCGGTTTCTCTGCTCAATTTTAACGAAGGTTATAATTTCTCGAATACCAAAGTGGCTTGTATTCTATCTCCACCCAGCATTCCACTACTTTTTGCGCTTGCAGTTGTTATGGTATGCAACCGATATCCTTTTGCTGCTTGCGTATTAATCACCTTTTCCAACTCCGACAGATTTCCAGATCCTGTGCCAATAAATTTTTCTTTTAATGTAACTTGCAAGACAACATATTCCACAATGGTCACCTCTCAATAATGAAATGATTCTTTCGTTATTCTTCGACGGCTAAAAACCATCCAACAAGGTGACATACCCTAAGCCGTGTGCGTCTGCCAGTTCCGCCGCCAGTGCACACTTAAACATTATAAATGAATTCTCACAAAAAAGCAATACCTTTTTACAAAGTCCTCAGATTATTTTTGCAGGATTGCAATAGATGTGTTACAGCCGTCATAAAAAAGAGCAGCCAATGTGTTAAAGTTGAGTTGCCGCACAAAACTTGCACAGGAGTCTATCTATGCGCTATGAATACCATAACACAAACCAAATGGTAGTCACCAAAGACCGTGCTGCAAAATTTTTTGACTGACGGTAAACACATCATTGACAAAGATACAGCCATCGAAAAACAGCAAAAGAAACGCCCCTTTCGGGCACAATTTTTGTCAAAATATATATTGAAATGGCAACCTAAATGTGATATGATGATATGAACGCATAAAAGGGTGCGATAAGCAGATGCGCATTTGGGAGGTTAGGTATGAAAAAGGTGGCTGTATTGGGTTTCGGCATTGTGGGATCGGGCGTTGTCGAGGTCATCACCGAAAGCTCATTCAAGCATAAAACAGGCAAAGAGCTTTCGGTCAAGGCAATTTTGGACCTGCGGGAATTTCCCGACAGCCCTTTTGCAGGTATAATTACCAACGATTTTGAAAAGATAATAAACGATGATGAAATCGACATTGTGGTCGAAACGATGGGCGGGCTAAGCCCTGCCTTTGACTTCACGTTGCGTGCCTTGAATGCGGGCAAAAGCGTGGTGACTTCAAACAAGGAGCTTGTAGCGAAAAAGGGTGCGCAGCTTTTGAAGGCGGCGCGGGATAACAATGTATGCTATTTATTTGAGGCGAGCGTCGGCGGCGGCATACCGATTATCCGTCCGCTCGGCAACTGCCTTGCGGCGAATGAAATTAAAGAAATTATGGGCATCTTAAACGGCACGACGAACTACATCCTCACCCAGATGATCAAAAACGGCGAGACCTTTGAGGATGCGCTGAAAGACGCCCAGGCAAAGGGTTATGCGGAGCGCAATCCCGCCGCAGACATCGAGGGCGTCGACACCTGCCGCAAGATCGCGATACTCTCCGCCCTGTCCTATGGCAAGCAGATTGACAGCGACGCCATCCCGACAGAGGGCATCACGAAAATTACGTTAAAAGATGTGGAATACGCCGAGAGCATCGGCTATGCCGTCAAGCTAATCGGCAGAAGCAAAATGTCCGGCGGCAAAATATATGCGAAGGTCAGTCCGATGCTGCTGCCCAAGAGCCATCCGCTCTCGGGTGTTGAGGATGTATTCAATGCCATCCTTGTCCACGGCAGTGCGACGGGCGAGGTGATGTTCTACGGCAAGGGTGCAGGCAAGCTGCCCACGGCAAGCGCTGTCGTCGCCGACTGTATCGACATTGTCAAGCACAACGGCACGGGCGCGCCGTTCTGGGAGGACGGCGGCGTGCTGACGGATGTTTCCGGCGATCCGGTCAGGTATTATTTCCGAATCAAGGCGGATGACCATCTCCGTGCGGAAAACGGCGTCCGGGCGGTGTTCGGAAAGGTGCGCCGTATCGAAAGCGGTGACGACGAGACGGTGTTCATTACGCCGCCCGAGTCGGAGACGGACTTTGCGGAAAAAGCCGCCAAGCTCGAAGCGCTGTTCGGCGCCCAAAACATTTTAGGCAAAATACAGGTTGCGGATTGAAGTTAGGAGAGCGTTATGATAACCGTAAAGGTGCCTGCAACAAGCGCAAACATGGGCTCCGGCTTTGACAGCATAGGCGTTGCGCTTGCGTTATATAACACTGTTTCCGCAAAGGAAACCGACGGCGGCTTAAAAATTGATATATTGGACGACTCCCGGGGCTTTTTGCCGTCCGACAGCCGAAACCTCGTGTACCGTGCGATGCAGGCGGTCTTTAACGAAGCGGCGTACAGCTGCAAGGGTCTGCACATCGTGCAGAGCAACAGCATCCCCGTCACACGGGGGATGGGCAGTAGCAGCGCAAGCATCGTCGCCGGCATCCTTTTGGCGAACGCCATTTGCAAGGGCGGGATGACACGTGAGGACGTCATTGCGCTTGCGGCGAACATCGAGGGTCACCCTGATAACACCACGCCCGCTATCCTCGGCGGCATGGTCGTAGCGGTCATAGACGGCGGCAAAACGTTTTATCAAAAGGTAGCTGTTGACAGCGAAAAAATCAAGTTTGCGGTGTTTGTGCCGGACTTCATCCTGCGGACGAAAAAGGCAAGGAGCCTCCTGCCGGCAAATGTCCCGCATGTCGATGCCGTGTTCAACACGGGACGGGCGGCGTTGCTGGTCGCATCGATGATGACGGGGGCATACGGCAACCTCAAAACCGCCATGGACGACCGGCTGCACCAGCAATACCGGCGCCACCTTATCCGCGGCATGGACGACATTTTCAAAGCGGCTGAGGACTTCGGGGCATACGGCGCCTACATCAGCGGTGCAGGACCCGCCATCATTGCGGTGATTGACGCCGGCGACTCGGAGGTTTTTTCGCAGCGTGCCGGAGAATTTTTGTCACATACATTAAAGGGCTGGAATCTATTGATATTAGACCCCGATAACACAGGGGCAAACATAGAATAAACATAAACAATGGGGGTAAACAGGTTGAATATCATCGTGCAAAAATTCGGCGGAAGCTCGGTCGCCAACACTGAGCGCGTGCGTAATGTGGCAGGTCGTATCATTGACGCTTATCAGGAGGGCAAGTCCGTCGTCGTTGTGGTTTCCGCACAGGGCGACACGACCGATGACCTGCTGGAAAAGGCGGCGGAGATCAATCCCTCGCCGTCCAAGCGTGAAATGGATGTGCTGCTGTCAACGGGCGAACAGATTTCCATGGCGCTTTTGGCAATGGCAATCGAACAGCGGGGCTGCCCCGTCGTCTCCCTGACGGGCTGGCAGGTGGGCATGAACACCGACAGCAAATACGGCAGCGCAAGGATCAAGCAGATCGATACTGAGCGCATCAAGCGTGAGCTTGACGCAAAGCGCATCGTCATCGTAGCGGGCTTTCAGGGCATCAACCAGTACGACGATATTACCACCCTCGGCAGAGGCGGCAGCGACACCACAGCAGTCGCGCTTGCCGCCGCGCTGCATGCGCAGGTGTGCGAGATATACACTGACGTCGACGGCGTCTACACGGCGGACCCGAGGATCGTCAAAAACGCCAAAAAGCTCGACGACATTTCCTATGACGAAATGCTGGAATTGGCGAGCCTCGGCGCGAACGTGCTGCACAACCGTTCGGTCGAGCTGGCGCTCAAATACGGGGTCAATCTTGAAGTGAAATCGAGCTTTGAAAAGATAAGAGGTACAATCGTTAAGGAGGTCGGCAGTGTGGAAAAGATGTTGGTAAGAGGGGTAACAAGGGATAATAATGTGGCGAGGATATCAGTTGTGAACATAGAAAACACGCCGGGCAAAGCGTTCAAGCTGTTCTCGCTGCTTGCCAAAAAAAATATCAACGTGGACGTGATTTTGCAGTCCATCGGACGGGGCGACACGAAGGACATCACCTTTACAGTTGACGAGGGCAACCTCGATGCGGCGATTGCGGTGATCGACGAAAACCTCGGTTATTTAGGCGCAACGTCGGTCAACTACACGAAGGACGTGTCCAAGGTGTCGGTCGTCGGCGCAGGCATGACCAGCAACCCGGGCGTTGCGGCGCTGATGTTCGAGGCGCTCTATGACGCCAACATCAATATCCATATGATTTCCACCTCCGAAATTAAAATTTCGGTGCTGATAGACCGGCAGGACGCAGAGAACGCCGTGCGGTCGATACACGATAAATTCAACCTCGCATGAGCGGCAAAATAGAGGGCAGGAACCCCGTCATTGAGGCGATCAAGGCGGGGCGTGAAATTGACAAGATCCTGATCGCCAAAGGCTCGGACGGCAGCGTTGCGAAAATCAGGGCGTTGGCACGAGAGCACGGCATCGTGGTGTCGGAGACCGAGCGGGGCAAGCTGAATGAGATTTCCGAAACCGGAGCGCATCAGGGCGTCATCGCCATGGCAAGCGCACATACCTATGTCAGCGTCGACGATATTTTGCAGCGTGCGGAGGACAGGGGCGAGCCGCCTTTCATCGTCATTTTGGATGAGATCACCGACCCACACAACCTCGGCAGCATCCTGCGCAGCGCAAACGGTGCGGGCGTCCACGGGGTGATCATCCCTAAGCGGCGCAGCGTGGGTCTGAGCGGCGTGGTCGCCAAGTCGTCGGCGGGGGCGGTGGAGTATACGCCGGTCGCCAAGGTCGCGAACCTCGCGGCTACGATCGATTATTTAAAGTCTAAGAACATTTGGTTTTTCGGCACGCACCAAAACGCCGAAATCCGTTACACCGACGCCGATCTGTCGGGCGCGACCGGCATCGTCATCGGCAGTGAGGGCGAGGGCATGGGACGGCTGATCGCCGAAAAATGTGATTTTTTAGTCAGCATCCCCATGCAGGGTGAGATCAATTCGCTCAACGCCTCCGTCGCCGCAAGCATTTTGATGTTTGAGGCTGTGCGTCAAAGGGGATATTAAGGAGTGATAGCGATGGAAAAGGCAATTATAACGGTCATAGGCAAGGATATGCGGGGGATCATCGCCGAGGTTTCGACGCTTTTGGCGGAAAACGATGTGAACATTTTAGACATCACCCAGACGACCATGCAGGACCTGTTTACAATGATCATGTTTTGCGACATCACCGAGAACAGGCTGAAACTGTCCGAGCTTGCAAAGCTGCTGGACGACCTCGGTGTCCGGATGGGGCTTTCGGTCAGGATCCAGCACGAGGACATTTTCAATTCAATGCACCGGCTGTAAAAGGCTGCGTGATATACAAGGACGGGGATTGCCATGATTAACCCAAGAGAAATTATCGAAACGATCAAGATGATTTCGGAGGAGAACCTTGACATCAGGACGATAACCATGGGCATTTCGCTTTTGGACTGTTCTCATGAGCGCAGCGAAACCGCCTGTGTCAGGATATATGACAAGATTACGAAATATGCCCAAAACCTGGTTTCGACGGGCGAGGACATAGAGCGTGAGTACGGGATACCGATCATCAACAAGCGGATTTCCGTCACGCCCATATCAATGATTGCGGAGTCGTGTAATGGAGCGGACTACGTCAAGATTGCCGAAACGCTCGATCGGGCGGCGGCTGAGACGGGCGTCAACTTTATTGGCGGCTTTTCTGCTTTGGTGCATAAGGGCTACACCAACGGCGACAGAAGATTTATCGAGAGTATCCCCTATGCGCTGGCGGCGACGGAGCGTGTCTGCTCGTCGGTCAATGTGGCGTCCACCAAGGCGGGGATCAATATGGACGCGGTCCGCCAAATGGGCGGCATCGTCAAACAGACGGCGGAGCTGACGGCGCATAAGGGCGGCATCGGTTGCGCAAAGCTTGTGGTGTTTGCCAATGCCGTCGAGGACAACCCCTTCATGGCGGGCGCATTCCACGGCGTCGGCGAGGGCGAATGTGTGATCAACGTGGGGGTCAGCGGACCCGGCGTGGTCAAGTCGGCGCTTGAAGCCGTCAAGGGTCAGGACTTTGGCGTCGTCGCCGAAACCATCAAAAAAACCGCTTTTAAAATCACCAGGATGGGGCAGCTCGTGGCGCAAGAGGCGTCCAAAAGGCTCGGCGTGCAGTTCGGCATCGTAGATCTGTCGTTAGCGCCCACCCCTGCAATCGGCGACAGCGTCGCCTACATATTGGAGGAAATGGGGCTTGAAAAATGCGGAACACACGGCACGACGGCTGCGCTGGCGCTTTTGAACGATGCGGTCAAAAAAGGCGGCATCATGGCGTCCTCCTCAGTTGGGGGACTGAGCGGCGCATTCATTCCGGTGTCGGAGGACGCGGGCATGATCGAGGCGGCGCAAAGCGGCGCATTATCGCTTGACAAGCTCGAAGCCATGACCTGCGTATGCTCGGTGGGGCTTGATATGATCGCCGTCCCCGGGGACACGAGCGCAGAGACCGTTGCGGCGATCATTGCGGATGAGGCAGCGATCGGCGTGGTCAATTCCAAGACGACGGCGGTCAGGCTGATACCGGCGCCCGGCGCTAAGGTCGGCGATATGATCGAGTTCGGCGGTCTGCTCGGCAGAGCGCCCGTGATGGCGGTCAACCGGTATTCCAGCAGCGGGTTCATCCGCCGGGGCGGCAGGATTCCGGCGCCCATGCACAGCCTGAGAAATTAAATTTTGAGGAAGTGAGCCAATGGATTCGGTACTATATAGGATCATTGAAATAGAGCGTGCGGCACAAAAGGTCGCAGAGGAAGGGGATGCGGCAAAGCAGGCGCTTCCGAAAGAAATCGAAGCCGAAAAGCAGCGGCTTGCCGCCGCTATCGAGGCGGAAACGGCAAGGAAAATTCAGGACGCCAAAGCGGCGGCGGAGCAGGAGCGCGCGGCAGCCATTAAGCAGGTGGAGGAAACCCGCTGTGAGCAGCTCGACGCACTGCGCGCGCTGTTTGCCGAAAACCGCGGAAAGTGGGAAGACGCATTATATGATGCCATCATCGGAAAGAAGTGATTGCTATGCTGTCGGACGTCATCCGGTACAGCGGATCTTACGCAAAGGTCAGGACTATGGCGGGCAAGCTGCTCAGTGATGAGGATTATGACGCATTACTTGCAAAAACAACGGTAGGCGACGTTGCCGCCTATCTTAAAAACAATACGGAATATCATGACGCTTTAAAAAACATCTCCGAAACTGACATCCACAGGGGTGAGCTTGAAGGCATCCTTCAAGAGGAAAAGGATAAGGCGAGCGTGAAGCTTTTTAAGTATGAAAAGGGGATCAACGCCAATTTCTATCAGGTGTTCGTCATCCGGTACGAAATCGAGCTGCTCAAAGAAATGCTGCGGCTTTTGGAGAACGACATGCTGCATACCTTTAAGAGCAGTATCAATCCGTACTATAAAAAGCACATGTCGTATGATGCACAAAGGCTTGCGCTGTCGAGGAGCGCCGGTCAGTTTGCCGACAACCTGTACGGCAGCCCGTACTATGACATCATCACGCGCTTTATCGCAAACCGTGAGCATCTGGACATCTTCAACCTTGAAATGACGCTGGACGTTCACTATTTCACCAGGGCATGGAAGCTGATACGCAGGAACCTCAGGGGACGGGATCAAAGGATCGTCAGCGAGTCCTTCGGCACGGAAATCGACATCTTGAACATCATGTGGATCCTGCGGTGCAAAAAATACTTCGGTACGCCCAAGGAACTCATCTACGCCTTCGTCATTCCTTACCGTTACAGATTGAGTCGGGAAACACTGGTGGCGCTGGTCGAGGCGGGCAGCGTCGAGGAGCTTTACGCTGTTTTGGAAAAGCATCCCTATAAGCAGGTTTTTGCGGATGACGCACTGTTTACGGAGCAGTACTTTTATCAGTATGTGCACAAAATGCACAAGAAGATGTCTGTGCTGATGCCCTATTCGGTTATGACAACGATCGCCTATATCCACGCCAAGGAAACCGAAATCAACAACATTGTTAAGATTATTGAGGGCATCCGCTACAAAATGGATATGAAGGAAATCGAGAAGTATCTTATCCGGCAAGGAAGATAACAAAGCGAGGCGGCAAATTAACCGGCGTGGGGTGTGTTCGATGCCCCTATGTCCGGAAACGAGAGGTGACAGACTTGGCGGTTGAAAAAATGAAGCTGATTAACCTGATCGGTCCGATCGCCGACATTGACCGGATTGCCATGCGGTATGTCATCGACAACAACGTGCATCTCGAAGACACATTTAAGGTGTTCGCCAAGGCGGAAGGGCTTAATCAATATACTGAGGCCAATCCCTACGGCAGTCTGATGAAGCTTGTCAGCGAGGTGGCGGACATGGCGGGGATCGACCCCGCCGGGGTCGGCAGGGGCGAGCATGACATGCCGCCGGACGAGGTCTGTGTGTACTGCACAAAGATGCGCGACGTCATAGGCGGCATGATTTCTCAGCGCAACGCCCTGACTGCTGAAATCGAGAACAACTTAAACGTCATCACGCACTTGGAGCACATCGCCAGCGTGGACATGCCGTTGCAGGACATTTTCAACTTTCACCACATCAAAATACGCTTTGGCAGGCTGCCGCTGGAATCCTATAAAAAGCTCAACGAATACATCAGCGCATATGCCGCGTTTTTCTTTAAGTTCGGCGAGGATAAGGACACCGTCTACGGGCTTTACTGCGCGCCTGTTTCTATGCGTGACAAGGTGGACGCACTGTTTTCGTCGCTGTATTTTGAGCGCATGTGGATATCCGACAAGGTGACCGGTCTGCCAAAGGACGCTATAAAGCAGCTAAACGACGAAAACATCCGCCTGCTCAAAGCGTTAAAAGCGCTGAATATTGAATACAACACCGTCGTCGCACAAGAGGAGCGGCAGCTTTTAACGGCATACCGCAGCGCATATTACCTGCACGAGGCGTTTGACGTACGCAAGTTTGCGGCGCATACGGCGGAGTCCTTTTACATTGCGGGCTGGGTGCCCGAGAGCTGCGTCCTGAATCTGGCGCAGCAGCTGGATGCCGAGCCGAACGTGACGCTGCTGCTTGAAGAACCCGATATTGTCGGTCATATCCAACCGCCGACCAAGCTGAAAAACAACTGGTTCGTGCGCCCGTTCGAGGGCTTTGTGAACATGTACGGGCTGCCCTCTTATAACGAATTTGACCCGACGATGCTCTTTGCGCTGACATACAGCCTGATGTTCGGCATGATGTACGGCGACGTCGGACACGGTGCGGCGCTTGCCCTTTGCGGCGTGATGCTTGGCAAAAAGGGCAACTTCTTGGGACCCATCCTTAAAGTATGCGGTATCGTTGCGGCGTGCTTCGGGGTTTTGTACGGCAGCGTGTTCGGGTTTGAGCTGGAATACGGCTTTATGTATAAGCCGATGAAAGCTGAAAACATGATGCTGACGCTCGGCGCGGCGGTGGCGATGGGGGCGCTGATCATCACGCTGTCCATGGTCTTTAATATGGCAAACGGTGTCCGCCAGAAGAATGCGGGCAAGGTGCTGTTTGACGCCAACGGGCTTGCGGGATTTGTGTTCTATTGGGCGGTCATCATCGGCGTACTGTCGGCGGTGATGGGCAGCAGCGTGATGAAGCTGTGGTACGTCGTTATCTTTGTGGCGGTTCCGCTGCTTTTGGTGTTCTTCAAGCACCCGCTGTCCATGCTCATACAGCGCAGCCCGGACTGGATGCCTAAAAACAAAGGCGAGTTCATCCTCGAAAACTTTTTCGAGCTGTTTGAGCTGATCCTTTCATATATAACAAACACCATTTCCTTTATCCGTGTGGGGGCGTTCGCCCTGATACATGCGGGGATGATGATGGTGGTCTATTCGCTTGCCGATGTCGGTCAGCACTCCTTGGAGGGATTGACGCCGGCAAAGGTGCTGGTGCTTGTCATCGGGAACGCTGTGGTCATCGGGCTGGAAGGGCTTTTGGTGGCGATACAGGTTTTAAGGCTCGAATTTTATGAAATGTTCAGCAGGTTTTTTGACGGTGAGGGCAAGCTTTTTACGCCCCGCACAGTCAATTCAAAGCAATCATAGTAACCCTATTTTGAAAGGAATGATATTATGTCAACAATCGTTATGCTGCTCACCGTCACACTGCTCATCATAACGCCGTCGCTTCTCCACTTCGGGTTCAAGCTGTCGGGCAGAAAGCTCAAAAGGGTGCTCGGTTTTAATATTTTCGGATTCTTTGCCGTGATGGCGGTCTCAACGGTTATCCTGCTGGGTAATGCGGTCTTTGCGGAGCAAGCCGCTCCTGCTATGGTCGAAACAGGCGTGGCGGGGATGGGCTACCTTGCGGCGGCGCTGGTTACGGGTCTTGCCTGCATCGGCGCCGGCATCGCCGTTTCGGCTTCCGCCTCGGCGGCAATCGGAGCGATCTCGGAGGACTCCAAGGTCATGGGTAAGGCGCTGATTTTCGTTGCGCTTGCCGAAGGCATTGCGCTCTACGGACTGCTGATTTCGTTCATGATTTTAGGCAGGATAGGTTAAAAACTATGAGGATTTATTTAATAAGCGATAACATTGATACGCAGACCGGTATGCGGCTTGCGGGCATCGAGGGCGTTGTCGTGCACGAGCGTGAGGAATTCGTCGCCGCGCTGGAAGCGGCGGTTG
>JAKJBX010000003.1 GCA_022706765.1 Bacillota bacterium
AAAGTATGGTATACATTCCAGAGAGAGATTGGATATGTTCCCGTATACCGATAGTGCCAAAAGCGAAGTGGATATGTTTCCGAGAACGGACGTACTCAAATGACATTCATTCTGTCCTCTCCAGCCACGTCGAGTGCGTGGTATTGATGTCAAGGGTGAAAGAGTGAGTGTGTAGACAGACAGGAATGGAGGAAACTATATGGTGAGATATATCGCGGCAGCAGCATTGATTTTGCTTGTAATTCTTGTTTTATTCCGGGCTTTTCAGTTAAAAAAGCTGGGTATAAAAGCGCTGCGTTTTGGAGAGATGGATAAGAAGGATTTCTTTATCCCCCCATTTGCTTTGCTGTTATTCTATATAGTATTTTCCAGCGCAGTTGGTCTGCCTGAAATCGGAACCGAATTGTTTCATAATACATGGCTCTCCCGGGTAGGCGCAGGCATATGTATCATGGGGATTGTATTATTTGTATACGCGCTGATTTCATTTGGAAAAAGCTTTCGTGTTGGTTTAGATGAAGACTGCCCCGGGGAGCTTATTACCTCCGGCGCATTTTCAATCAGCCGTAATCCTATATATACGGCATTCGGATTGGTTCTGACAGGCATCTTTCTGATTATTCCGAATTGGCTTATACTGGTTTATGTGCTTGCAGGAATATGGCTTTTCAACCGGCAAATCCTGAGGGAGGAAGCATCGCTGAAAAAGATATACGGCGCAAAATATGTAGAATACTGCAACAGGGTCAGACGTTTCCTGTAATGCGGAGATTAATCTCGGCAGATATAACGTATTGACTGCGGCGGAATGTTCCTTTACGCTTGACAGGCAATACAATGACTGTCGAAAGGGGGGGCGATATGAAAAATACTGCATGTTCCATTGGTATCATCGGCGTACCGGATGAACAAACCGTTGCATTCCTTGAAGAGCAATTGGGCAGACCTGTGAAAATGGTGAAAAAGAAGAAGAAGGTCATTTTACTGATCGGCAAAGGGCTATTCAAAAAGAAAATTGTTATCCCTGTAAACAGCCAATAACATAAACGGAAAGCGGGAAATGCAAATATGGAAAACGCAAAATGCTGTATGCCGCCGGAGTGGGCGGCGCATGCGCGGACGCTGATGGCATGGCCGGTGGTGTCCTCGATGATATGGCGTGAAAATTTTAAAACGGTGTGCAGGGATTATGCCCAAATAGCTGATGCCATATCGCGCTTTGAGCCTGTCACTATGATCGTAAACGACGACACTGTCATCCAGGCAAGAGCACTTTGCGGCGGCGTGGAATTCCTGACCATCGCGCACAGCGACGCGTGGCTGCGTGACAACGGTCCGACCTTTGTGCTGGATGCGCAGGGCGACGTTTCGGCAGTCAATTGGCAGTTCAACGCCTGGGGCGGCAAGTATACGCCCTTTGACCTTGACAATGCCGTCGCTCCGAAGGTGCTTGAACATTTCGGCGTACCGTATATGAATTCGCCCATAGTCTTGGAGGGCGGTTCTATCCACGTGGACGGCGAGGGCACGCTGCTGACCACCCGGGAGTGCCTGCTCAATAAAAACCGCAACCCGCATCTTTCGGCGGCACAGATTGAGGATGAGTTAAGACGCTGTCTCGGTATATCAAAGGTCATCTGGCTAAATCACGGGCTTTTCGGCGACGAAACGGACGGACATATCGACAATGCGGCATGCTTTGCAAAGTCCGGCACAGTGCTGATGCAGGTCTGCGACGACCCGGACGATCCGAACTATGCGATCACGCAGGAAAATCTGGACATATTAAATAAGTCGGCTGACGCAAAGGGGCGCAGACTTGAAGTGGTCAAAATTCCGCAGCCGCCCGCAAGGTTTTACAAGGGAATCCGGCTGACGCTAAGTTATCTGAATTTTTATTTTGTCAACGGTGGGATAATCCTGCCGGTTTTCGGCGGCGACGCCAAGGAGGCGGACGGGCAGGCGGCGAAAATACTCTCCGGCGTGTTCCCCGACCGCAAAATCGTGCCGGTGGACACGAGCGCTCTCATCACAGAGGGCGGCAATATCCACTGCGTCACACAGCAATTTCCGAAGGGAGGCATTTTGGTATGAGAACGGTGAAGGTTGCGGCGACGCAGATGCGCTGCACAGACAATGTTGACGAAAACATCGCGTGTGCGGACAGGCTGGTCAGGCAGGCGGCGGCGCTGGGGGCGAACATTATTTTGATTCAGGAGCTTTTTGAAACCCTGTATTTTTGCCAAAAGGAAAAGCCGGAGTATTACGCTTATGCCGCCGAGGTTGAAAACAATAAGGCGGTGCGCCACTTTCAAAAGGTCGCCAAAGAGCTGGGGGTCGTGCTGCCCGTCAGCTTTTACGAAAAGAAGAACAACGCCCGCTATAACGCCATGGCGATGATCGACGCCGACGGCGAGGTGCTGGGCGTGTACAGGAAAAGTCATATCCCCGACGGTCCCGGATATGAGGAAAAATACTATTTCAATCCGGGGGACACGGGCTTTAAGGTATGGGACACCAAATTTGCAAGGATCGGCGTGGGCATTTGCTGGGATCAGTGGTATCCCGAGGCGGCGCGATGCATGGCATTGATGGGTGCGGAGCTCCTGCTGTATCCCACCGCTATCGGCTCGGAGCCGGAAAGCCCGTCCGTTGATTCAAAAGACCATTGGCAGCGCTGCATGATCGGGCACTCCGCCTGCAACTTAGTGCCTGTGGCGGCGTCGAACCGTATTGGCAGCGAGCGGATTGACGGTTCCGAGATACGCTTTTACGGCTCGTCGTTCATCACCGACCCGACCGGCGCAAAGATTGCGGAGGCAGGCAGGGACGAGGAAGCGGTCATTGTTGCGGAATTTGATTTGGACAAAGCCGGGGCGCAGCGTATAGAATGGGGTATTTTCCGTGATCGCCGGCCTGATCTGTATCAGGCGCTTTTGACCTATGACGGCATCGTACGATAAGAGACTATGGCAAAAATTCCGGCTGTGCCGAGGCTCATAAATATGATTATTTTATCAATTCAACGTGCAGGGAGGGACATGTGTGCATCTGTTTATCAAAAATCCGAGGGTACTGTCGGTTGCCGCATTTTCCTTTTCATTTGCCTATCTGCTGTCCTTCCTGTTTGAGGGACAGGTGCTTTATGGCTTGCTGAACCATTTTAACGCTTTGCCGGACACTTACATGATAACAATCATCATCGCACACTTCGCAGGGCTATCCACCTGCGGATTTTTCGCCAATACGCAAAAAGCAGCCAAGCATATCCTGTCAGGCAGCTTGCTTATGTGCCTGTGCGCCACGATGCCACTTTACTTCGTGCCTACGGCATTATGGTTTGTAGGACTGTCCATTGCGGCTTACGCTTCGGGCTGTGCGGTTGCGGCATGGGGATATTTTCTCAAAGCATTTACGCCTAAAAACCAGCGCATCAAAACCTGTGCGGACGCTTTGATTTACTCCAATATGCTTATGATTGCCGTCAATATGACGGCGATCCACCTGTCCCCCTTTTGGGGGCTTGCTTTTGCGATGCTGTGTCTTATTATAGGTATCATATTTTCTTTGGCGTTGCCGGAGTATACGGATTGTGTCCGGGCAGAGAAAATAACAAGCGGTCGGCACGGCGGCATAAAGAACTCATTGCTTTTGCTCTGCCTGTTTGTTTTTATCCTGACCATCAACTCGGGGCTGATGTACCAGGTCATAAATCCTGCTTTTGAACATCTTACGGGATTGACAAGCTGGTATTGGGCCGTACCGTATATTGCCGCTCTTGCCGTTATAAGAAACTTGCCGTTTAAAGCAAACCGGTCTAAAATTTTATATATAGGCATGGCTATGATCGTGGCTTCGTTCATCAGCTTTATGCTGCTCGGGCAAAACGGAACCGACTATCTTGTTGTGAATACCCTGATGCTTGGCGCCTACGGTATTTTTGATTTGTTTTGGTGGAGTATCCTCGGTGAGATGCTCGATTATACCGATAACCCCGCACGGGTATTCGGCAGCGGGCTTTCGGCCAATGTGGCAGGCGTTTTGTGCGGCGGCATGGTTGGAATGGCGGTAACCTCTATCCGGCTTTCCGGCGCAGAAGTGGCGGTCATCGCCCTTACGGTGGTGTGCGTTACGCTGGTGCTGCTGCCGCCGCTGAACCGGCAGCTTATCATACTGCTGAAAAGTCATGCCTACCTTGCCGGCTGTGACCGTATGCCGGAGACAATGCAACGGGCGGCGCTAAGCCGGATACAAACCCTCGATCCGCTGACTGTTCGGGAACAGGAGGTATTGCAGCGCATTCTTTCGGGCAGAGCAAACCGTGAGATCGCCGCCGCATTATATATCAGCGAAAACACCGTTAAAACCCATGTCCGGAACATTTTTTCAAAATATGATGTTTCCAGCCGGGCGGAGCTGATCAGCCTTCTCTTAAAAAACCAATCCGGTACGTGATTGGAAAATTCGCATCAGTTGTGCCCCTCATGTGAAAGCATGAGGGGCTTTTTGCTGTGTTTTCATCCTTTCGGATGATGACTTTTCAGCTTTCTTACCTTATAGTATGGGAAGAAGGCGCAAAAGAAAAAACGGTGGTATCAGCCTTTGGCGCTTTTGCACGGCATGGACAATGTGCAAAAGGCAGAGCAGGTGATTTATGAAATGCCATTTATTTTGGAAAGGAATGTGAAAAAATATGAAAGGGAACTTATTAAAGCTTATGGCAATGTGTCTTGTGATTCCGCTTTTGGGCGCTGTCAGCATTGACGGTGGGGCAAATTATGATTTGGGCAAATACACATGGGAAGGCGAGTGGGACAGTAATTGGGGACACATGGTGCTGACGCAAAGCGGCAATGTAGTCACAGGTACATACACCCATGACAGCGGAAGGATCAATGCCGTTGTGTCTGGGAACAAGCTGATCGGCACATGGTCGGAAGCGCCCAGCTATGCGCCGGACAGAGATGCCGGGGATATTGAGTTTATTATGTCAGCGGACGGGAAAACTTTCAGCGGTTCCTGGGGCTACGGTTCCAGTCTGGCGGGCGGCAGCTGGACGGGCAGCAAGCGGCTGACCCCTGTGGCGCCCGCACCCGATCCGAATGCGCCGGGAAAGCAGAAAAAAATCCTCATGCAAATCAATCATCCGAATATCAGTGCGGACGGCAAGCTGGTGGCGCTGGATTCCCCGCCGACACTCTTAAACGGCAGGACACTGCTCCCCATCCGTGCCGTAGCGGAAGCCATGGGCGGTACGGTCGGCTGGGACAATGCAGAGCGTAAGGTGACGGTGTCGGCAAGGGGGACTACCATTGAAATGTGGCTGGATAAGACCGAGATCCGTGTCAACTGGCAAAGCAAGACCATTGATGTTGCGCCCACCACCATCAACAGCCGCACTATGGTTCCCGTCCGATTTGTGGCGGACAACATTCCGGGATGCGGCATTTCATGGGATGGGGAAACACAAAGCGTTGTCATCACCTATGAGCCATAAAACATGATGATGGAAAGCGGCCGGATCATGTGTCCTAATAATCGTACACCCTGTGTGATATGATGAACACATAACGGAGGTGTTACGGATGCTTGTGGCTTCTGTAAAGTCAAAGAAAAAACTGTGCCATAGCAGGCACTGTGTTTATGCGCAAAAGATAAGGCATATTGACAGAATAAAATTTGAGTCTTATGCCCAAGCCAAGCAAAACGGCTTTATATTCGGCGTATGCTGTATTCACCACCGCACATATGCTGATGAGGTTAAGGCTGAGGTCGCTGACCTGTGTCCAAAGTATGGATTGGACTGCCGGTTTGATGACCGTCGTGTTTTTATCCGGTCAAGGTATTCCCAATGGTATTTTGATATTACGGGCGAGTATATCCGGCTTATGCACGAAAATGCGAACAGAGCCTATCGCAGCAAGGGTGATTATCATTGTCAGTTTAAACGGAAAATCAGCATCAGCGAATTGATTATGTATATCGCCGCGCACGAGCGCAAAAAATATGAAACGGTTCCGAGGATTTTTACTTTGCTTGAAAAATTTTCTTAGGCAGCGATTTCACATACACCATCCGTCTAAGCAATAGCTTTTGGGGGATGGTTTTTTATCTTATTAGGAAATTTCTCGAATTTCCTAATAAGATAAAAACAATTAATTCATTCCTTAGCAAAGGGGTACGTCAGCGCACTAAAAAGTGCCTTACGGCACTTTTTAACTTATAGGAAATTACGCAAAAGGCGAAGTGAATCCGCCTGCGCTTTCCCGAACGCTTTTTTAAGACACTTTTTAATAAGGTAAACGTTTACCTAAATTTATGTTTACATCCTCAGACGAGATGATATAATAGATATGTGCAGTATGATCAAAGGATGGTAAAAGATATGGTGACATTAAAAGACGTTGCCAGGAAATGTAATGTGACAGTGGCGACCGTATCGCGGATATTAAACGACTCTAACACGAAGTCCGCAAGCCTTGCGATGAAAGAAAAGGTGTGGGACGCCGTGCGGGAGCTTGGCTATGTGCCGAACAACAATGCCAAGCTGCTGCGGATGGGCGTAACGGAGGCCAAAGGCGCAAAGACCAAGTCCATCGGCTGTATTTTCACCTCAACGCACAACACTTCCAGCGACCCGTTTTTTTCATACATCGCCAGAGGCGTTGAAAATCAGGCGCTCAGGAGCGGATACATCATCAAGTTTATGTATTCGGTCTACGACAAAAACAATTCGGCTTTTTTCCAAAGCATATCCAATCAGCGCGTGGACGGCGTGGTCGTTTTGGGACGCTTTGACAAGCGCTTTTTGGAATTTTTGAAGGCGAGCTTTAAAAACATCATCTATGCGGGAATCAACAGTGTTGGTTCGGCGTTTGACGAAGTCATCTGCGACAGCTATAAGGCAAGCGAGGACTGCGTTAATTATCTTTTGAAGTCGGGACATACCGACATCGGATTTCTCGGTGAGATTAAAACGGGCGGAAAGGTAAACGAGCACCGGTACAAGGCGTTTTTGAACGTGCTTGAAAACAGCGCTATCAAGCCTGGTTTTACGGTAAACTGCGATTTGACGCCCGACGATGCTTACCGCCAAATGAAAGAGGCGCTTTGCGTACAATTGCCGCCCTCCGCACTTTTTTGCGCCAATGACTCGACGGCGATCGGCGCCATGCGTGCGCTGAAAGAACACGGACTGCGCATACCGGACGATGTTTCGATCATCAGCATAGACAACATTGAGATGGCGCAATTTGTGTCGCCGATGCTGACGACCATCGATATCCCAAAAGAAGAGCTGGGCATAGCGGCGACAAAGCTATTGATCGACAGGATCGAAAAGGGGCACAGGCTGCAAATGCGCATCGAGCTGCCATACAGGCTGATTGAGCGGGAAAGCGTCAAACATATATAATATACACAAGGGAGAGATTGTTTTGCAGGGGAATATGTTAATCGCCCACGGCGGCGGACCGACGCCGGTCATCAACGCTTCGCTCTACGGTGCACTGATTGCCGCAAAGGATGCTGCGCAAATCGGCAACATTTATGCGGCGCACTACGGAATAGAGGGCGTCTTTGCCGAGGATTTCATCGACCTTCGGGCGCAAAGCGACGAGGATATTGCGCTGCTGCCATATACGCCGGCGTCGGCGGTCGGCTCGTGCAGACGAAAGCTTAAATCAGACGATTATCCGGTTTTGCTTGAAAAGTTCAAAAAATACGGCATCCGCTATTTTTTCTACAACGGCGGCAACGACAGTATGGACACCTGCAACAAGATTGCCGGGCTTGCCAAGTCCAGCGGCTATGATATGAAGGTCATAGGCATTCCCAAGACCATCGACAACGACCTTTGCCGCACCAACCACTGCCCCGGCTACGGCAGCAGCGCACGCTACTATGCCGTGACGGCTGCGGAACTGAAACAGGATGTGATGAGCCTGCCGATCCATGTGGTGGTGATGGAGGTGATGGGCAGGAATGCGGGCTGGCTTACCGCCGCAACGGCGTTTGCTGAGCCGGATTTGATTTATCTGCCCGAGGTCGCCTTTGATAAGGAAGCGTTTTTAAGCGACATCAAGCGCCTTTGGAACACCAAAAAGGGCATACTGGTTTGCGCCAGCGAGGGCATACGCTACGCAGACGGAAAGATGGTGGCGGATTCGGGCATCGTGGATGGGTTTGGACATACCGTGCCCGGCGGCGCCGCACAGTCGCTTGCCGACATGATCATGACCGAAACAGGCATCAAGGCGCGCGGCGAAAAGCCCGGGCTGATCGGCAGGACGTCGGTTGCACTGCAAACGGAGCGTGACCGGAACGAGGCGATAGCGGCGGGCAGGTTTGCCGTGGAAAGCGCATTGCAGGGCAAGACGGGATTCATGGTGTCGATTGCCGCGGACGGCAGCCTGTCGCTTGTGCCGCTTGGCGACGTCGCCAATGCAGAGCGCAAGTTTCCGCTTGAATGGATCGTAAACGGCAATAGGATTTCCGATGCATTTAAAGCCTATGCGGCGCCGCTTGTCGGGGAAATGCCGAAATTCTCAAAATTGGAGGGTAGGACATGAAATACATTTTTGTCAACTTAAAGCGTTTTGACATGCCTAAGGCAATGGGCGGAGTCAATTCCCTTGCCGATGTGAAGGATTGGGCAAGGACTGTCATCGAGGGCTGCAAGGGCGTTTCGCAGTACGATGTGCAAAAGGCATTCTTCTTTCCCGAGGCGCACATCCTGGGCGCTGTCAACGATTATGGCATACCGATCGGCTGTCAGGGCGTACATACCGAGGACATCGGTGCAAATTTCGGCGCCTTTACTACCTACCGACCCGCTGCCGCTATGAGCGCGCTGGGCTGTGAGTGGGCGATCATCGGGCATTGCGAGGAGCGCAAGACCAAGACAAATGAACAGTTAAACCAAGAAGTCAGGTGTGCGGTTGCGGCAGGGCTCAAAGTGCTGTTCTGCATCGGTGAAAAGCCGGAGGAACAGCCTTATATCAAAAATGTGCTGACCGAGCAGATCAGCATCGGTCTTGCAGGCGTTGACACCAAAGACATCTGCATAGCCTATGAGCCTGTTTGGGCGATTGGTCCCGGCAAAACGCCGCCGGACAGGGATTATATCGTTATGGCAAGCGCTCTGATCAAGTCGGTCATCGACCTGCCCGTCATCTACGGCGGCGGGCTGAAAGAGGAAAATGCCGCTATGCTTGCGGGCATTTCCACCGTGGACGGCGGACTGATTGCGCTGACAAGGTTTTCGGGGGATATCGGATTTTATCCCGAGGAGTTTTTAAAGATTGTCGACACCTACATGAAATGATATGGGAGGACGGATAATATGAAACTGAAATTTGAATACGGTCACGGCATGGTGGAAGCGGAGCTTCCCGACAGCGCCGATGTGTTCATCCCGGGCGAAACGGTTCCCGACCCGGTATGTATACCCGAGGACAAGCTGATTGAGGAAACCAGAAAGGCGGTTCAAAATCCTATTGGTATGGCGCCGCTTTCCGTGCTTGCGAAAAAGGGTGCGAAGGTGACGATCATTTTTCCCGACAGGGTAAAGGGCGGCGAGCAGCCGACTTCGCACAGAAAGCTTGCGATCCCGGTCGTTTTGGAGGAGCTTTATCAGGTGGGCGTCCAAAAGGAGGATATCCTGCTGATCTGCTCCAACGGTCTGCACCGCAAGAACACTAAGCAGGAAATCTTAGGCATCTTGGGTGAGAAGATTTTTAATCAGTTTTGGTATACCAAGCAGATCATCAACCACGACAGCGAGGACTATGACAACCTGATCGACCTTGGGAAGACCTCGAGCGGTGACCCTGTCATCATGAACAAATATGTCTATGACAGTGATGTGGCGATTTTGATAGGTCACACGCAGGGCAACCCTTACGGCGGTTATTCGGGCGGCTATAAGCACAGTGCGACCGGCATCACGCACTGGCGCTCGATTGCGTCGCACCATGTGCCGGAGGTCATGCACAGGAAGGATTTTGTGCCGGTCAGCGGCAAGTCGGAAATGCGCAGGAAGTTTGACGACATCTCAATGCACATGGAAGAGAAGATGGGCAAGAAGTTTTTCTGCGTCGATGCCGTGCTGGATACCAAATCCAGGCAGATCGCCATATATGCGGGTTATGCTAAGGAAATGCAGCCGATTTCGTGGGCGGAAGCGGACAAGCGCACCTATGTCCATTGGGCGGATAAGAAGTATGACGTCATGATTTTCGGTATGCCCCAGTTTTTCCATTACGGCGACGGCATGGGCACCAACCCGATCATGATGATGCAGGCGCTGTCGGCGCAGGTCATACGCCACAAGCGGGTGATGAGCGACAGGTGCGTCATCATCTGCCCATCGATTTGCAACGGCTTTTTCCATGATGAGCTGTTCACGGGCTATCGCGAGGTGTTTGACATGTTCCAAAAGGACTATATGAACACCCTGCCCGATATGGACAGGTACGGCGAGCTTTTTGCGACAAACGGGGAGTATATCAGAAACTACCGGTACGGCAACGGCTTTCATCCGTTCCATGCGTTCTCGATGATCAGCTGCGGTCACATAGCGGAGGAAAACACCGCCGCCATCTATATCACCGGTGCGGAAAAGACAGGGCTTGCACGTTCGATGGGGCTCAAAACCCGTACGACGATCGAAGAAGCCTTAGCGGACGCCAAGAAAAAATATGTTGGTGAAAGCCCCAATATTTTAGCGCTTCCGCTGGCGTTTAAGACCACCGCCGTCCACCTGTGCATGAAAAACGACAGCAAGGAATACGGCGTGGACTATTGCTGTCATGGAAAGTAGTCCTGTGTCACACTATACCATCACCAAAGGCAGCGTGAGGGGTATCGTTTCGTCAAAGGGCGGTGAGCTGATCTCCCTGTCGGTCGGCGGCAGGGAAATGCTGTGGCATGGCGACGAAAAATATTGGGCGGGCAGGAATCCCACGCTGTTTCCGGTTATCGGCTGCCTCAAAGGCGGAAAAACGTCCATCGGCGGCAGGGAATATGCCATCACCAAGCATGGCTTTGCACGGGATCTGACGTTTGAGGTTACAGATGTTCAACCTGACCAGGTCACTATGCTGCTCAAAGACGACCCATACACCCGAGCGATGTATCCGTATAGCTTTAACCTGGTGATCACGCACCGCATTCTTGAAAACGGATTTTCGACGACTCTTTCAGTCGAAAACACCGATGACAGGGACATCTTTTTTGGCATCGGCGGGCATACGGGGTTTGTCTGCCCGATGTCCGGCGACGCATTTTCGGACTATGACATTGTGTTTAATAAACAGGAAACAAAGCATATCAGTCCGCTTTCCCTGGACCACGCACTGTTTAAGCATGATGTTATTATGTTTGATAACATGCGTTCAGACAGTGTAAAGCTCATAAACCGGCACACCGGCAGGGGCATTCGCTTTGACTTTGAGGGCTTTAACGTATTCGCTGTTTGGCAGCCCTATGGTCAGGATACGCCCTTTGTCTGCTTGGAGCCGTGGAGCATGCCGCCTGATTCCGAGGATTCTGACGTTGCATTGGAAAACAAACCCTATATTACAGCTTTAAAGCCGAATGAAACGCAAAGCTTTGCCTATTCGGCGGTGAATATTTAGAAGGCGGTGTTCGTGTGAAAGAAGCTTTCACATGACCGTCTCTGACGGATGCACACGAAACGCGATAGGAAGGTGGCGTACGCCGCCCGCGTTTCGGTGCGGCAACCTCCTTTATTCCTCTGCTCCGCGAATAAAGGGAAACTTTCATATTTTATTTGTGCCGATGCGGAGCGGCGGAATGGAGGGTGATATGGCGATCTATAAATTAAAGGAAAACAGGGTCTACCGCCCGTTTTTGGGCGGCAAGCTGTTGGATGAGTGGCAGGGTAGGCAGGATGCCGCAGACGGCAACTATCCTGAACGCTGGGTGGCGTCGACGGTTGTCGCCACGGATGGCACAGGGCTGTCACAAACCGAGGACGGCAGGCTGCTCAGAGATGTGATCCGCCGTGACCTCGACGTGCTGGTCAAAGTGCTCGATAGCTGCTCCCGCCTGATGATACAGACGCACCCGACAGATGTGCAGTCCCAAAAATACTGCCGCTATCCCTATGGAAAAACTGAGTGCTGGTACATACTGGGCACCAGAAAGATCGGTGACGAAAACCCATATGTCCTATTAGGGTTTAAAGAGGGCATCACCAGGGAAAAGTGGATAGACCTTTTTAACAGGCAGGACATCAGCGCCATGATCGGCTGCCTGAACAAAATAGAGGTGAAAAAGGGCGACTGTTTTTTTGTACCGGCGAATGTGCCGCATGCGATGGGCGGCGGCGTGTTCTTCGCGGAGGCGCAGCAGCCGACGGATATCACGTTTCGGATGGAATATGTCACCCCTGCGGGCAAACGGCTCGAGGACAGGGACCTGCACGGCGGCGCAGGGTTTGACGCTATGTTTGACTGCTTTGCATACGTGCCGTCAAAGCCCGGGGACTACATGGTCATGCGGGAAAACGATACCGTGATTTCCAACGATTTTTTCAGCATCACTCAGGCAAAGGCGGGCAGCTTTAAGGTCGGCAGCTACGCGATCGTACTGATGATGGACGGCGAGGGCGAAATCAATGACGTGCCGGTCAAAAGAGCCGATGAGCTGTATATAGATGAGGACTTTACGGTCACAGGTGATGCGGAAATCTTAATTTTCACAGGAAAGGATAAGATGAGATGAGTATGGTATCAATGAAGCCGATATTAAAGGCGGCGGTTGAAGGTAAGTATGCGCACGGCGCATTCAATGTCAATGCAATATGCCAGATTGAAGCGGTCGTCAGGATGCACGAGATTTTGCGCAGCCCGCTGATTATTCAGGCGGCAGATTTGGCAAATGGATTTATGGGCGGCAACGCCGACTTTATGAAATCCACCATTGAGGACAAACGCAGGGGAGCAAAGCGCATCGGTGACAAAGTCAGGGCGCTGGCGGAAAGGTCGGTTATCCCGGTTTGCCTGCACCTTGACCACGGCAAGGATATGGACAGCATCCGGGCAGCAATCGACGGCGGCTTTACGTCGGTCATGATCGACGGTTCACACCTGCCCTATGACGAAAACGTGGCAATCACCAAAAAGGTGGTGGATTATGCCAAGGGCTTCGGCGTGTCGGTCGAGGGTGAGCTGGGTGTTTTGGCGGGCGTGGAAGATGACGTGTTCAGCGAAAAGTCCACCTATACCAACCCCATGCTGGTCTGTGACTTTTTTGAAAAAACAGGGGTCGATTGCCTTGCCATCAGCTATGGCACCATGCACGGACCCGTCAAGGGCAAAAACGTCAGGCTGAGGAAAGAAATCGCCACGGCGTCTATGGAAAATATGCGTCACTCCGGCATTGAGGGCGCACTGGTGTCGCACGGCAGTTCCATCGTTCCGCCCCAGTTGGTACAGGACATCATCAACAATGGCGGCGAGCTCAGCGACGCAGGCGGCATCCCGCTTGACCAATTGAAAGCGGTCATTCCCGAAGGCATCTGCAAAATCAACATAGACACCGATCTGCGACTTGCAGCAACACGCAATGTCAGGGAATATTTCAACCGCAACCCGAAGCAGAAGGAAAACCTGAACCTTAAAGCGATTTGGGACATCATGCAAAGCAATCCCAAAATCGTCGATCCGAGGGGCTGGCTGGTACCGATGATGGACACTGTCACCGCCGGCGTCATCCCCAACGACGACATTGCCGATATCGTCGGCTGCATCAAGGACGGCATCAGTGAAATCGTCGCCACCCTGATTGTCGAATTCGGCAGCAGCAATAAAATGCATTTGGTAAAAGCATAAGAACACCCTTTCCGTCCGGAGCGCAATGCGCTTCGGACGGTTTTGTTTTTTATAGGAAATTACGCAAAATCGGCGTAATTTCCGCACTTCGGCGAAATGAATCCGCCTACGCTTAGGCACATCATGCCGATGCCGTCATACAATGACATTAGGAAACAAATTAAACATAATGAGGTTAGGGTAAGACATGAATATAGAAAGTACACTCAATGAATTAAATCAGGGGCAAAGCGCAACGGTCACAAGGCTGCTCTCACAGGGAGGTATCAGGCGCAGGCTCCAAGACATCGGGCTGGTCGTCGGCACGAGGGTGTCCTGCCTGCAAAAGAGTCCCTTGGGCGACCCTGTGGCATATCTCGTCAGGGGTGCGGTCATTGCCATCCGTTCAGAGGATTCGTCCAATATCATCGTATCCGGCGTGAGCGCAAGCGCCGCAGAATGGTTATGAAACAGCGGGATAGTCAGACGGAGACTGTAAAGGTAATTGCCTTGTCAGGCAATCCGAATGTGGGGAAAAGCACCGTCTTTAACAGTCTGACGGGTATGAACCAGCATACGGGCAACTGGGCGGGCAAAACTGTGTCGAGCGCAAGCGGCAGGTTTAGCTTTTGCGGCACGGACTATACGCTTTTTGACATCCCGGGTACATACTCGCTGGTACCGCAGTCGGCAGAGGAGGAGGTCGCCCGCAATTTCATCTGTTTCGGCGAGCCGGACGCAGTGGTTGTCGTGTGCGACGCCACCTGCCTTGAACGCAATATGAACCTCGTGCTGCAAACCATCGAGCTGACTGGACGTGTGGTCTTGTGCGTCAACCTGTTGGATGAGGCGGAAAAGAAAAAAATCCGCATCGACTTTCCGGCGCTGTCCGAAAAGCTGGGCGTACCGGTCGTCGGTACCGCCGCACGGCAAAACCGCGGGCTTGATGACCTGATGCAGGCAGTGGACGGCGTCGCAAGCGGCAAAATCAAAAACAAACCGTTTACTGTCGCTTATGCCGAGAAAATCGAGCAAGCGATCAGCATGCTTTTGCCTGCCGCAGAGCAAATCAACCGCACAAAGCTGCCCGCACGTTGGATTTGCTTAAAGCTCTTAGAGGGTGACACAGCGCTGTTGGAAGAAATCAAGCGCCGCTTCGGCATTGATTTTCTTGCGGAGGAATCGGTCGGAGAACAATTAAAGGAAGCGCAGGCGCTGCTTCGTCAGGCGCATTTGAGCGGCGAGGCGCTATGCGATAACATTGCCGGCAGCCTGGTCAGGTCGGCGGAGCACATCTGTAAGAACACCGTTTCTTTTGGGGATAAAGGCTACAACGACACGGACAGATACTTAGACCGCCTGCTGACCGGCAGAAAGATCGGCTTTCCTGTGATGATCATGCTGCTGCTTTTCATCCTGTGGCTTACCATCACCGGCGCAAACTATCCGTCACAGCTTTTAGGGGATCTGCTGTTTAGCATCGAGGGCATGCTGGGAGAAGTTTTCCGGTTTTTCGGCGCACCCGAATGGCTGCAAAATATGCTGGTGCACGGCGTTTACCGTGTGCTCGCATGGGTGGTGTCGGTGATGCTGCCGCCGATGGCGATATTTTTCCCGCTGTTTACCCTGTTAGAGGATTTGGGGTATCTGCCGAGAGTGGCATTCAACTTGGATAAATACTTCAAAAGGTGCCATGCCTGCGGAAAACAGGCGCTCACGATGTGTATGGGTTTCGGCTGTAATGCAGCGGGCATTGTCGGATGCAGGATCATCGACTCGCCCCGTGAACGTCTGATTGCCATGCTCACCAACAATTTTGTACCGTGCAACGGCAGATTCCCTACGATGATTGCCGTCATCGCCATGTTTTTCGTCACATCGGACGGAGTGCTTGGATCGCTGCTTTCCGCGGCTTTGCTGACGCTGGTGATACTGCTCGGCATAGGCATGACCTTTTTGGTATCGCACATGCTTTCCAAAACGCTGCTACGGGGTAAGGCATCCTCCTTTACACTGGAACTGCCCCCCTACCGCCGGCCCCGGATAAAACAGGTAATCGTCCGTTCGATCGTTGACCGGACTCTGTTCGTTTTGGGAAGGGCGATCGCCGTCGCTGCGCCTGCGGGCCTGGTAATTTGGCTAATGGCGAATATTTCAGTCGGCGACGGTACGCTGCTTATGTATTGCTCAGGACTTCTCGACCCCTTTGCACGCCTTTTAGGGATGGACGGCGTGATTTTGCTGGCGTTTATTTTAGCGCTCCCCGCCAACGAGATTGTCGTGCCGGTCATCGTGATGTCTTATATGGCAAACGGCAGCCTAATCGAGATAGACAGTCTCGCCGGACTGCGCCTGCTGCTGACCGAGAACGGCTGGACCCCGGTCACTGCAGTCTGTACGGTGCTTTTTTCACTGATGCACTGGCCATGCTCAACCACCTGCCTGACCATTCGCAAGGAAACCTGCAGCCTGAAATGGATGGCAGCGGCATTTGTCATACCGACAGTGTTCGGCATGACCGTTTGTTTTGTTATTAACACCGCTTATACGATTTTAGCGCGCTGCTTTTAGAAAGAACGCAAATGCGCTGCTCCTCTGAGAAGTAATAGGTCTGCTTTCGGTGATTATCACCAAAAATATGCATATTTTTAGGCGTAGGAAGCAGATTTTTTAGGCATTTTTACAATTTTACAAAAGATTTGCACATCAATATAAAAAAATGGGGATTTACTCTCGGTGAAAATTTCTCTATAATAAATATTACGTCTTGCAAATACTTGCGGGTTCGTATGCAAAACGATCGGGGTGAGCGATGAGGTGATGGACGGGAGGATTGGCGTCATGCTTCGTACGACTTCGGATTTGTGAGGCGGCGGTCACACAGACTGCCATGGAGCTTGCTTTATTTGGATGATTTCACAAAAAAATCACGGTTTTTTGTGAATATATCAAGTTTTGTTGATAAACAGAAAGAAATGTATATTTACGCAGTGTATCTAAAAAGGTATAATTTAATTGTAGGTTTATGCGTAAAGAACAAAGCATAGGCGAATTCATTTCGCCGGAGCGCGGAAATTACGCCGATGTTGTGTAATTTCCTATAAATAAATAAAACCATACATAGCGAAGGCGGTGCACAGGTATTGAAAGTTACGGAGTACAGCAAACAAACAACGAAAAGTACCATTGCGGTTGACAGGAAAAGGAGCCTTTGGTCGCAGATTAAAAGAGACAAATATTTATATTTGCTCTTGCTGCCGATGGTTGCATACTATATTCTTTTCAACTATAAGCCGATGTACGGCTTGCAGATTGCATTCAAGGAATTCAATCCGGCGCTCGGCATTACGGCCAGCTCTTGGATAGATCCATGGTACTATTATTTCCAACAGTTCTTTGGCGGTCCGTATTTTGTGCGTCTGCTTAAGAATACTCTGATCCTAAACGGTTATATGCTGCTGTTTGCATTCCCGCTGCCGATTATTTTGGCGTTGATGCTCAACGAGGTCAAAAGTCAAACCTACAAAAAACTTGCGCAGACCTTTGTTTACGTTCCGCATTTTATCTCTATGGTGGTTGTTGCGGGTTTGGTCACAAACTTCCTGTCGCCCGGAAGCGGTATCATCAACCTGATCATCGAGAAGTTCGGCGGCGAAAAGGTATACTTCCTGATAAAGCCTGAATATTTCCGGCCGATTTATGTTTTGATGCACATTTGGAAGGAAGTCGGTTTTAATTCTATTATTTACATAGCGGCCCTTGCGGCGGTTGATATGGAGCTTTATGAAGCAGCCAGGATCGACGGTGCTGGCAGATGGAAGCAGCTTTGGCACGTGACCCTTCCGGGGATCCTGCCGACAGTCATTATCATGCTGATTTTGAGGATCGGGCATCTTCTTGACATCGGCTATGAAGCCATCATTTTGCTCTATCAGCCAGTCACCTTTGCAACTGCGGATGTTTTCAGTTCGTATGTCTATCGTGAAGCGGTTCTCAGCCCAACGCCGCAGTATTCGCTTGCCGCTGCTGTCGGGTTGTTTAACGGAGTGGTTGCGCTCATACTCGTTTTAATTTCCAACACAGTCAGCAAAAAAGTAACAGAAATCAGTTTATGGTAGGTGGTCGGATATGAAAAAGTCAACAGGTGAATGGATTTTTACAATAATCAACTATACATTGATAACAGCCGGGGCGTTGCTTGCTATTTATCCGTTTGTGTACGTACTGGTTGCTTCGCTCAGCAGCGGCGATGCTGTGACGGCGGGCGAGGTTTGGCTGATCCCCAAGGGGTTTCAGCTCGGGGCATATGAGGAAGTTTTCCAACTGGACAGCATTTGGGTATCCTATGGTAACGCCTTGTTCTACACCGTATTCGGTACGATGTTCAGCTTGGTCATTACGATTTGCGGTGCCTATACGCTTTCCAAAAAAAGGCTTGTCGGCAGAAGATTTTTCAACTATATGGTGCTGTTCACGATGTGGTTCAATCCCGGCATGGTTCCGCACTATCTGAACTTCAAAAGCCTTGGGCTGTACAATCAAAGGCTTGCCGTCATCGTTGCCTTTGCTGTGCTGGCGTTTTATGTCATTTTGATGCGGACGTATTTTGAGTCCATTCCCGACTCGCTTGAAGAAGCGGCGAGCATTGACGGCGCAAGTGATTTGTACATATTGTTCAAGGTTTATCTGCCCATGGCAATACCTGCCATAGCGACGATCAGTCTGTATTATGCGGTCATCCGCTGGAATGGGTTCTTATGGTCGATGATTTTGCTTAGAGATTCCAGCAAAGTGCCGTTACAGGTTTGGCTTAAAAAGCTGATTGTGGAAATGAACATGGAGGCGCAGGATGGCGTGGATATGGGTCAGTATAACCGAGAGGTCATGATTTATGCAACCATTGTTATTGCCGTGCTTCCGATGCTGGCGTTGTATCCGTTTATCCAAAGGTTCTTTATTAAGGGTATTATGGTTGGCGCAATCAAAGGTTAATCGGCGGTCGGTTCATATGATCAGGAGGCCGGTTCTGAAACAAATAAAGGTACAGATGACTGGAATTTAACTGAGTAACACTGGCTCAGGCATTAGAAAGTTAAACTTATTCCCCCTGTCGCATGATTTTGGCGTATTTCGCCGTTGTCGTTCTTGCCCCGCATGGGCAAGGTTTCGTCCTCCGACGGCAAAACACACCAAAACTTCAAAGCCACAGGGGGTGTTTTGCAGTTTTGAACGGGCGGATTTTTGTCTTATTGAGAGGTCGTATCAAGAGGAATGACAGGAAATTTTTATTTCCTACTCATACAAAATAACATAAATGCGTTTTCCCGGCATGAAAAATGTAAAGATTTGATGCGATTTGAAGGAGGAAGAATGTATGGCGTGTATCACCCGTCACAAGATGAAAATGTTAAAACTGTTATTGTGTGTTTTTATGGCGGCGGTTGTTTTGCTGCAATCAATTGCTTGGGAAACGGGTGGCGCCGACAGCGCTCCGACGCTTGGCTTTACAGGCGGCAAAGCATTTGCCGCACCGACCGACGGCTACAAGGGTACCTCTTTCCGTACCGATTTAATCGGCGTGCATCCGCGCGTCATTCTGGGTACGGACGTCTCTTTGGCGGAATTGAGCCGCAGGGGCAGCGACCCTGATTATGCTGATTTTTACGATAAAGTAGTGACCACCGCAGCCAACTACAACAATAATGCCAATTGGATCACTTTAAATGCGAATGGCGAATATATAGACGGGCAGGACATGGAATGGCGGATTCCCAACCTTGCGCTTGCCCATTATTTTAACCCCAATAGCTCAAATGAAAACAGAAAATATTTTAATAAGATCAAAGCGTATGTGAATAAGGTCATCGGCTTTGAAAATTGGGGCTTGGCAAGAGAAAACTATGCGTCGTTGCAGACCGCGGCGACGATGATCGGCATCAGCTATGCCTATGACTGGTGCTATGACAGTTTCAGCGCCGCGGAGCAAGCGAATATTCGCAACAAGCTGCTCAAAGAGGTGCGCCATTTGCGTGCAAACTTTACTCCCAGCACCTATTGGACGGCCGACTATATCCTAAACCACCGCCATATCAGAGTCGCCGGCTTGATGCTCACCGTCATGGCGATCATGGGCGACTTTGCCGACGACGCCATCAACGCCGAGCTTGCCGAATATTACAGCTTTGCGGAAAGCGAATTAGAAAATATTATATACTGGACCGCACACGACGGCAGCAATCATGAAAGCACTTCGTATATGACCTTCGGGGGTTCGAGGGTTATCCCGCTTGTGACGGCGTATGAAGCCATTTCCGGTGTCAGCCTGTGGGAGGCGCATTTTAGAAATTCCGCATATTTTAAGGCTTATCTTTATATGCCGGGACTGAAAAATCAGGTTCCTTTCGGCGATTACTTGAAAAACCCGCTCTCCAATGACCCGATGGTTTTTTTAACAATTACTATTTTAAGATTGCGTCTAAGTTTAGGGATGGCAAGCTTCAACGGCTGTTTTTGGACGCCTATGCCGCAAAGTCCGAATCCTTTGTCCATTACGCATGGCTGTTGATGTACTATGACGACACGCTGGCGCCTGAGGTATGGGAGGCGCCTGATTACGCCTATTTCCCCGACATCGAAATGGTGCATTTCAGAACCGGTTGGGGAAATAACGACATTTCGCTGACCTTAAAGAGCGGTCCGCCGGGCGGCTACCGTTTGAATGAATGGATTGCGCTGACAGGCCGCGGCAATGTCGGGCACGACAAGCCCGATGCGCAAAACATCACGATTGGCTATAAGAGCAAGCGTTGGGGCGACTATCCGCCGTATGTTGAGGGGCAATCCGGAAATGTGGACGTGCGTCTGTCGAGGTACCACAACACCCTTATTGTTGACGGCAAGGGGCAAAACTTTGAAACAAACGGATGGGGCCAGCCCATTACTAATATGGCAAATCAGGCAAGGGTCAGTGAGTTTTTCGGCACGGATAACTATGGTTTTACAACCGGTGACGCGAAGAATGCCTATCAAGTAAAGCTCAGCAAGTTCGACAGGGATATTTTCTATGTGGACGGCAGGTATTATGTGTCCTTCGACGACATCGCAAAGAATAGCGGCACGGGAAGCTTTGAGTATCTCTTCCACAACAGGGGCACCTGGACGGGCAATTTGGATGACGGCTATGTGATTGATCAAGACGGCGACAAAATGTCACTCTACGTCAGGATGCCGGTTGCCGCGACCGCAACGCTGCTGCCGCCCGAATCGGCGTACGAATATGCGGTTTATCAGAGCCTCGGATCGGAACTTGCCGTAAAAAATACTGCCAATGCCAATTCCGCACAGTTTGCATCGGTCTATTTCCCGCAGGTCGGCGGTGAAACGCTTTTGTCCGCACCTGTTTTGACGCAGGATTCAGAGGGGCTTAAAATGACCGTCAACCGAGCAGCCAAAACCGATTACTTTGCGGTTCGCAGCAATGTCGGCAACATCACCATGAATGACCTGTCCGCTAATGCCGAAACGGTCTTTTACACAAAGAGCGGCAGCGACATTACCAACACTGTTATGATAAACGGCAATAGCCTGTACCAGACCGAAGGACTGCCGGTTTTTTCGAGCACAAATAACCTCAATTTGCGCTATCAGAGCCTGGCGTCCCCCAATACCTTTAAGTTTTATGCACAACGACCGAAGCTGTCTGACGCAACGGACACCGTTCTTAATATTTCGCAGCTTGTACCGAATACCCTCTATAACCTCAGTTGGGAAGGCGGTCAGACAGAGTTTGTGAAATCGGACGGAAACGGCTTGCTCTCTTTGACGATAGACGCTTCCCAAATGCATGAGGTCACCGTAGCTCCGGTTTTCAGCATAGACACTAGCCTGACAATGGGTGACGAGGAGGCAATCGCCGGTATTAACGTCACCAGCAACCTTAAAGACTCGGAAACCAGCAGCCTTGTTGCCATCCTTGGCCGTTATAAGGGTAAAAGGCTCATTGATGTCGTGACAAAACCTTATACCCTCACAGCTGCAAACCCGAGTGTGTCGGACAGCTTTTCGGTTCCCTTGCTGGAAGGCGAGTATGCACAGCTGTTTCTTTGGGATTCCACGGAGTACATGAAGCCTTTGATTGCATCTAAAAAGCTCAGTCATTCATATCTGTACGAGCTTTTGAACGCACAGGGTGAAGGGAGTATGACCGTCTACGGCACCACAGAAGCCGATGTGTACCTCACACTGGTCGTCCGGAATGACGAGGAAACCATTGTTTATCTCAATCAGACGCTTACCGGCAGCGACGGCAGCTTTGCATTTGAGTTTCCGCTTGAAGAATACGGCAGCTATGAAGCGGCAGTCGGAACGGCAACACGTGATGACGTAAGGATATTGGCGTTTGATTATTCGCCGCCTGCGGAATAAAATTTTATTGAAGTTTGGGTAAAAAGCCGGGGAGCATTCATGCTCCCCGGCTTTTGTCTGCTCAGTTTTTTGTGCGGAGGGATATATTTTGCTTGACATTTGCAGGTTGTTTCAATAAAATATTATGTAGGCTAAGAAATGGGGGTATATTAAATGGGCTTAAACATTGCGCAGAAGATTATTGAAAAACACCTTGTGAGCGGCAAGATGCTTGCGGGAGAGGATATTTCAATCAAAATCGACCAAACGCTGACGCAGGACTCCACAGGTACAATGGCGTATCTGCAATTTGAGGCGATCGGCATCCCTCGTGTCAAGACCGAAAAATCGGTTGCGTACATTGACCATAACACGCTGCAAACCGGGTTTGAAAATGCCGACGACCACAAGTATATACAAACAGTCGCCAAAAAACATGGCATATTTTTTTCCCGTCCCGGCAACGGCATCTGTCATCAGGTGCACCTTGAACGCTTCGGTATCCCGGGCAAAACCCTGCTCGGTTCAGACAGCCACACCCCGACGGGCGGCGGCATCGGCATGCTTGCCATCGGTGCGGGCGGCTTGGACGTGGCGGTTGCTATGGGCGGCGGTGCGTACCACCTGACCATGCCGAAGGTCAAAAGGGTGAACCTTACCGGCAGCTTAAAGCCGTGGGTCAGCGCAAAGGATATTATCTTGGAGGTGCTGCGTCTGATGTCCGTTAAGGGCGGCGTCGGCTATGTCATCGAGTATGCGGGCGAGGGCGTCCGGACGCTGTCTGTGCCCGAGCGTGCGACCATCACCAATATGGGTGCGGAGCTTGGCGCGACCACGTCGGTTTTTCCGAGCGACGAGATCACAAAGGAATTTTTAAAAGCGCAAAAACGTGAGAGCGATTGGACAGCGCTTTTTGCTGACGCTGATGCGGCGTACGATGAAGAAATTACCATAGACTTATCCGGACTGACGCCGTTGGTCGCGAAACCGCATATGCCCGACAACGTCGATACGGTGGAAAATACCGGCAAGATCAAGGTCGACCAGGTCTTTATCGGAAGCTGCACCAATTCTTCCTACCAGGACATGATGACGGTCGCCGCCGTTTTAAAGGGCAAGTCGGTACACCCCGATGTCAGCCTTGTCATCGGTCCGGGCTCAAAGCAGGTTTTGAATATGCTTGCCTTAAACGGCGCGCTTGCCGACATGATCGATGCGGGCGCAAGGATATTGGAAAGCGCCTGCGGACCGTGTATCGGTATGGGTCAATCTCCCCGGACCGACGCCGTTTCCCTGCGCACAAACAACCGTAATTTTGAGGGCAGAAGCGGCACGACCTCCGCACAAATCTATATCGTCAGCCCCGAGACTGCCGCCATCAGTGCGATTGCAGGCGTGCTGACTGACCCGAGAACGCTCGGCGAGGCGCCGGTTATCGCACTGCCGAAGGAATTTTTGATCAACGACAATATGGTGGACGCCCCTGCGGATAGCCATGCCGGCGTTGAGGTTGTCAGAGGTCCGAACATCAAGCCGTTCCCCGTGAATGTTCCGCTTGCCCCGGATGTTTCGGGCACGGCGCTCATCAAGGTCGGCGACAACATCACCACCGACCATATTATGCCCTCGAACGCCAAGCTGCTGCCGTACCGTTCGAACATTCCGTTTCTTTCGGAGTTCTGTCTTGTGCCGTGCGACCCGCAGTTCCCCGCGCGTGCTAAGGAGCATGGGGGCGGCTTCATCATCGGCGGCGCAAACTATGGTCAGGGCTCGTCCCGTGAGCATGCGGCGCTTGTTCCGCTGTACCTCGGCGTCAAAGCGGTCATTGCCAAGTCCTTTGCGAGGATACATATGGCAAACCTGATCAATTCGGGTATCCTGCCGCTCACCTTTACAAACGAGAGCGACTACGACGCCATCGATACAGGCGACGCGCTGGCGCTGGATGACATCAGGCAGACCATCGAAAATGGCGGCGAGATTATACTGAGCAACCGGACAAAGGGCACAAGTCTTCCGCTCAGCATCACCCTGTCGGCACGGCAGCGGGAGATGATCCTGGCTGGCGGACTTTTAAACTACACAAAATTACAGAGCGAGGGAAAGGAATAAGACGAATGAATGAGATGATCAAAGCGGCACAGGAAAAGTTCGGCAAGCTGCTGGAAGAACAGCTGAGGCGTGTCGAGAAAATGAACGAGAACAAAGATTTTATCAAATATGACGCGTTGGACGCAATCATCGTCGGCGTTGTCGGCGGCGACGGCATCGGTCCCGCTATCACAAACGAGGCGCACAGGATTTTAGAATTCCTGCTCGAAGGCGAGAAGGTTGCGTTTAAGGTAATCGACGGCTGCACCATCGAAAACCGTGCGGCGTGCAATAAAGCCATCCCGGACGACGTTTTGGCGGAGTTGAAAAAATGCCACGTCATTTTAAAAGGTCCCACCACTACGCCGAGAGCGGGCGACCCGTGGCCAAACATCGAGAGCGCAAACGTCGCCATGCGCAAGGAGCTTGACCTCTTTGCCAACGTGCGGCCGGTCAAGGTGCCCTCTGAGGGCATCGACTGGACTTTTTACCGTGAAAACACCGAGGGCTCGTATGCGGTCGGTTCAAAGGGCATCCATGTGACGGACGAGCTGGCGGTAGACTTTTGCGTCACCACCACCGAGGGCAGCGAACGTATCGCCAGGGCGGCATTCGACTATGCCAAAAAGGCGGGCAAGACCAAGGTGACCTGCGTTACCAAGGCAAATGTCGTCAAGACCACCGACGGCAAATTCCTCGACATCTGCAAAAGGGTCTCCGAGGACTATCCCGGCATCGAGCTTGACGACTGGTACATCGACATCATGACCGCCAAGTTGGTCGATCCCAAGCGCAGGACACAGTTCCAGGTCATGGTGCTGCCCAACCTGTACGGCGACATTTTGACCGACGAGGCGGCGGAATTCCAGGGCGGTGTCGGCACGGCGGGCAGCGCAAACATCGGCAAGCGTTATGCGATGTTCGAGGCGATCCACGGAAGCGCTCCCCGAATGGTCGCTGAAGGCAGGGACAAATACGCCGACCCGTGCAGCATCATCAGGGCGGCGGTCATGCTGCTCGAACACATCGGACATGCCGACAAGGCAAAAAAGCTCGAAAAAGCGCTTGACATCTGCATGTATGAGGAAAAGAAGCTTGTCATTACAGGGCGTGATACGGGCGCAACCGGTGCGGAATTTGCCGACTATGTGATGGAAACGATTAAAAAGCTGTGAAATAGTATCGATCTATAAAGGAAAGCATATGAGACTTGAAGGGTTATCCAAAACGCTCGCCGAACTCGACGGGTTCGGCGAGTTGACCAATTGTATAGCGCATGGGCAAACGCCCGTCAATGTCATCGGGGTGTCCGGACTATCATCCGCACACCTTATTTTTTGTGCGTGTCGAAATTTATCGAAAAAGGCAATCGTCGTCACGCCCGACGGCGTGGCGGCAAACAAGCTGCTTGCCGATTTGCAGGCTTTTTACGGCGACGGCGCCATGCTGCTGCCGGAGCGTGAGCTGATTTTCTATGACATTGACGCACAGGCGAAGGACGTCCTGTCCCACAGGTTGACGACGCTCCAAAGGCTGTATGAGAACGATGCGCCGATCGTCGTGACGACCATTTCGGCGCTTTTGGGCTTTTGTGCGCCAAGGGAGGCGTTTGACGCAGCGCTGCGCTTTGAGGACGGCGGTCGGGTCAGCCTGCCGACGCTGGCAGACAGTTTTGTCATGCTTGGCTACGTCAGGGAGGACATCGTCGAGGGCAGGGGTCAGTTCGCCATCAGGGGCGGCATCGTCGATTTCTTCCCTCATACGGCGCAAAATCCCGTCAGGGTCGAGCTGTTTGACGATGAAATCGACTCCATTCGTGAGTTTGATGTCATTTCGCAGCGTTCATTGGGCAAGCTCACCCGTGCGTCGGCGACGCCGTCGGACGAGATTTTCATCAGCAATGAGCGCCGCGGGGAATTGGTCGGTTTCCTCGAAGCCGAGGCATATAAGCGTGAGGGCGCCGTCGGCGATACGTTGCGGCGTGACGCCGAACGGTTAGAAAACCGGATACGCTTCCCCTCAATGGACCGGTATATCCCGTTTGTTTTTGAGCGTATTCCCACGGTTTTGGACTACGCGGGCGACGACACGCTCTTTTTTATTTGCGAGCCGGGCAATATTTCGCAAAGCGCCGAGGCGAGCGGTGTCCAGCTTGCGGAGCAGGTTGCCGCCTTTGCGGAAAAGGGTATGGTTATCCAGTCGAAGAAACAGTGGTGCAATGATTATCATGACGCCCTTCGGGTCCTGTCAAAAAATCTGATCGGATTGTCGGGCATTGCCCACACCTGCCCTGACTACCGTCCCCGGCAGGTGATCGCCATTTCCGCCAAGAGCCAGACGGGCTTTCACGGCAAGCTCGATTTGTTCTACGATGCGATGCGCTTTTACCGCAATAGTGGCTATGCCGTGGTCATCTTAGGGGGCAGTGAGGGCAAGGCAAAAAATATCGCAAGGGCGCTCGAAGATGAGGAAATCTTTGCGGTCTACCGGGAAACGGTCACGGAGCCGCCGGAGCCAAAACAGATTATCGTCACGCACGGTGAGATTTCGCAGGGTGCGGAGTACCCTGCCATCAAGCTTGCCATCATCGGCGACAAGGAGGTTTTCGGTCACGACCGCAAGCCCAGAAGGCAGCCGAGAAGAAAAGCCGGTGAGCGGCTTGACAGCTTCACCGACCTTAGCGTAGGCGACTATGTCGTCCACCAAGACCACGGCATCGGTCAGTTCACCGGTATCAAGGAGATGTCGATAGACGGCGCGACCGCTGATTACCTGCACATACAGTTTCGGGGCAAGGACTCGCTCTATGTGCCGACGAACCAGCTTGATTTGGTCTATAAATACATCGGCAAGGAGTCGGAAACCGTTAAACTGAGCAAGCTTGGCGGTACGCAGTGGCAGACGACCAAGCAAAAGGTGCGCCAAAGTGCAGTGGATATGGCGCGCCAGTTGATCGAGCTTTATGCGGTCAGGGAGAATGTAAAGGGTCACGCCTTTACACCTGACGGCGACTGGCACGCTGGCTTTGCGGCGACCTTCCCCTATGAGGAGACCGACGACCAGCTCACCAGCATCGACGAGGTGCGCCGTGACATGGAAAAGGACCGCCCGATGGACCGATTGCTTTGCGGTGACGTGGGTTACGGCAAGACCGAGATTGCGCTGAGGGCGGCTTTCAAGGCGGTCATGGACGGCTTTCAGGTGGCATACCTCGTGCCGACGACGATTTTGGCAAGCCAGCATTATACCACCTTTGCCGAGCGGATGAAGGAGTTTCCCGTCAAGGTAGAGATGTTGTCGCGCTTCCGCACCGCAAAGCAGCAGCAGGAAACCATCAAGCGCGCCAAGGCGGGCGAGGTGGACATCATCATCGGTACTCATAGGATCATCCAAAAGGATTTGAACTTTAAAAACCTCGGGCTGCTCATCATCGACGAGGAGCAGCGCTTCGGGGTCGCGCATAAGGAGCAGCTTAAACAGATACGGCAGCATGTCGACGTGCTGACCCTCACCGCCACGCCCATCCCGAGGACGCTGCACATGAGCATGACCGGCATCAGGGACATCAGCGTGCTCGAAAACCCGCCTAAGGACCGATACCCCGTCAGCACCTATGTGCTTGAATACAATGACGAGATCATCAGGGAAGGCATCATGCGTGAGGTTGCCAGGGGCGGTCAGGTCTATTACCTGCACAACCGTGTCCAGACGATCGACAAGGTTGCCGCCCGCATTTCGGCGCTCTCTCCGGACTTGCGTGTCGTGGTTGCACATGGGCAGATGAGCGTCCACGAGCTTGAAGACATCATGCAGCAGGTCATCGACAGGCAGGTCGATGTATTGGTCTGCACCACGATCATCGAAACGGGTCTCGACATCCCGAACGTCAACACCATCATCGTGGAGGAAGCCGATCAAATGGGGCTGGCGCAGCTCTATCAGCTGAGGGGGCGTGTCGGACGCTCCAACAGGCTTGCGTATGCGTACCTGACGTACCGGCGTGACCGGGTGCTTTCCGAGACGGCGCAAAAGCGTTTAAAGGCGATCCGTGAGTTTACCGAGTTTGGCAGCGGCTTTAAAATTGCGCTGCGTGACTTGGAAATCCGCGGTGCGGGCAACGTCATCGGCACGCAGCAGCACGGGCATATGGAGGCGGTCGGCTATGATATGTACTGCAAGCTTTTGGCGGAGGCGGTATTATTGCTCAAAGGTCAGGAGCTGCCGACGCAGGTGCAGACGAGCGTCACGCTGAGCGTCGACGCCTTTATCCCCAAGGACTATATCAAGGGTGAGAATTACCGCATCGAAATCTACAAACGCATTGCGTCGATTGAAAACGCCCAAGATGCGCTCGATGTTTATGACGAGATACAGGACAGGTATGGCGACCTGCCCCAAACCGTCGCCAACCTTTTGGACATCTCGCTCATCAGAAGCCTCGCCATGTCGCTGGACATCGAAGAGGTAAAAAGCACCGGCACCGGTGTGGTGTTCGTGTTCGCCCGGGGCGGCGAGCCGGACTTTCGGGTCGTGTCGGACTTGATGAAGCAATACGACAACAGGCTGCTGTATTCGGCAGGCGCAAAGCCCTACCTCACCCTGCGCTGCCAAGGCAAGGATTTGCTGGCGAATGTTAAGAATGTGTTACAGGACTATAAACAATTGAAAAATCCTTGAAATTATTGTATAATAAAAAGTATGTAAAGTGCGTGCGCAGACGGGATTCACTTGTGCCGTGGTACAAAAATTCAAGAAAAGAGGTAGGGTTATGTCAAGATATATGAAGGTTGCCGCGCTGTTTTTGGTCGTGGCTTTGACTGTGGGGCTGTCCGCATGCACGCTGTCCGGTAAGGCGGTCGTCGCAACGGTCAACGGTGAGAGCATCACAAAACAGGAGTTTATGTATTTCTTTTCACAAATTAAGTCAAGCATTGAAGCGCAGCAAGGTACAGACCTGACTGCGGATTTGTGGGAATCCGAGATTGACGGCAAGAAAACCATCGACATCGTCAAGGAAGGGGCTTTGGAGAAAGCGATCACCGCCAAGCTCATCACAAAAATGGCAATGGATGAAGGCATCAAACTCACCGTCGAGCAGCTGTCGGATATCGACAGCAAGGTCGGTCAGTACATCACCAAATACGGCGAAAACGGTGCGGACGACTATTTCGGTCAGTTCGGATACAGCACCGCGGTTTACAGAAAAGCATGGGAGGACAGTTATTACAGCAGAAACCTGGCTGAGAAACTGACCGCCGACGTTGACGAGGTTGTGGCAAAGCGTTTCTTCGACGAAAAGATATTTCGGGTCAAGCACATCCTGCTTTTAACGATTGACGAGACGACCAGGGAGTCGCTGCCTGCCGAAACGGTTGAGGCGGCAAAGGCACGGGCTGACGAACTGCTCGTCAGGGCAAGGAACGGTGCGGATTTTGACAAGCTGGTCGCAGAATTTTCACAGGACCCCGGTTCAAAGGAGATTCCGGACGGCTACTACCTCGGTAAGGGCTTTGCGCTTGGCGGCGGGGCGATGGACAATATTTTTGAAAATGCGTCCTTAGAGCTTGAGGTAGGCGGCGTTTCCGATGTTGTGGAAACGGACTACGGCTATCATATTATCAAGCGCTACCAAAACGACCCCAAAGAGTTTGACGCCAATGTGGAGGAAATTTTGGATCTGGCAAAAAGCGATAGGTACACAAAGCTTATTGAAAGCTGGCGGAGCGCTGCGACGGTCGAGAAGAATGACAAGGAATACGACGCTATTAAATAGTTTTCAAACAGACAGCTGCCCGCAGCTGTCTGTTTTTAATAGGGTGGGAAATCAGAATTTCCCACCCTATTAAAAACATTTAATTCATTCCTTGGTAAAGGGTCGCGTCAGCGCACCTTAAAAGCGACATGAAGGCGGGGCAATTTTTACAAAGATTTAAGGGAATGATGATGGGAACTTTTTTCCGTATTTGTCCGTCATAACGGTAAAGGTATGAAAGGGGATAATGGTATGAAAAGATATTTTGCGGTATTTGCGGTCTTGGCAATAATATTTACGCTGTTTTCGCTGCCCCCAGTCGTTGCCGGCGGCGGCACGGAAAACGCTGTGGTGATGTACGTCGACAGCAGCAGTGCGCTGGTGTTCGGCGAGGCGCGCTACATAGATGATGACAACCGGGCGGTCATGCCGGTCGTTGAGCATTCACGCACCCTTGTGCCCGTGCGGTTCGTCGCCGAAAGCTTCGGCATGACTGTCACCTATGACGATGCCGCCGCAAAGGTCGGCATCAAAAACGACCAATACAATATCAACTTCACCATCGGCAGCAATATGATAACGGTGGGCGGCAGCAGCCGGCAGATCGACGCCGGCAATCCGGAAGTGGTTGCCAAGGTAGAAAACGGGCGCACGCTAATCCCGCTGCGTTCACTTGCGGAAACCATTGGCAAGCAGGTGTTTTATGATCGTGGGCTGATCGTCATCAGCGACCGTGCGGAGACCTTAAACCCCGTGAGCGACAAGGCGGAGCTTGACAGGCTGATTGCGCAGGTCAATGTGCTGCCGGCCGTCGGGACGGTGGAGTATATGGAAAAGCTGGTGGCGTCGCAAAAAGACACGAATATTTTGTATTTCCGAAAAGAAATGGCGCTTACCGGCGCAGTGCCGGTACCTACCGCAGCCGCGCAGAATGACAAGGCAAAGGCGGATTACTCCGAAACCAACGTACAGGTACAGGGCGTCGACGAGGCGGACATCGTCAAAACCGACGGCGACTATCTGTATCAGGTCAGCGGTGAGCGCATCGTCATCACGAAAATCAATCCGGCGTCCGAGATGAAGATCGTCAGCACGATCGAAAGGGCAGGCGGGCAGTTTTTCCCGATCGAGTTTTTTGTGGATGGCGGCAGGCTGACGGTCATTGCCAATGTGCATAAACCCTCTGACCCCGTCGTCTATGACAGTGCAAAATCTTCGCTTATCGCACCGAGATACAGCGGCAATGTCTTCACACAGGTCACGGTCTACAACATCGCCGACAGGTCAAAGCCCGTTTTGGAGCGCACCTTAGAGCTCGAAGGCAATTACCTCTCGTCCCGGAAAATCGGCGGCATCGTGTACCTTGTGGCAAACCAATACTTCTACTATTATGAAAGGATTCCGGCAGTTCCCGTTACCTACACCGACAACGAGACCGGCGTCAACATCGGCTATGATAAGGTACGGTATATCCCCGGATCAGAGACCTCGAATTACCTGATCATCGCTTCCATCGACACTGACAAGCCCAAGCAGGCGGCAAAAGTCGAAACGCTGCTTGGCGGCGGTCAGAACATTTATGTGTCGCAGGACCACCTGTATGTGGCGTCGCCCGTTTATAAAAGCGGTTTTGCCGAAACGGCTGTCTACAAATTCTCGCTGACGGACGGGCAGATCACCTACCTCAAAAAGGGCAGCGTGAACGGCAACATTCTAAACCAATTCTCGATGGACGAATATAACGGTAGCCTCCGTATTGCGACGACGTCCTACGACAAGCAGGAGTCCAATAACCTGTATGTTTTAGACGACACTATGACGCTCAGCGGTAGTATTGAGGGCATTGCGCCGAATGAGCGCATCTATTCGGCACGCTTTGTAGGCGATCGGGGCTATATGGTGACGTTCCGCCAGGTTGACCCGCTGTTCGTCATCGACCTTTCCGACCCCAAGGCGCCCAAGATACTCGGCAACCTCAAAATTCCCGGTTACAGCGACTACATTCACCCCGTTGATGAAAACCACATCTTAGGCTTCGGCAAGGACGCGACCGACAAGGGCTTTTATCAGGGCATGAAAATGGCGCTCTTTGACGTGACGGACGTCGAGAACCCCAAGCAGAAGTTCTCGGAGATCATCGGCGACAGGGGAACAGAATCGCCGCTTTTGCAAAACCACAAAGCGCTGCTGTACCTGCCGGACAAAGCGCTGCTCGCTTTCCCCGTGACCGTCCGTGAGGTCCCGAAAGACGACACCACCCAGACCGCATACGGTCAGCTCACATTCAGCGGCGCATACGTCTACCGTTTCAATACACAGGACGGCTTTTCGCTCAAAGGCAAGATCAGCCACCTCTCAAAGGAGGATATGTTAAAGCTCGGCAACTACGTCGGGACCGGTAAGGAAATCAAGCGCATACTCTATGCCTCGGGCAACCTCATTACCGCATCGGATGAAAAAGTACAGGCGCATTCCGCTATGGACATCACCCTCACCGGCAGCGTAGATATTCCTACTAAATAACAAAATTTTATTGACCTCCCTGCCTATTTCTGTTACTATTACAGTAACAGAAATAGGCAGGGAGGTCATTTGTATGTTTTCGATTTATTCACTGCTTGCGACCGTTTTAAAATACGTGTTCATCACAATCATATACCTGTTCATCTTCGGTATCATCCGCATGATCACCCTCGACATCCGCAAAATGAACGCGCCCCGCCCGAAGGGCATTGCCAAGGGCACGCCGTATTTGCAGCTTTTGACCGACCGCAAATCGCTGTATTTCGACGTCAAGCAGGGCTATCCGCTCGACCGGGAAGTGATCGTCATCGGCAGGGGCTCGGGCTGTGACATCACCATCGACGACTTGTATATGTCGACCAAGCACCTCCAACTGTGGTATGAGGAGGGTGAGTGGTACATCGCCGATCTCGGCAGCTCCAACGGCACGTTTATCAACGGCAAGCGTATGTCGGACGAGCCGCTGATTTTAGACGCGGGCGACAAGATCAAAATCGGACAGCTTGAATTTCTGGTGGTCGTGTGAAAGGAAAGCTTTAATATCTTATTTTGTGCCGGCGCGGAGCGGCGGAACGGAGGTTGATACAGATGAAGGTTTCCATGCTGAAACGACCGGTCATCATGCTGGTGCTTGTCAACGTGCTGGCGTTTGTTTTGCTCTATTCCTACCGTATGCCGCCAAGCGCCAACACGCTTTTGATCGGCGCATCCATTCTGACGCTCAGCGCTGCGACCTACCTGATGATTTCCCGAAACCACCTCGGCGACGAATATCTGTTCCTCATTGTTTCTATGCTGGTCACCATCGGCGTGGCGATGCTCTGCCGCATCAAATATGCCCTTGGCATCGCACAGGTCGGTTGGTATCTCATCGGCATTTGCGTGTTCTATGCCGCCTATGCGGCGATGCGCTATGTCGGTCTGTGGAGGCGCCTGAAATGGGCTTATGCCGGCATGTCGGCGCTTCTTTTTGCCGCAACACTGGCTTTCGGCGTCACCATCAACGGCTCACGCAACTGGATCATCCTCGGCGGACACTCCTTTCAGCCGTCGGAGGTCATCAAGATCCTCTTTGTGTTCTTTATCGCCTGCTGCTACGGGCAGCCCAAGACCGAGCGGCGCGGCAAGATTTCCGTCAAATATATCGTTACGGGCGTCACCTATGTGTTCATGCTGTTTCTGATCATGCAGCGTGAGTGGGGCATGACATTGCTCTTTTTTGCGACCTACCTGGTTTTGACCTATATTTACGAAAACGACAAACTGCTGCTGCTTGGCAATGTGCTGTTGACGTCCGTTGTGGGGCTTGTTGGCTACCACGCGCTGTGGCACATCCGTATCCGCATCGCCAGCTGGATAAACCCCTGGGCGGACATTTCAAACACCGGCTATCAGATCACCCAGTCACTGTTTGCGATCGCCTCCGGCGGCTTTTTCGGCAAGGGTATCGGGCTCGGCAATCCCGAGTTTATCCCAGAGGTGCATTCTGACTTTATTTTTTCCGCCATCTGTGAAGAAATGGGCATCCTCGGCGGCGTGGCGGTTATCCTTTTGTATTTTATCTTTGTATATAGGGGCGTCAAGATCGCGCTGATGCTGCCGGAGGGGTTTGAAAAGTGTGTGGCGGTGGGATTGACCGTGCTGTTTGGTATCCAGACCTTCATGATCCTTGGCGGGGTTGTAAAGCTTATCCCCTTGACAGGCATCACGCTGCCGTTCGTCAGCTATGGCGGCAGCTCGCTGGTAACCAGCTTTGTTTCGCTGGGCATATTACAGGCAATCTCGGCAAAAAGGAGGCTTGCGGGTGATTAACAAACGGATAATCCGGGTGCTGACCCTTATCAGCTTTCTCTTCGTTTCGCTCATCGGCTATCTGACCTATTTTCAGCTTACCAGGGGCGAGGATATTTTGCAAAGCCCCTACAACAAGCGGCAGTGGGAGTATGACGACACCGTCAAACGGGGGTCTTTTTTGGACCGCAACGGCAAGGTGCTCGCCTACTCACAGGACGGCAAGCGGTTTTACAGCTTCGGTGCGCTGTACAGCCACGTGATCGGCTACAACTCCAATATCTACGGACGCACGATGCTGGAAGCGCGCTTTAACAAGCTGCTTTTGGGCAGGCGTGAGCTGACCGAGGTCTTTAACCTGAACATCGACAGCAAGACGGGCTATGATCTTACGCTGACTGTCGACCATGCATTGCAAAGCTATGCGGCTAACCGTTTAGGCGGCAAAAACGGCTCGGTCGTTGCGATCAACCCCAAAACCGGAGAGGTGCTTGCGCTGGTCAGTAAACCGGATTTTGATCCCAACGAGGACGCGCTGATCAAAAACTGGAACGACCTGACCGAGGATGAGCAGTCGCCGTTGCTGGCGCGCGCCACGAGCGGGCTGTATCCCCCTGGCTCGACCTTTAAGATCATCACCACGACCGCCGCATTGGAAAACGGTTTAGCAGCCGAAACCTTTGACGACATCGGCAGCGTAACTATTGGTGGCGCAGTTTTTGAAAATTTCGGTAAAAAAGCCAACGGCGTCATCGACCTTAAAAAAGCCTTCGCCCTGTCAAGTAATTTCGCCTACTGCACACTGGGAGCAAAGCTGGGCAGCGGACGTATGGGTTCGGCGGCGGAGCGGTTTGGGTTTAACAAGTCCTTTGACTTTGATATTGATATGAATCAAAGCAAATTCCCGATGAACGATACCGACGAAGCGGGCAGCGCAGCGCTCGCCATCGGTCAGGGGAAGCTGCTTGCGACACCGGTGCATATGGCGCTTGCCGCTTGCGCTGTGGCGAATGACGGCGTCATTATGAAGCCGTACCTCGTCGCCTACGCGACGAATGCGTCGGGCGGCAGGGTCTATGAAGTCCGGCAGCAGCAACTGTACAGGGCGATGTCGGCGGAAAATGCCGCAAAAATCAAGGATATGATGGTCGAAACCGTCAAAAGCGGCACGGCAACGGCGTCCGTTATACGCGGCGTCACCGTCGCGGGAAAGACGGGCACCTCTGAAAACGAGCTGCTAAACCAAATGAAGGACAAGGAGCATGCGTGGTACGTATGCTTTGCGCCTGCTGAGGATCCGCAGATCGCCGTCGCAGTGATGCTTGAATATAGCGGCGGCAGCGGCGGCGGACTTTGCGCCCCGATTGCACGGGATATTTTGCGCCAATATTTTAAAAAATGAAAATTTTATTAAAAATTTTGCAAATGCTGTGTTGCAAAATTTCATTTTTTAATATATAATAATACCTCTACTATGTTTTCAAGGGGTGTAAAGAAATGTTTCGCATAGCGAAGAAAAGGGCGCTCAATCCGCAGGTCACGCTGATGGAAATTGAGGCGCCGAGAATTGCCAAGAAGGTCAAACCCGGGCAATTCATCATGCTGAGAATAGATGAATTCGGTGAGCGTATCCCGTTGACGGTTGCTGATTTTGACGTGGGTGCCGGCACTGTCACGATCATATTTCAAAAGGTCGGAAAGACGACCATGGCACTCGGCGAGCTTTCGGAGGGCAGCTTTATTTTGGACTTTGCGGGACCGCTTGGCGTTCCGACCCATCTTAAAGGCTACAAGCATGCCGCTGTGATCGGCGGCGGGCTCGGCACGGCGATCGCCTATCCGCAGGCAAAGGCGCTGCACCGCATGGGTGCAAGCGTTGACGTGGTCGCCGGCTTTCGCAGCAAGGACCTCATCATATTAGAGGACGAGGTCAGGGCGATCAGCGACCATACATATATCACAACGGACGACGGCTCAAACGGCAGCAAGGGCTTTGTCACCGATGTGCTGAAAAGCCTGATCGAGCAGGGCAATCACTACGATGTGGTGATCGCCATCGGTCCGCTGGTGATGATGCGCGCCGTGTCGAACCTGACGAAGGCGTACGGCATCAAGACCATCGTGAGCCTCAATACCACGATGATCGACGGCACGGGGATGTGCGGCGGCTGCCGTGTGACGGTCGGTGGCGAGATAAAATTTGCGTGTGTTGACGGTCCCGATTTTGACGGGCACCTGGTGGATTTTGACGAGGCGATCATGCGTTCGCAGATGTACAAGGCAAGCGAGCGCGAGGCGCTGGACAGACATCAATGCAGGTTGGAGGGTAAGCAGGATGCCTAATATGAACCCTAAAAAGATACCGATGCCGCAGCAGGCGCCGGATGTTCGGAATAAAAATTTTGAAGAGGTCGAACAGGGCTATACAAACGACATGGCGGTCGAGGAGGCGAAAAGGTGCCTAGATTGCAAGCACAAGCCCTGTGTTTCAGGTTGTCCCGTCAACGTGCGGATACCTGAATTCATCGGTGAGATCGTCAAGGGCAATTTTGAAAACGCCTATCAGATCATCAAGGATACCAATGCCCTGCCCGCCGTTTGCGGCAGGGTGTGTCCGCAGGAAAACCAGTGTGAAAAGCTGTGCGTCCGAGGTTTCAAGGGTGAGAGCGTGGCGATCGGGCGTTTGGAGCGTTTTGCGGCGGACTATCATATGGCAAACAGCGACGAGGTCATCGAAAAGCCGGCGTCAAACGGCATTAAGGTGGCGGTCATCGGATCGGGTCCTGCCGGTCTTACCTGTGCGGGCGACCTGGCAAAGCTGGGTTATGACGTCACGGTTTTTGAAGCGTTCCATGTGGCGGGCGGCGTGTTGATGTACGGCATCCCGCAGTTTCGTCTGCCTAAGGAAATCGTACAAAGAGAGATCGACAGCCTGAAAGTCCTTGGCGTCAGGATCGAAACCAATTCCGTCGTCGGCAAGCTCGTGTCAGTCGACGAGCTGATGCGGGAGGAAGGCTTTAAGGCGGTCTTTATCGGCAGCGGCGCGGGGCTGCCGGCGTTTATGGGGATCGAGGGAGAAAACCTCTGCGGCGTCTATTCCTCGAATGAATTTCTGACCAGGATCAATCTGATGAAGGCATACCGGTTCCCCGACTATGAAACGCCGATCAGGGTCGGTAAGCGTGTGGCGGTGGTCGGCGGCGGCAATGTCGCCATGGATGCGGCGCGCTGCGCCAAGCGTCTCGGCGCCGAGGAGGTCTATATCATATACCGGCGCTCGGAGGAGGAAATGCCCGCCCGTCGTGAGGAAGTCCACCACGCCAAGGAGGAGGGCATCGTCTTTAAGCTGCTGACCAACCCGACACGTATACTCGGCAAGGACGGTTGGGTAAACGGCATCGAATGCGTTGAGATGACCCTCGGTGAGCCGGACGAGTCGGGCAGACGCCGTCCGCAGGAAAAGGCGGGCAGCGAGCATGTGCTTGATGTCGAAACGGTCATCATCGCCATTGGGCAGACGCCCAATCCGCTGATCAAGGACACCACGCCCGAGCTTGAAGTGAACCGGCGGGGCGGTCTTGTCGTGGATGAAAAGACGGGTCTGACCAGCAAAGCCGGCGTATATGCCGGGGGGGACGCCGTGACGGGTGCGGCAACTGTTATTCTGGCAATGGGGGCGGGCAAAACCGCCGCTGCGGCAATTGACCAATATTTAAAAGAAAACTATTGACAATAGTGGCAGTTTGTGTTACTATAACTTGGTATCCGCACAAAAGAGGTTTGCAAATACGGCTCCGCCGTATACCTTCATTGGCGAGTTTTTAATTACGGAGGTGCGTAAATGTACGCAATAATTGAAACAGGCGGAAAGCAGTACAAGGTTTCCGAGGGCGATGTAATTTATGTTGAAAAGCTCGACTTGGAGGACGGTGCCGGCGTTTCGTTTGACAAGGTTTTGGCTGTCGGGGAAGGCAGCAGCATCAATTTTGGCTCACCCGTCGTTGTGGGTGCGGTCGTCAGCGGCAGCGTCGTCAAAAGCGGCAGAGGCAAGAAGGTCGTTGTTTATAAGATGAAGCCCAAAAAAGGTTATCGCAAAAAACAGGGTCACAGACAGGCTTACACAAAGGTTCAAATCAGCAGCATCAAGGCTTAAAAAATTTCGATATGATGGTTAGGAGTGACATATATGGCTCATAAAAAAGGTGTGGGAAGCACCAAAAACGGCAGAGATTCCGAGTCCAAACGTCTCGGCGCAAAGAGGGCTGACGGTCAGTTCGTTCTCGCCGGCAACATTTTGGTTCGCCAGAGGGGCACAAAAATTCACCCCGGTATCGGCGTTTCAAAGGGCAGTGACGATACGCTTTTTGCACTCGTCGACGGCAAAGTGAAATTTGAAAGAGTAGGCAAAGATAAAAAGAGGGTCAGCGTCTACGAATTGGTTCAATAATCGGTATACGCAATGTAGGGGGTAGGCTGAGCGCTTACCCTTTTTCATATGACAGGAAATTTTTATTTCCTGTCATATGAAAACAATTCATTCATTCCTTGGCAAAGGCTTCCGTCAGCGCACTTAAAAAGTGCCTTTCGGCACTTTTTATATTCATACGAATTTAAATTACGGTTTGGAGAAAGATGAGGGTATTATGTTTGTTGATATAGCAAATATCACGGTCAAGGCGGGTAACGGCGGTAACGGCTGCGTCAGCTTTCACCGTGAAAAGTACGTCGCCGCGGGCGGTCCGGACGGCGGCGACGGCGGCAACGGCGGCAGCGTCGTTTTGGTGACTGACGACAATATGTCAACGCTAATGGACTTTCGCTATAAAAGAAAATACAGCGCGCAAAACGGCGAGGATGGCAAGGCGGCAAGAATGTCCGGTAAAAAGGGTGAGGACCTCATCATCCGTGTTCCGACCGGCACGCTTGTGCGTGATGCGCAAACGGGCAGCATCATCGCCGACCTGTCGGAAAAAGACGGCAGGTTTGTGGTCGCAAAGGGCGGCAGCGGCGGCTGGGGCAATGCACGGTTTGCAACTGCGACCCGTCAAGCGCCCAATTTTTCCAAAAGCGGACTGCTGGGCAAAAGCAGGGAAATCATATTGGAGCTTAAACTGATTGCGGACGTCGGGCTGATCGGTTTTCCGAACGTCGGCAAGTCGACGCTGCTTTCGGTGGTGAGCGACGCCCGCCCCAAGATTGCGAACTATCACTTTACGACCCTGGTGCCAAACCTCGGCGTCGCATCCGTAGACGACAAAAGCATGGTGCTTGCCGACATCCCCGGCATCATTGAAGGGGCGCATGAGGGAGTCGGGCTGGGGATTGACTTTCTGCGCCATGTCGAGCGCACAAGGCTGTTGATACATGTGGTCGACGTATCCGGCAGTGAGGGTCGTGACCCTGTACAAGATTTTGACCTCATCAATCAGGAGCTTCAACGATACAGCCCGGTATTGGCAGAGAAAATACAGATCATCGCAGCGAATAAAACCGACATTTCCGTGGAAATATTATCCGGTTTCACCGAAGAGATGGAGCGAAGGGGATATCGGGTCTTCCCGATTTCGGCGGCGACGCAAAAGGGCGTCAGGGAGCTGATAAACTATGCGTATACGGTGCTGCAAACCATTCCACCTGTGGCGTTTGAAGTCATCGAAATGCCGGATGACATTGATGTAAAGGATAACAGCATTACAGTTGAGGTCGAGAACGATGTCTACTATGTGACGGGCGAGGCGGCATATAACCTCGTTAATTCGACGAATTTCGACGATGTGGACTCCTTCAACTACTTCCAGCGCACAATAAGGCGCATGGGCATTGTCGATGAGCTTGAAAGGCTTGGAATAAACGAGGGCGATACAGTGAATATGTACGATTTTGAGTTTGAATATAACCGATAATAAAAGCGCGCCGCCAAAGGTTGGGTTTTGCTTCCAAGATTTGGGGCGCACTTCGTTTTAAATCCCTTGATTTGTTACACGTCGTTGTTATCGACGGATTGCCTCTTGGCATTCTTGTTTTTTTGTTTGTTCTCGGTCGCTATGGTAGTATTGCTGTTATTGCTCTTTTTCTTGCGTGCATTTTTGTTGTCGACCTGACTGTCCTTTGCCAATTCTTTCAACTCCTTTCAGCTCCTTGCCTATGTTGGGTTCGCTTTATTGTGCCCTCTTTTTGCTTTGCCCTGTATTTCGCTCACGGGCTTGGCATCGTTTTTAGGCGTCTTCATTTTCTTGTTGCTTTCCGTGCCGTGAGGCTCGCTCGGGCTGGGGCGGCGCATGCCTGCTTTTGCCATCATATCACCCTTTCCATCCATAGTGTTTCACAAAATACGCATCCTATGCAAATCGTACTGTGATTTTATCACAGAAATGTTGTTACGCAGCGGTTATAATTTCGATATTGATAAAACCGCAATGAGATGATATGATGATATCAAGCGGCTGTTTGATGGACGCAAAAATACAGAGGAGGGGTGCGTATGGATTACTTAACGGCTTTTTTGGGCGGCATCATCACGTTTGTTTCACCATGTCTGCTGCCGATGCTGCCTGTGTACATTTCGTTCTTTGCGGGCGGCGATGCGGAGGATTCCGCAAAGCGGCCTGCATTTAAAAATTCCGTCAGCTTTGTCATAGGGTTTTCTGTGGTGTTTGTCATCATGGGCGCCTTTGCCGGCACATTAGGGGGGCTGCTTTCCCGATACAGCAGCGCTGTCAATATAGTGTTCGGTGTTGTGGTCATTCTCTTCGGGCTCAGCTATCTCGGTGCGTTTCGTTTGCCCTTTTTCAGCGGTCTCGGCGGGCTGAACCGTCAACCGCAAGGCAGCGGCGTTTTGTCCGCATTTTTATTCGGCGTTGTCTTTTCGTTCGGGTGGACGCCCTGCGTCAGCACGATACTCGGCACGGCGCTGATGCTGGCGGCGCAGAGCGGCAGTGTTGCAAAGGGCGTGATGATGCTGCTCCTGTATTCCGTGGGGCTTGGCATACCCTTTATCATCAGCGCAGTCTTGATCGAACGGCTGAAATCGACCTTTGACTTTATCAAAAAGCACTACCGCACCATCAATATGGTTTCGGGCATATTGCTGATTGTGGTCGGCGTCCTTATGGCGACCGGCAACATCGGCTACTATCTTTCCCTATTGACTTTTTAAGGAGAATGGCTATGAACAGCAAACTCAAATTGGCGGCATATGCCGCCGCACTGGCGGTATTTATCATTGCCGCATATTTTTTGTATCACTATCTGACGGAATATGCCCCCCAATCCCAAGTGCCGCAGGCATCGCCCGCCGCAACGGGCAGCGTCAAAAATACGGCGAAGGACTTTACGGTTTTAGACAGCGGTGGCAAAGAAGTGAAGCTGTCGGATTTCTTCGGTCAGCCGATTGTGCTGAACTTTTGGGCAAGCTGGTGCCCGCCATGCCGCAGCGAGATGCCGCATTTTGAAACAGCTTATCAAACCTATGGGGACAGGGTCGTGTTCCTGATGGTCGACCTCACGGACGGACAGCGTGAAACGGCTGCCGGCGCCCGGAGCTTTGTTGAGCAAAATGGCTACACCTTCCCGATATACTTTGACACGACGCAGGATGCTGCAAGTATATACAAGGTTTCGTCCATACCAACGACCGTTTTGATCGGCAGGGACGGCAGTATCGTCAAGCGTTACACGGGTGCGATGGATAAAAATGCGCTTGATGCGGCAATAAATATGATTACTCAATGACGTCGCCGCATGGCGCTTTTCGATGCGCCGCCGTAAACTTTTTTCAGGGAATGGAACAATCAAAGGCGTGCTTTGGCACGCCTTTTGAATATTATAGGGACTTTTTTATAAAATGCTATTGACATATTGTGCAAAAAGTGGTATCGTAATAGTAGTGTTAGCACTCGATGGATTAGAGTGCTAACAGCCAAAGCGGAGGTGTCTCGCATGGAGCTTGACGAAAGAAAAAAGCTGATATTGGGCGCAATCATCGAGAGCTATATTGAAACCGCCGAGCCTGTCGGTTCACGCACCATTGCCAAAAAGCATGATTTGAACGTCAGTCCGGCAACCATCCGCAACGAGATGTCAGACTTGGAGGAGATGGGGCTGTTAGAACAGCCGCATACCTCGGCGGGACGCATACCGTCGCATTTGGGGTACCGCATGTATGTTGACCGCCTGATGAAACGCTATGAGCTGACGGCAAACGAAATCACACGTATGTGCTCGCTGATGGAATTGAAGATTGCCGAACTGGATACGCTGATCAAAGAGATCGCCAACATCTATTCGCGCATCACCAACTATACCGTCATCGGCACGATGCCGGAGGTGTCGAAGGCGTCCATCAAGCATTTTCAGGTGATGCCGATCGACGACAAGACGCTGATGCTCATTATTGTCACCAACACCAACATCGTGCGTGACACGAAAATCAGCATCGGCAGACCGATCGACCTGCACACGGCGGCGCGCATTTCGAGCGTCCTTAACGAGCGGCTTTCGGGACTTAGCTGCGGCGATATTGACATGGAGAAAATCACCCTGCTCCAAGCGGAGCTTACCGATAACGAAGACCTCATCCAGCCGATCCTGCATTTTATATACGAGTGCGTCGAGGCGACGGAAAATTCCGAGGTGTTCACCGGCGGCATCAGCAACCTTTTGAGCTTCCCCGAGTACAACAATATACAGCGTGCCAAGGAGCTGATCGGGTTTTTAGACGACAAGTCCAACCTGCACAGGGCAATGGCTGTGCGTGAGCATGAGCATGTGCGCATCGTCATCGGCAGCGAAAACAGAGCGATTGAGCTGAAAGACTGCTCGATTGTCGTGTCATCCTATAACATCGACGGCAAGGTCGTCGGCACCATCGGACTGATCGGACCGACCCGGATGAATTATTCCAAGGCGGTGTCTAATTTAGAATTTTTGGCAAATCAATTAAACAGGCTGACGTCAAAGCCCGGCAATAAGCAGGAATGATAGAGCGTCCCACAACTATGTGAAAGGAATGAATGAGAAGCGATGTGTGAAGAAGAAAAGGCATTGGAAATCATAGAAGAAGGTGAAAGTGAACAGGCTGCGCCGCCCGGGCAGGAGGCAGATAAGTTCTCGGAGCTAAACGACAAATACCTGCGGCTGCTTGCCGAGTACGACAACTTCAAAAAGCGCACGCAAAAAGAAAAGACGGACATTTACACCAATGCGGCGGCGGATGTGATTGCCGCCATATTGCCTGTTTTGGACGCCGTTTCCCGTGCGGTCGAGCTTGAAAAGGACAGCGAGGGCTTGAAGCTGCTCAAAAAGCAGCTTGACGACGCGTTACAGGCGATCGGCGTGGAGGAAATCTGCGCACAGGGGCAGAGCTTTGACCCTGCGCTGCATAACGCCGTGATGCACATAGACGACGATTCGCAAGGCAGCAGCGCCATCATTGAGGAATTTGCAAAGGGCTACAAATATAAAAACAAGGTGATCAGACATTCCATGGTCAAGGTCGCTAATTAACAATATTTTATCTATTATGAAAGGACAGGTGTTCAATATGGGAAAGATTATAGGGATTGATTTGGGTACGACAAATTCCTGCGTTGCGGTGATGGAGGGCGGCGAGCCTGTCGTCATCCCCAATGCGGAGGGTGCGAGAACCACCTCGTCGGTCGTCGCTTTCACAAAGGGAGGCGAGCGTCTGGTCGGTCAGATCGCAAAGCGTCAGGCGATCACCAACCCCGACAGGACGATCGCGTCGATAAAGCGTGATATGGGCACTGACAGGCGTGTCAGCATCGACGACAAAAAATATTCGCCGCCCGAGATTTCAGCGATGATCCTGCAAAAACTCAAAGCCGATGCGGAAAGCTACCTCGGCGAACCGGTGACCCAGGCGGTCATCACCGTGCCGGCATATTTCAGTGACGCGCAGCGTCAGGCGACCAAGGACGCCGGCAAGATCGCCGGGCTTGAAGTGCTGCGCATCATCAACGAGCCGACAGCGGCAGCGCTTGCTTACGGTCTTGACAAGGATCATGACCAAAAGATCATGGTCTATGACCTCGGCGGCGGTACATTTGACGTGTCGATCCTTGAAATCGGCGACGGCGTTTTCGAGGTGCTTGCCACCAGCGGCAACAACCGTTTGGGCGGCGACGACTTCGATGAGCGGATTACCAACTACCTTGCCGACGAGTTCAAAAAGGAGAACGGCATCGACCTGCGAAAGGACAAAATGTCGCTTCAAAGACTGATGGAGGCGGCGGAAAAGGCTAAGATCGACCTTTCGGGCGTTGCGACGGCGAACATCAACCTGCCGTTCATTACGGCGGACGCATCGGGTCCGAAGCACCTTGACGTCACGCTCACCCGCGCGAAGTTTAACGAAATCACGGCGGACCTGGTAGAAAAGAGTATGGAGCCCGTCAGGACGGCGCTGTCGGATGCAGGCTTGAAGCCTGACGATATTGACAAGGTGCTGATGGTCGGCGGCTCGACGCGTATCCCCGCCGTTCAGGATGCTGTCAGAAGGTTGATCGACAAAGAACCCAGCAAGGGCATCAATCCCGACGAGTGCGTAGCGGTCGGTGCAGCGATCCAGGCAGGCGTGCTCAGCGGCGATGTTAAAGGGCTTGTGCTGCTCGACGTCACGCCGCTGTCGCTCGGTATCGAAACCGAGGGCGGCATCTGCAACAGGATCATCGAAAGAAATACGACCATCCCGACCAAAAAGAGCAGGATATACTCCACCGCCGCCGACAACCAGACCAGCGTGACGATCAACGTCTTGCAGGGCGAGCGTGAAATGGCGGCGCACAATAAATCTCTCGGACGCTTTGAGCTGTCGGGCATCCCGCCGGCAAGACGCGGCGTGCCGCAGATCGAGGTCACCTTTGACATCGACGCCAACGGTATCGTGAATGTGTCGGCGAAGGATCTTGGCACCGGCACACAACAGAAGATTACCATCACCGCAAGCTCCAATCTGTCCGAAGAGGACATCGACAAGGCGGTCAAAGACGCCGAAAAGTTCGCCGAGGAAGACAAAGCGTTCAAGGAAAAGGTCGAAACCAAAAACAACGCTGAGCATTTGGTCTATCAGAGTGAAAAGACGCTGGAAGACTTAGGCGACAAGGTGTCCGCGGAGGAAAAGGCAGCCGTACAGGCGGAGATCGACAAGGTGAAAAAGGCGCTCGAATCTGACGACACGGCGGCTATCAAGGCGGCGTCGGAGGAACTGTCCAAGAAATTCTATGACATCTCGCAAAAGCTGTATGCCGATGCGGCGCCCGAGGGTCAGCAGGGACAGCCGCAGCAGCAGCCTGAGGGCGGCGAAACAACGGTTGACGCGGACTATACCGTGAAAGACGACGAATAACATTTAAGGGGAGTAACCGTGGCAGATAAGAGAGATTACTATGAGGTTCTCGGCGTGCAAAAGGGCGCAACCGACGACGAGATCAAGAAGGCATACAGAAAGCTGGCGAAGAAGTATCATCCGGATCTCAATCCGGATGATAAGTCCGCCGAAGCCAGGTTCAAGGAAGCGAACGAGGCGTATGCCGTGCTGTCCGATTCCGAAAAGAAGGCGCGCTATGACCAGTTCGGTCACGCAGGCACGGACGAGAGCTATGGCGCCGGAGGCGGCTACAATCCCTTTGGCGGCGGCGCCGGTTTTGACGTTGACTTGGGCGATATTTTCGGCTCGTTCTTCGGCGGCGGCGCAGCGCGCCAGACCCGCAGCGGTCCGATGCGCGGGCGCAACCTCCATGAGTCCGTCACCATCACGTTTGAGGAGGCGGCAATGGGCGTTGAAAAGACAATCAACATCAGCCGGTATGAAAAGTGTGACACCTGCGCCGGCAGCGGCGCCAAAAAAGGTACCCAGCCCAAAACCTGCCCGACCTGTCACGGCAGCGGTCAGGTGCGCAGCGTGCAGCGAACCATCCTCGGCTCCTTTGCCAGCGTGACGACCTGTACTGTCTGCGGCGGCGAGGGATCGGTCATTGACGACCCGTGCACTGACTGCGGCGGCAACGGGCTTGTGCGCAAACAGCGCAAAATCACTGTTAAAATTCCCGCAGGCATCGACAACGGTCAGACCATCACCCTGCGGGGTGAGGGCGACCATGGCAAAAAGGGCGGACCGGCAGGTGATGTGTTGCTGCTTGTCAATGTCAAAAAACATGCGATTTTTAGGCGCAACGGCTATGACGTGTATATGGAGCTGCCCATCAGCTATGTTGAGGCGGCGCTTGGCGCGGAGATCGATGTACCCACGCTGTATGGCGAAGTCAAGCTCAAAGTCCCCGAGGGCACCCAAAGCGCCACCAGCTTCCGTATCAAGGGCAAAGGCATCAACCGTCTCGGCGGAGGCGGGCAGGGCGACCAATATGTCAAGGCGATTGTTGAGGTGCCCAAGCACTTAAACGACAAGCAAAGGGAATTGCTTAAAAGCTTTGGCGAAACGCTGGGCATCCGTAGTTTCAGTGAGCGCAAAAGCTTCTTTGAAAAGGTTAAGGACAATTTCGGGAGATGATAAAAAAAGTGCCATACGGCACTTTTTTATATGGATAGGAAATAATTTAATTGATTCCTTGGCAAAGGCTTGCGTCAGCGCACCAAAAAGTGCCATATGGCACTTTTTTATATGGATAGGAAACCTTTTATCTTGACGTTAACAAGGTGATGCTATATAATAAAAATTGAGGTGATTGTATGGCAGGTAAGCGTATTTTTGTGGTGGATGACGAGCCGCACATCTGTGAGCTGGTCAAGTATAATTTAGAAAAAAGCGGGTATGCGGTCGATGCCTTTTACAGTGCAGAGGATATGTTCAGCGCACTGCCGGTGCAAAAGCCGGATATGATCATTCTTGATTTGATGCTCCCTGAGATGGACGGGCTTGCCGCCACGCAAAAGCTGCGCAATAACCCTGCGACCGAAAAAATCCCGATTATCATGCTGACCGCAAAAAACGAGGAGCTCGACCGGGTCATCGGGCTTGAAATAGGCGCCAACGACTATATGTCAAAGCCGTTTAGCGTTCGTGAGCTGCTCGCCAGGATGAAGGTCATCTTCCGATGGGCAAAAACCGTCGAGGAATTCGACAACAGCGATGTGATCTATGCGCAGGACCTCATCATCAACAATGCCAAGCATATGATCATGCGGGGCAGCGAGGTCTTTAAGCTCACCTTAAAGGAATATGAACTGATCAAGACACTCGCCCAAAACAAGGGCAACGTCATGTCACGGGATGTACTGCTTGACCGTGTCTGGGGGTATGACTACTTCGGCGAAACACGCACCGTGGACGTCCACATCAGGCACATCCGCAAGATACTGGGTGACGAAAATGAAAAATACATAGAAACTGTCAGAGGCGTCGGCTATCGTTTCAGGGAACAGCCTGTGTGACAAATAACGCAATAATGGGGTAACGCTATGCACGAGGGTCGCTTTAATCTGCAACGCAAAATGATTACGGGCTATGTGCTTATTATGCTGGTGGGGGCGCTGTTTGCAGGGCTTTTGTTTTTTTTGCGCTTTCAGATACAGACTGATGACAACATCGAAGCACAGATGCGCCTGACCGCACGACTGTTTGGCGCTGAGCTTGACAAATACGGCATTGAGGACGCCGCCGGCATTGTCGACACCGTCGAAAAAATATCAGGTATGCGTGCGACGGTCATCGCATTTGACGGAAGCGTTGCGGCGGATTCACAGGACTCGCTGCAAAATCACCGTGACCGACCGGAGGTGAGCGGCGCCTTTAAGTTTGGAGAAGCCATCGCTACCCGCAAGAGCGATACAACCGCGCATTACTATAAATATTTTGCCGGCGCGCTTCAAATTGACGGCGAGGACTATGTCATCCGCATCGCCAAGGAGCTGCACCCGCTCAATCAGGTCGGTACAAGGCTGTTCTTTTTGGGCTTGCTGATCGCCGTTGCCATCAGCCTGGTCTTTGCCTGGATCTCGGTCGTCAAAAATATTTCAAATATTCGCCGCTTGCAGCAAATCCGCAGCGAGTTTGTGTCGAACGTCACGCACGAGCTGAAAACGCCGCTGACCTCTATCAAGGGCTTTGTGGACACGTTGAAGCAGGGGGCGATCGGCGACGAAGCCGTTGCGGAGCACTTTTTGGACATCATCGACATAGAGGCGGACAGGCTGACCGCACTGATCAACGACATCATGGAGCTGTCGGAAATCGAAACTATGCGGGGCGACAAGGGCATTTCGGACTATATCATCGACGACATCATCGGTGACGTCGTCAGCATCATCACGCCGGGCGCCGAGAAGAACGGTATCAAACTGACGGTACGGAAAAGCCCCGCTGTGTCGATTGTGCGTATAAACCGTGACCGGTTAAAGCAGCTTTTGATCAATCTTTTGGATAATTCTATCAAATACTCCAACCCCGGGGGCAGCGTGATCTTAGACTGCGAGCTTTCGGGCAACAACGTGATTTTCACCGTGTCAGACGACGGCATCGGCATCGCCGCGGAGCATCTCGCCCGCATCTTTGAGCGGTTTTACCGGGTCGACAAGGGGCGTTCGAGAAAGCGCGGCGGCACAGGTCTCGGGCTTTCGATCGTCAAGCATATTGTAGAGCTTTACAGGGGGGACATCAGCGTAAAAAGCGTCGAAGGACAGGGGACGACCTTTGTCGCAACACTGCCCATCGCCGTGCAAATGTAACTCGTAGAAAAGATGTCCTCCGCTTCTATAACATAGGTGCAAGCCACGCCTTGTTGAAACGCATTATGGTGTGAAAATTTTTCTGCAAACGAAAATTTTTCAGTCCGTTTACGTTATAGATATTTGTAGGAAATAGCTATAAATTCCCCGAAAGATTGTACATTTTTTTTGTTTATTCTAACAGGAAACCGACAACTTGTATAGAATATAATTATTTATATGGTGGAAAAATTATGTTTTTCACCATATAAATGCAATGGATGGCTTCCCTGGCAAAGGTTTTGGATGTGCGCCTAAAACGTCGGAGACGTTTTGATATAGAAGTGCTGCGTCTGCGCTTTTAGAGTACTAATCTTTGAGGAGGATTGATAGGTATGAGGCAATTTACCATGGACAGGATCAGGAATGTGTGCCTGTTGGGGCACGGCGGCTCGGGTAAAACTTCTCTTGCTGAGGCGATGCTGAAATTCGTCGGTGTGACCGACCGTTTGGGAAAAGTGGCGGATGGCACGACGGTAACGGATTTTGATCCCGAGGAAATCAAGCGTTCCATCTCGGTTAATACTGCAATAGCATCCTTTGAGTGGCAAAACAGCAAATACAATATCATTGACACGCCGGGATATTTCGACTTTGTGGGCGAAGTCATCGAAGGCGTCCGTGTCGCAGATGCGGCGGTAATCGTTTTGAGCGGAAAATCAGGTCTTTCGGTCGGTGCGGAAAAGGCATGGGATTATTGCCTGGCGCGCAAGCTTCCGAGGATCATGTTCGTAAATAAAATTGATGATGAACGGGCAAATTTTCAAAAGGTCATCGACGACCTGCGAAATAAATACGGAAAAATCGTTGCACCGTTTCAGGTGCCTGTTATAAAAGACGACAAGATTATCGGGTTTGTGGACGTGATCGAAATGCGTGCCAAACTGTTTCAGGACGGACCGCTGCTCGACGCCGACATCCCCGACGATATGCAGGATGACGTTGCATCTGTGCGTGAGATGATTTTGGAATCGGTTGCCGAAACCGACGAGGCGCTGATGGAAAAATATTTTGCGGGCGAGGAATTCACGCTCCAAGAAATTCATAAGGCGCTGCGTGCAGGCATCGAGAACAATGAGATCGTGCCCGTGCTTTGCGGAAGCGCGGCAGGCAACAAGGGCATCGGTGTGCTGCTCGAAGCCATCGCCGAATACCTGCCGTCACCCGATGAAATGCCGGATGAAATCTCGGCAAAGGGAGACAAAATCAAGCCTGATGCCGCAGGTCCGCTTGCCGCATTGGTGTTTAAGACGGTCGCCGACCCCTATGTCGGTAAGCTGTCGTATTTCCGTGTCTATTCGGGCGAGTTAAAGCCCGACGTGACCGTGACAAATTCAAGGACCGGCGCCACCGAGAAAATCGGCAAGGTGTATTACTTATTCGGTAAAAAGCAAATCGAAACGGATAAGGTATCGGCGGGTGACATCGGCGCCGTGCCGAAGCTCAGCGGTACCGTTACGGGCGATACGCTGTGTAAGCAGGGGGCGGACATTTCGCTAACCGGTATGGACTTCCCCAAGCCGAACCTGACGCTTGCCATCACCCCGACGGCAAAGGGCGACGAAGAAAAAATCAATTCCGGTCTGCAAAGACTGAACGAAGAAGATCCGACCTTTAAAATCGGCAGCAACCACGAAACACACCAAATGCTCATCAGCGGGCTTGGCGAGCTGCATATAGACGTCATCACCAGCAAACTGAAAGCAAAATTCGGTGTTTCGGTCGACCTCATCGAGCCGAAGGTGCCGTATCGTGAAACTATCCGCAAAAAAGTACGGGTAGAGGGTAAGCATAAAAAGCAGTCCGGCGGACACGGACAGTACGGGCACGTTTGGATCGAGTTTGAGCCGGGCGAGAACGAGGGGCTGACCTTTGAAGAAAAGGTCGTCGGCGGCGTCGTGCCGAAGAATTACTTCCCCGCTGTTGAAAAGGGTTTGCAGGAATGTATCCTGCACGGCGTACTTGCGGGCTATCCCGTGGTGAACCTCAAAGCTACGCTGGTGGACGGCTCATACCATCCCGTCGATTCTTCCGAAATGGCGTTCAAGGTGGCGGCGTCGCTTGCCTACAAAAAGGGCATGGAGGATGCGACCTCCATACTGCTTGAACCCATCGGACGGCTGGAAGTGACGGTGCCGTCGTCGAATATGGGCGACATCATCGGAGACATCAACAAACGCCGTGGCAGGGTATTGGGTATGAACCCCGTCGGCGGGGGCTTGGAACAGGTCGTTGCCGAGGTACCGATGGCAGAGATACATAAGTACGCCACGGATTTGCGTTCGATGACCCAGGCAAGGGGCAGCTTTACGGCAGAATTCGTACGCTATGAGGAGGCGCCTCCTAACGTGGCGCAAAAGGTCATTGAGGAAGCCAAAAAAGAAGAAAAATAAAAAACGTTGCGGGCATCCTTCATCCGAAGGATGCCCGTTTGAAAATAGAAGGGAAGGATACAAATGAAGTATATTGCGCTGCTTAGGGGAATTAATGTCGGCGGCAAAAACAAGGTGCCAATGAGGGACTTAAAGACATGCTTTGAACAGGCTGGCTTTGAGAATGTATCCACATACATCAACAGCGGCAACGTTTTGTTTGACACGGCGCAACCGGACACAGATGCAATTGCCGCTTTGTGTGAGAAAATCGTTGAGCAGTGGTTCGGCTTTCCTGTTCGCACAGCAGTGATTAGCGCAGAGGAATTAAAAGACACGCTGGAAAACGCCCCTGAGTGGTGGGGGATGGTGCCGGACGTCAAACACAATGCGCTTTTTTGTCTTGCGCCGTATTCTTCTGCCGAAATTATGGCGGAGGTAGGAGTAACTAAGCCGGAGTATGAGCAGGTCGCCGCATATGGCAGCGTGATATTTTGGTCGGCGCCCGTTAAGACTTTTTCACAGACAAGATGGTCAAAAATCGTCGGCACTAAGGTCTACCGACATGTCACCATACGCAACGCCAATACAGCTATGCGGCTGCTTGAGCTTTCCGGGTAAAATACAAAGGTTCGCTTTATTACTATATTAATCCGCATAGTCTAAACAGAAAAAAACATCTGCAGCTTGAAGCTCTTGGGTTCCGTTCACAATTGCAGTAACGTCTTTTATTTTAAACCACCCTGTTTGTCCGTCTGATAGCGTGACCTGTATCCATTCTATGTCATCCAAAGCTGTAAAACGCACGATGGTACCTTTTTGCATTATTATTGTCGAACTTTTATCATCTCTTTGCAAATACAGCGGTATTTCGTTAAGGACAAACACCTTATAATCAACTTTGAATATCTCCGGCTCAACCTGTAATAAATGCCCCTCCGTAAGCTTATATTTTATAGAATACCACCATGTTTGCAATATTGACGCACGCTGTTTTGCCGTTATGATTCCGCTGCCATTGCATTCTATATACGAAAACAATCCTCCGATTTTATCGTCGTTCCATGGCTTCATGACCTCGGATACAGGACGGTTTTGATTCGCTCCTTCGTTCATGAAAACGATTTTCTTGCCGTCATAATGGTAATAGATCGTATAATCATCATTGCTTGGACCATAATCACTAATGGCAACTTCTTTATATTTGTCATTTGTATCAATGTCAACAATAGCAAAATGATCAACCAAATTTGTAAACCCGCTATATTCAGTCTCTAAATCATTGATTCTTAGCTTGACGCCTGATTCGGTAGTGGTTACCATGATGGTTTCCAAACGGTCATCGCCGTCTAAATCAGCCTCTATTTTTTGATTGAGGGGATATTGCGCATAGTTAGGCACAGCGATTGGGGTGTTGTTAACGACCGTATGTTTTTCGATATAATAATCCAGTAATGTTGCGTTATACTTCTCATTCGGAAGTATTTCGGAAAGGGTTTTGCCGCTGTATAGTTCTTCCCGTAAGCTTTCCAACCGGTCCATATCCATATCATAGAGTGATTTTTCATCTAAAAGAAGAACATCTTCCGTTTTATTTAATGAACATGCCGTAACCATGAAGATGCATACAATAATCAATATTAAAAATAACTTTCTCATATCCTCACCCCGCCCTCATTATAGCAAAATATTGTTATAAAATCAAGCCGAGGTTTTACGACACATAAAGAGCCTGTGTTCACAAAGGCTTAGTGAATGCGAATGTGCCTTTGCGCGGAAAAGGAGGATCAAGGCAGCGGGTGGATGTTTTTGTGCAACGAAAACGAAGCAAAGCGAACTTTGCTCCGAAGTGGTGTGAATACTTATAAGGGGCATAATCATTTTGTTTCGGGTAATAAAAATCGCCCATAGAAGAAACTATGAGCGAAAGAGACGGACCATGTCCGTGGTACCGGTGGTCGGACTCGAACCGACATGGGTCGCCCCGACGGATTTTGAATCCGTTGCGTCTGCCAATTTCACCACACCGGCATAAACAGTGACAAGCGATATTATAATACAGATCCGAAAAAAAAGCAATACCTTAATGTCAAAATATTTTAGGAATTTGTCCGCCGTGTTTGACGTATCGGATGCTTGGTGCTATAATGTTGTTATCGATCACAAACGGGAGATTTTGCAATGAACATTATAAAGCTTGGGTTAATGGACTATGAAAAAGCGCTGTCGATACAGGAGCGCCTGCTTGCGCTGCGCCAGCAGGATAAGATTTCCGATACCCTGCTGATCATAGAGCATCCGCCAGTCCTGACCGTCGGAAGAAGCGGCAGCTATGACAATATCTTAGCATCAAAACAGTTCTTTGCCGATAACGGCATTGCGGTCTATGACGTCAGCAGGGGCGGCGACGTAACCTATCACGGACCGGGGCAGATCGTCGGCTATCCCATCATGGACCTCAAAAACCGCGGCAGCGACGTTCATCAGTTTGTCGTGAATATTCAGGAGACCATCATCCGCCTGCTGCAAACGGAATACGGCGTTCCCGCCTGCCGTGAGCACAAGAAATACACCGGCGTGTGGGTCGGGGATGAGAAGATCACTGCCATCGGCATCTCCGTCAAAAGGGGCGTGACGATGCACGGCTTTGCGTTTAACGTCAACACCGACCTATCCCATTATGGCTGGATAAACCCCTGCGGCATCACCGACAAGGGGGTCACCTCCCTACAAAAGGTGTTGGGGAAGCCGCTGGATTTTGATAGGGTCGCCGATTTGGTCGTCCGGTATTTTTGTGAGGTGTTTGATGAAACGCCGGAGCCAAAACAACTTAGTGAACTGATAAGGGAGGATGACCATGCAACGCAAGCCTGAATGGCTCAAAGTCAAGACGTCGGCAAGCGAAAAGCGTCAGGCAGTGGAAACGCTGCTGCAAAAGCTGACACTCAGCACCGTGTGCAGCGAGGCAAGCTGCCCGAATATCTGTGAGTGTTTCGGCAGGGGCACGGCGACCTTTATGATTTTGGGGCGGGAATGCACCAGAAACTGTACCTTTTGCTGTGTCGGGCGGGAAACGCCCCGACCACTTGACCCTGACGAGCCTAAGAATGTCGCAAAAGCCACAGCCGAGCTCGGTCTGCGGCATGTGGTGGTGACCTCCGTTACCCGGGACGACCTGCCTGACGGCGGCGCCGGGCACTTTGCCGAAACCATCCGGCAAATCCGCTCAGCATGTCCCGATACCGTCGTCGAGGTGCTGATCCCCGACTTTAAGGGCGACGGCGCTGCGCTGCGCACCGTCACGGATGCTGCGCCCGACATTGTCAACCATAACGTCGAAACGGTCAAAAGGCTGTACCCTGAGGTGCGCCCCATGGCGGTGTATGAGCGATCGCTTGACCTTTTGGCGCATGTCAAAAAAAATGCGCCCAATATCTATACCAAATCGGGCGTCATGGTCGGTTTGGGCGAAACGGAGGAGGAAGTGGTTGAGGTGATGCGTGATCTGCGCAGCGTCGGCTGCGACATCCTGACCGTCGGTCAATACCTTGCGCCGTCCAAACAGCACCATCCCGTGGTCGAATATGTACACCCTGATGTGTTTGCCAGCTATAAAGAAACAGCCGAGCGGCTGGGTTTTTCCTATGTGGCGTCCGCCCCGCTTGTGCGAAGCTCCTATAACGCCGACCGGGCAAATGCCGCATTGCGTATATTATAGGGGAGGGGTATGAATGTTCAATAAACACTCGCAATACCTGTTCTTTCTCATAACGGTCATGCTTGCGCTGACAGGGTGCGCCGCGACAAAAACGGCTCAACCGTCGACTGTAACCTATGATTTGGAATGGGCAAAGGCACAATTTGCACTAAGCGGCTTTGAACCGACTGAGATCAAGCCGATCCTGTACACGGAAAAAAGACCAATCCTCATTGACATGAATGCATTTGAATTCACGCTGCATGGGTACAGCGGCATAGAGGACACCGGCAAATCGAACAGCTATCTGCCGGAATTCAATATGATTTACGCCATGGAGATCAAAGAAATCGGCGGCGATTATTATCAGAAAATCGACGTGTTGTCCACGATGGTCAACGCCTACCGTGCAGGCTATGGGCTGATTTTTGAGGACTGGAATAAAGACGGTTTTACCGATATACAGCTGCACAAATATGAAGGCGGTTCGATGGGAAACGCACCGTCGCTGTTTTGGCTTTGGGACGCCGGAAAGAAGATGTTTGTTGGGAATAAGCAATTGGAAGAAATCAGCGAATATTCTTCTGTGTATATTAAACGGGAAGAAAACAATCTTGTCAGAAGCTTTACGAAAACAGGCGCCGATGGATACTGTTTGGTATACTATAACTATATAGGCGGCGAGTTTGTTATGGTGGAGAAGGAGGAGCAGTATGCCGAAGGTATTGGGGATGTCACATACATCATCCATAGAGTATCTAAGCTGATTGACGGCGAAATGAAGGTCGTCAGTGAAACAAAAACAAAAGCTGAATAACCCCTATATAAAGGTATTTACCTTTATATAGGGGTTAAGTACATCTATTTGATTTTTCTCGCCTCAAGGTAAAAACGTTTGTCGGCAGCCTCACCCATTGAGAAGGTCTTTCTCGGCAGCACGCCGTCCGACACCACTGAGGGGAAAAGCTCCGATTTTTGCATCGCCGGCAGGAAGAACCCCATATTGCCCGCTTCGGCTGACAGCGCCTCGACGACGTCGTCACCGTGTATGTAGTCGATTTTACAACTCTTTTTGGCGACGTAGTCATCAAGGAAGTGTTGCAGCGTGCCGAGCGGCAGGGTATATGGCGGATTTTTCACGAACACCTCGCCCTGTTTGCCGCCGAATGTATAGGTGATGCGCTGACCCTCGCTATCGGATACGTTATAGAAATTCGCAAGCGCATCCAAGACATCCTTAGGGTCGACGCCGAACAGCACCCTGTGGATCGGCTCGAATTCGAGCGATTCGTCATGGATGTTGACCATTTCGGCAAGGGCGTAGCGTGCGGGATGCGACTTGATTTCATTTGGTGACAGCTGTTTTTTTGTCAGCTCCCAGCATTCCTTGGCGGTCGCCAGCGAGTGGTTGCCGTCGCCGACCGCAAACAGCAGATCGCTCTTTGCGCGCAGCTTTTCAAGACCCTTTGCGATCCCGTCCGCGTCTGATTTTGGAACGAGATAGCCTTTGATGTGTCCGCCGCCCTGCATCAGCTCAAAGTCGTAAACTGCTTCGAGCTGCGCTTTTTTGTCCGCATACGGCTCGATGGCGCTTTGTTCGGGGTCATCGATCAGTAGCATGATGTGCGGCAGCTCGACGGGTGCGTCAATGCGTACCTTGATGCGCGGCGGGATGCGCTCGACAACGGTCTTTTCCGTCGCCCGAACCAACGATTTGGCGGCGCTGGTATAATCGTACGCTTCGAGGTCCACCATGCCGATGACGCCCTTTCTGACCTTGCCGTTTGCCAGCGTGCGTTCGACATAGACAAAGGCATCCTTTTGCGTTCGGAAAATACCGCTTTCTAAATACGCAGCCATTGTTTGGTTGATTTTCAAAATCCGTACGTGGTAGTCGTCGTCCTCTAAGTAAATCTCGGGGAACACAACGCCCAGCGACGACGGCGCATCCCCAACAAATGCTTCGACCTGTTTCCAGTACTGAGGCTGCGAGGTGTACTGGTCGCAGGCGACGACGCTCCATTTGGTCATATCAAGCCCTTCGGGGATCAAAATATCGGCGGGCAAAAAGGCGGTCTTTTCAAAGCTGCTCAACATATTCACTCCTAATTTTTAAAGTTGTATTTTATTATATCACATAAAATTTTGATTTCAATTATTTTATTAAAATAAGGGGTTTATTTTTTCGCCAATCTGCTGTATAATGTAAATTGAGTAAAATTGTGCATAGGAGATATAACATGACGCGACGTGAAGCAAGGGATACCGCATTTAAACTGCTGTATCAGATTGAGATGCAAAAGGAAACAGCCGAGCATATATTCGAAATATTCTATATGGAAAGCACACTTCCCGACAAGGTCAAAGCATATGTCGAGGACGTGGTTTTCGGTGTGTTCGCCAACAAGGCGGACATCGACGCCATCATCGCCAAGCTGCTCGAAGGCTGGAAGCTCTCCCGTATTTCCAAAATCTCGCTGAGCCTTCTTCGGCTGTCACTCTATGAGATGAAATTTCGCACCGACATCCCCGAAAGCGTCTCCATCAACGAAGCCGTGTCCTTTGCCAAGGCGTATGAAAGCGCTGAGGCGGCAAGCTTTGTCAACGGTGTGCTGGCGTCCTTCGTCAAATTTAAAGAGGCGCAAAAGTAATGCATATCGGTATTGATACAAGCTGCTACACAACCTCTGTCGCAGCGGTCAGCGGCAGCAAAATCGTGTTCGACAAGCGGATCATGCTGGACGTGCCGGACGGCGCCCGAGGACTTCGGCAAAGCGACGCCGTATTTTTGCACACACGCAATCTTGCCGAGATTTTTTCTCAAATCGACGTTTCACAGTGCACAGCCGTCGGCGTATCGTCAAAGCCGAGGGATGTCGAAGGCTCATATATGCCGGTGTTTTTGCCGGGTGTCGCCGCCGCAAGGGCGGTATCCTCCGCAAGGGGCTGTCCGCTGTATGAATTTTCTCACCAGCAGGGGCATATCATGGCGGGTCTGTATTCCGCAAATGTTCCGCACTGGCGGGATGTGCCGTTTTTGTCGCTGCATATATCCGGCGGCACAACCGAGCTTTTGTATACCGACTGCGGACAGACCCGCATCGTCGGCAAAACGCTTGACATCGCGGCCGGACAGTTAATTGACCGCGTCGGCGTGGCGCTGGGATTGGGTTTCCCTTGCGGCAAGGCGCTTGAAGCCCTTGCGGACGGCAAGACGGAGGATATTAGGCTGCCCGTCAGCGTCAAGGGGTGCGACGTCAATTTTTCCGGTGCGGAGACCAAGGCGCAAAGCCAAAGCACATCCCCCGAGAACCTTGCGGCTGCGGTGCTCGGCTGTGTCGCCGAAAGCCTGTACCGGATGATTGGCAATGCTGTCAACCGGTTCGGGACGGACAGGGTGCTCATCGTCGGCGGCGTTGCCGCCAACAAACAGATAAGGCAAAGGATAGGCGGTATGGCGGTGTTTGCAAGCCCCGAACTGTCTACGGACAATGCGGTGGGGACCGCGCTGCTTGCCGCTGAAAGGAACGGATAATATGACCATCACCGTTACCCAGCTCAACAGATACATCAAATCCATTATCGAGCGTGACGTCCACCTGTCAAACGTTGCGGTAAAGGGTGAGCTGTCGAATTTTAAGCTGCACACCTCCGGGCATTGCTATATGACCTTAAAGGACGAAACCTCCACCATCCGCGCGGTGATGTTCAAAAGCGCCGCCGAAAAGCTGCGCTTTATGCCGGAAAACGGCATGAAGGTCATCACGGTCGGCAAAATCTCGGTCTATGAGCGTGACGGTCAGTACCAGCTTTATATCAATTCCATGCAGCCCGACGGCGTCGGCGACCTGCATGTTGCCTATGAACAGCTAAAACAACGCCTGGCTGCGGAGGGGCTCTTTGAAGAGAGCCGTAAGAAGCTGCTGCCGAGGTTTCCCCAAACGGTCGGGGTCGTGACCTCGCCCACAGGGGCGGCGGTGCGTGACATCGTAAACGTCATCACTCGGCGTTACCCGCTCGCGGAAATACGCATCATGCCCGTACTGGTGCAGGGCGAGGGCGCAGCGGTGCAGATCGCTGCCGCCATCGGCTATTTTAATGCGAACAACGCCGCCGACGTGCTGATTGTCGGCAGAGGCGGCGGTTCGATAGAGGAGCTTTGGGCGTTCAACGAGGAGCCTGTGGCGCGTGCCATCGCAGGGTCGAGAATCCCCGTGATTTCAGCAGTCGGTCATGAAACCGATTTCACCATCGCCGACTTTGTCGCCGACCTGCGTGCGCCGACGCCCTCCGCGGCGGCGGAGCTTGCCGTGCCGTCGGCGATTGAGCTGACAGCGGTCATCCGGCGCAACTATTCCGCAATGCTGAGCGCGCTTGTCAGGACCATTCAAAGCAGGCGTCAGATCCTTAACCGGTTTGCGCTTAAAAATCCAATGGACAGCATAAACCAAAGCCGTATCCGTGTCGATAATTCCGTTAAGCACCTGTCAAGCGCGACCGCTGCACTGCTTGTGGCAAAGTCAAAACGCTTATCGGTGGAGGCGGCAAGGCTTGATGCGCTCAGTCCGCTCGGTGTGCTGACGCGGGGATATAGCGTGGTGCAAAAGGAAGGCGAGGTCATACGCTCCGTCAAACAGGTCAAAGCCGGCGACGATCTGGCTGTCCGCGTGACGGACGGCAGGATATTATGCAGTGTGAAGGAAGGGTGAAGAAAATGCCGGAGAACAGCTTTGAAAAATCGATCGAGGCGCTTGACGCCATTGTTAAGGCGCTTGAAAAGGGCGACGTTCCCCTTGACGATATGCTGAAGCTTTTTGAGCAGGGGATTGCGCTTTCCCGCACCTGCAACGAGATGCTCGATGCGGCGGAAAAAAAGGTCAACCTGTTGATCAAAAAAGACGACGGCTTTGAAAAACAGCCGTTTAATCCTACCGAAGGGGTGTAAAGGTGATACACTTGACAGAAGAATTGCAGCGGAAGACCACCGTTGTAAACCGTTGGATAACCGACCTTGCCCCTGTGGGCGGCGGCTATCACGGCAGCATCTTCGAGGCGGTCAACTATTCCGTCAAAGCTGGCGGCAAAAGGATCCGTCCGGTACTGTCGCTTGCTGTTTGCGAAATGCTCGGCGGCAGCGAGGAGGATGTGATGCCCTTTGCCTGTGCGATCGAGTTTATCCATACCTATTCGCTGATCCACGATGATCTGCCCTGTATGGACGATGACGATTTGCGGCGAGGGCTGCCCACGAGCCACAAGAAGTTCGGCGAGGCGCTGGCGTTGCTTGCGGGCGACGCGCTGCTAAACCATGCGTTTGAGGTGATGTCAAATGCGCATGTGCCGTCCGGCATCGCCGTTGAGATGATAAAGACCGTGTCCCATGCCGGCGGCATTTGGGGGATGATCGGCGGTCAGGTTATAGACATGAAGGGCGCCGATACCTACGAGGAGCTTGTTACGCTGTACCGTATGAAAACCGGCGCGCTGATCACGGCGGCGGGGCAGATCGGCGTTATTGCCGCCAAAAGTAAGGATGAATCGGTGTTTTCTGCCGTGTCGGCCTATACGGATAACCTTGGTATCGCCTTTCAAATCCGGGACGACCTGCTTGACGTTCTGGGGGACGAACAGCTTTTGGGCAAAAGGGTGGGGCACGACGAGGCGACCGGCAAGCGGACCTTTGTCAGCTCGCTTGGCATAGACGGCGCGAGGATGGCGCTTGAAGAGTATACGCAAAACGCAAAGAAATCACTTTCGGTTTTCGGTGAAAGGGCGGCGTTTTTATCCGCACTTGCCGACTATCTTTTGCAAAGAGAACATTAGAGGGGTGTCGGGGTTGGAGCTGCTGGACTTGGTTACTTCAAATCAAATTATCAATATCACCATTATCTCATGGTTCATCACGCAGGTCATCAAGGTCATCCTGGTGATGCTGACAGAGCGGCGGGTCGTGCTTGAACGGTTCGTCGGCGCAGGGGGTATGCCCAGCTCACATTCGGCGACGGTTTGTACGCTGACGATTTGCATCGGGCGTGTTTTGGGCTTTTCCTCGCCGGAATTTGCCCTGGCGTTTGTCATTTCGCTCATCATCATGTACGATGCGGCGGGTGTGCGCCGCGCGGCGGGTCAGCAGGCGTCCGTCCTCAATAAAATGCTCGACGACTGGCATACGGCAAATCAGGAGTTTACGCAGATCGAGCTCAAAGAGCTTTTGGGACATACACCGCTGCAAGTCGCCGTCGGTGCGTTTATCGGCATCCTAATTGGCAGCTTTGTGGCGATATAAAGAGGAAGAAGAAGGCGTTCCGGCAGAAAGGTCGGCTTTGGCGACGGCGACCGTGCTGGTCAGCTGTGTACCGAGGAGAAATCAGGCCGTCTTTGAAACAGAATTTAGTCATCAAAAAAGCGCCGTTTCGGCGCTTTTTTATCTTATTGGGAGATTTGAGAAATTTCCTATGAGATAAAAACAATTAATTCATTCTTTGGCAAAGGCTTTTGGCTGTGTACCTAAAAAGCGTCGAAAGCGTTTTGTTACATGGTATCCAACGGGCAATTTAAAGATTCAGGTTCTTTTTTTGCCAGCGCCATGCGTCCTCGCACATCTGCTTCAAATCACGCTCGGCAGCCCAGCCCAGCTCTTTTTGCGCTTTGCCCGGGTCCGCATAGCACGCCGCAATGTCGCCGCTTCTCGGCGGTGCTATTTTGTACGGTATGGTATGTCCGCACGCCGCCTCCATCGCCCGAAGCACTTCAAGCACGGAGTATCCCGTGCCGGTGCCGAGGTTATAAATATGCACGCCGGTGGTATCGGCGTTTTTTTCCAATGCTTTCAAATGTCCGATCGCAAGGTCGACCACGTGGATATAATCCCTTATACCGGTGCCGTCACGGGTCGGATAGCGGTCGCCGAACACGTTTAATGCTTCCAACTGCCCTGCCGCAACCTTTGCGATATAAGGCATCAGGTTGTTCGGAATGCCTTTGGGGTTTTCGCCGATCTCTCCGCTCTCATGTGCGCCGACGGGGTTGAAGTAGCGCAGTATCGAAATGGAAACCCCGGAGTTTGCCGCGTAAAAATCCTTTAAAATCTGCTCGATCATCAGCTTTGTGGAGCCATACGGGTTTGTCGTGCCTAAGGGGAAATCTTCGGTGATCGGCAAAGACGCCGGGTCGCCGTAGACGGTTGCGGAGGAGGAAAAGACAAAGCTTTTGACATGATATTCTTCGATGAGCGACAGCAGGTTCAGCGTCCCCGTGATGTTGTTGTGATAGTATTTGAGCGGCAGTTGAACAGATTCGCCGACCGCCTTTAACCCCGCAAAGTGGATGACGGCGTCAAAGGTGTTCTCCTCGAAAATCACCCTGAGCGCATCCATATCCAGCATATCCGCCAAATAGAATTTAAAGGGCTTTCCGGTGATCCTGACGACGGCGTCATTGACCTTTTCCTCGGAATTGGACAGGTTGTCGAAGGTGACGACGCTATGCCCCGCATTTAAAAGCTCTGTACAGGTATGGCTGCCTATATAGCCGGTTCCGCCGGACAGAAGAATGTTCATGGCAATACTCCGTTCCGCCGCCCTGCTCCGGCGCTGGATTGACGACCGAACAACCCTTGTCAGCAGGGGAAAAAGAGTGCGCAGGACGCAAAAGTCCGGTCAGCACTAATATCTTATACCCAAGCCGCCTGTTTGTCAAGTTCAAGCGACTGTTTTCAATTCATGCCTTGGCAAAGGGTTATGTCAGCGCACCTAAAAAGTGCCTGCCGACACTTTTTGATTTTAGTAGAAAGTTACGAAAAATCGGCGTAATTTCCACGTTTCGGCAAAAATGCATTTCGCCTTCGCATCCGCTTGCGCGGTGAGCGGATGCGTTCGGGAAGGCGCTGCGCACCTAAACGCTTTTTTCATATTTCAAGAAAATTGCAATTTTTACTTGCATTTTGTTGCAGTATTATATATAATTTAATATATATGTACGTTTGGTGTCTTTCGCATAACTAAACTTGTCGGGAGAAGAGACTATGAAAATTGCGATATGTGATGATGACGTTTTTTATGCCAAACAATTAAAGCAGACCGTTGGGAATTGTGTCCGGTGCGGCACGATCAGCGGGATCACCCTTTACAACTGCGCCGAGGACCTTCTTGACGCCTATGAGAAGCAGGGACTGCGCTACGACATCCTGTTCCTTGACATAAAGCTCAAAAAGCTCAGCGGGCTTGATGCCGCAAAGGTGATCAACAATCTTGACAACAATGTTCTAATCTTTTTGGTTACGGCGTATGCAGATTATGTTTTTGAAGGATATGAGGTCAGGGCATTCCGCTACATAGTCAAGCCGTTCACGCCGGAGCAAATCGGTAAGGACATGCGCATGGCGCTGAAACATCTGTATTCATTCGACCGCAAGTATACCATCCAAACGAAATCCAGCATCATGACCTTCAACGTCGACGATATTTTATTCCTTGAAAGCATCAAGCGCCAGGTCAGCATCGTATCCACAAAGGGGCGGACTTCGTTTTACTCCAAGCTGTCTACCGAGGAGGAAAAGCTGTCCCAGTACGGCTTTGTACGGGTGCATCAGGGCTATCTGGTCAACATGGCGCAGATCAAGACGATTATCGAAAACAATATTTATCTGACGGACAACACCATCATCCCCATCAGCAAGAGCCAAAAAAAGGCGCTGCTGACAAGATACACAAAATATTTGACCGAATATGAAGGTATCTGAATGAAGAACACAGTAAAAAGTTATGTTTTTTCAGCCCTTTTGTCTGCTTTGACCGGGCTGATATTGTTTTATTGCACGGCTGATGTATGGCTTTCCCTTATCGTCAGCCTTGTATTTTTATGCAGCCTTTTTATGCTGGCATGGCGCACCGGCGACCTGCGGAAGAAAATGCGGGAAATGGAAAAGCTGATAGACATGCAAAACGCCCAATATACTGCGTTGGAAGTGTTTCGGGATATATTCAGATCGGCGTGGCACGACTTCAAAAACCACACCACCTGTATCCTCGGCTTCATGGAAAGCGGCGATACGGACTCGGCAAAAAAATATGTCTCCAGCATTGCGGACAGCGTCGGTGCGGTGCCGCAGTGCATGACGGGGAATTTAGCGTTTGACTGTATTCTTTCGGCGAAAATACGCAAGGCGCAGGAAATGGGGATTGGTTTTTCATACCGCTTGAATTTGCCGTCGCACATTGGTATAACGCCTGTCGACCTGACGGTCATCCTGTCCAATGTCCTTGACAACGCCATCGAAGCGTGCGAACGTCTCGGCAGCGCCGATAAGATCATCACCCTTGATGTCGGGCAAAAAAGCGATATGCTGTTTTTAAGGGTTGCAAACACCGCCGATTTGTCAGCCGGCGCAAGAAAACAAGGAGTCTTTCACGGGATGGGGCTTAAAAATGTGGAGGCGGCGCTTGCGAAATATCACGGTCATATGGAGGCTGAAACAAGCGTCGGGGAATATGTTCTCCGTATTTTGATAAAATATAAATAATTGTGACATTTCAAAGTCCAAATATTACATTCTGCTGTCTTTTTATATGGTGTTATAATATAATTTATAACAGGAATAGAATGGGCAAATAATATATACAGTGGCAGAATTTCAAATTTTTATTTATGGTTGTCTTCGGGGTGAACAGAGTATGCAGACATTGATTACCACAACCGTTTTTGGACTGAAAAAGGGCGATGTTGACGCTTATATTGCAAAGCTCACCCATTCCTTCAAGGATAAGCTGAGTGAGCTGATCAAAGAAAAGAAGCTGCTTGAGCGTGCCAAGCAGAAGCTTTTGGTTGAGCTCAATTCCATAGAACCGGGCGCTGTCGTCTATGAAGATGTCGAGGAGCCTGTAAGCGCTGAAAATACCGGAAAAGCGGTTGATGCCGAAGACGCCCAAAAAACCATCGTTTTGATCAACGAGCTTGCGGAGCAAAAAATCGAGCAGATGATTGACAAGGCAAAGACCCAGGTTGCCGAATATGACGTGGTTTTGGAAAACCTCAACGAGGAAATGGAAGAAAACAAACGCCAGATCGAGCAGTTGTTGTCTGACGTGATCACGCTTTTGCAGACCAACATCAGCGAGGTGTTCGACGGACAGCCCCAAAAGTCTTCGGGCGTTGCCGGCAATCCTGACCGTGAAAAGGTCATTGATTTGTTCGACAAAAAGAGCCAGTCCGAAAGCAAAGCGGTATCTGCCGTGCCGAAGGACATCGAAGACAAGATGATGAATACGCTGAGGTCATATAACGACATCAAGTCCAGCCTGCTCATGCGCATCGACAACATCATCGCCGACAACCCCTATGCCAAGGGTGCGGTTTTGCTGGTTGAGATCAGCAACCTGCTTTTGGCGAGCTATTTCAGTAAATCGCACGCGGAGGACGAACTCATCGACCTCGTCGTCAAGGGCATAAGCGAGTTGAGCTATAAATTACAGCCGGTCAGGCTTTCGTATGACCAAATCGCCATTTTGCTCGAAGACGTCAATGAAGCGGCGTCCGTTTCGCTGCTTGCGGACGGGATATTGCGGCAGATCGAGGGCATCGGCAGCAAGAGCAAGGCGTCGGCAGACATCTCCGCCAACATCGGTATTGCGCTGTATCCGCAAAATGCGACCGACAGCGAAACGATTATGAATTGCGCCGCTATTGCGCTGTTTAAGTCCAAGGAAAACGGTAAGGGCAACTACGAATTTATCAACGACGACCTGATTCGTGAAATCAAGCTTTCGGGTGAATTCAAGCAGGATTTGTATGACGCCGTCGAAAAGGATGAGCTGGCGCTGTTCTATCAGCCGCAGTTTTCCGCCGAGGGCAATACGCTGTTCGGCTTTGAAGCGTTGCTGCGGTGGCAAAATGAAAAATACTTCAAGGTGCCGATCCTTCAAGTCATCCAGGCTGCCGAGAAGGATGACTTGATTTCCAAAATCGGTACGATGGTGTTCAGAAAGGCGTGTATCTTTGCTAAAAAAATCAATACCGACAGGCAGCGTGACTTGATCGTTTCCGTCAATTTTTCAAATGTCCAGATTTCAAAGAGCGACTTTGTCGAAACCGTTCAGAGTGTGCTGCTTGAAACCGGCGTTGATCCGAAACACATCGGCTTTGAGATTACCGAATCCTGCTTTATGGAGTGTTTCGGTGACAATTGCAGCAAAATCCAGCGCATCAAGGACTTGGGCGTCACCATATTGATCGACGATTTCGGCACGGGCTATTCAACGCTGTCCTATCTGATCAACCTGCCCGTGTCCATTGTCAAAATCGACAAGACGTTTTTAGACAGCATGGCGACCAACGAACGCAATGCGAACTTTGTCAGTTCGATCATTGATATATCCCATGATTTGGGCTTGAAGGTTATCGCAGAGGGCATCGAAACGGAGCGTCAGCGGGAAATGTTATCGGCAATGGGGTGCGATGTCTTGCAGGGCTATTTGCTGTCTAAACCGGCGCCCGAGGATGATGCGTGCAAATTTTTATAAGGGTATGATATTTATGAGGTTTTTCTATTCAATGCGTTATATTAAGACGGCCGTTTTGATGCTGCTGCTGACAGCGCTTGTGCTTGTGGGTCCGGCGTATGCGGCAAGCAGCTACTACGAACAGGCGAGGGTTCTTTACAATCTCAACCTTTACAAAGGAACGAGTGCGACCTATTTTGAGCCGGATTTGGAGTCTTATGTTGACCGGGAAACCGCAATCGTTTTGGTTTTGCGTCTATTCGGCAAGACCTCCGACGTCGAAAATTATTATGATTACCGTGTACAAAGCATCCTCAGCGCATACAGCGACGGCGGCGACGTCTCGTCGTGGGCAAGGAAATATGTCGCTTATGCGATCAACAACCAGCTGTTTCCGGGTGAGCTCCAAGGGTCTGTTTTGCCGAAGCGTTATATCGACGGCAAGACGTTTATCGGTCTTATGCTGAACTGCATGGGCTATAAGCTCTACGGCGACCAGTGGACGATAGCCGCCTATATCAATTCCTACCTCGGCGGGGTTTCTGCGGACGATGCGCGGTATGTCAACGACAAGATCATTTCCAAAAACGATATGGTCGCCATCATATGGGAGTCGCTCGATATGCCGACGAAGGATTACGCGACGCTGCTTAACATGATCGTGGATTACAACAGCATCAGCTCTTCGAAGCTGACGCAATTGGGCTTTATTCGGGTGAACGGCAAGCTGATCCCTCCGGCGTTCTACTCCACCGGACTGGCGACCGCCACCGATTACTCGGTCGGATACACGATGTCAGACGGCTCTAAATATGCGGGCGGCACCTCCGGCGGCGTGCCGGACGGGTTTGGTGTCGTCACCTATGAGGACGGCAGCGTCTATGAGGGATATGTTTCCGCGGGCAAGCGGCACGGCGAAGGCAAATTATTAAGAAGCGACGGCTTTGTTTATGTCGGCGGCTGGCAAAATGACATGATGAATGGCAAGGGCGCCATGACCTGGGCAAACGGCGACAGATACTCCGGTGATGTGGTCAACGGCTCTTTCCAGGGCACCGGCACCATGACCTGGGCAAGCGGTAACGAGTACACAGGTCAGTGGTGGGCAGGGAATTTCCACGGCAAGGGGAAATTCAAATGGAACAACGGCGACTATTACGACGGCGAATGGAATATGGGCGTTTTTAACGGCTACGGCACGATGATGCGCTCAAACGGCGAGATGTACGAGGGCTATTGGGAAAATGGCAAAAGACACGGCTACGGTAAATGCATACTCGCTGACAAGACTGTTTTGATCGGCAGATGGGAAAATGACGAGTACGTTGGGTCGTAAATGAAGAAATCTAATGACAAAGGATTTGACACAGCGTATGAAAAAGCTGATAATTATCCCGGTTTTTAACGAAGAGGCAAACATCAGCATTGTGCTGAGTGAGCTGAAAAGTAAATGTCCGGATACGGATATTCTGATCATCGACGACGGCTCCACCGATGCGTCGTATAAGGTGTGTGTGGATACCCGGGCGTGCGAGATCATCAGGCTGCCCATGAACCTCGGCATCGGCGGCGCACGGCAGACAGGATTTAAGTATGCGCTGAACATGGAATATGATGTCGTCATTCAAATGGACGGCGACGGACAGCATGATCCGGCTGACATCAATGCGATGGTTGCGGAAATCGAAAACGGCACGGACCTGTGCATCGGTTCCCGTTTTATCAAATACGAGGGCTTTCAGTCCTCATTTACCAGAAGACTCGGTATTTCCGTCATTTATAATTTGATCAAAATGATCACAGGCAAGCGCATCACTGACCCGACATCGGGATACAGGGCTTGCAGCAGGGCGGCGATCGCATTGTTTGCCCGGGAGTATCCGCATGATTATCCCGAGCCGGAGTCGATCATCACCGCCGCAAAAAACAAATTGGTCATCAAGGAAATCCCCGTGACCATGAATGCAAGGATCAACGGCAAGTCAACCATCGGCGGTTCTGATTCGGTTTACTTTATGATAAAAATCACCTTGGCGATTTTAATCGACGCTATGTCGAAAAAATGACCGCATTGCCATTTAGGGAGGGTTGTTTATGCTTGATTACCGGCTGCAAATCGTGTTGCTTTCCGCGACATTATCGTTTTTGATTTATATCATCGACATGGTCAGGAATAAGCGCTTGGAGCTGCACTATATCATCATTTGGCTGTTTTCGGCGATCGCTTTGATCGTGATCACCATCCTGCCCGGTGCGCTTCATTTGATTTCACAGCTTTTGCATATTCAGGAGCCTGTAAACACCCTGTTTATGTCGCTGATTTTCTTTTTGATTATGATCATTTTTTCGCTGACCAAGATTTTATCTAAGAACTTTGTTCGTGTCAGTACGCTGGCACAGGAGCTCGGCATCGTCAAGCTTGAGATCGAGCAGCTTAAAAGACAGATGAAATAACCCGGCACTTTTGTTATGGGAGGCAGACCGTTTGGATAAGAAAATTAAGGTAATGCTGTCAACGGAGGGGACGTATCCTTTTCATCAGGGCGGTGTCAGCACATGGTGCGACATCCTTGTCAATCAGCTTGAAAATGTTGATTACACCGTGTACAGCCTGATGATGAATCCGTTTATATCGCAAATATTCGATTTGCCAAGCTCGGCAGAGCTTGTTAAAGTGCCGCTTTGGGGAACGGAAGAACCGAGCGAATACCTTGATGTGCCGTTTTCAAAGGTCTACATATCCAAGCGCCGCACCACGGATTCGGTGATCCGTGAAAAATTCATCCCGCTTTTTCGCCAAATGATCAGTGAAATGCTGAGCCTTGAAAAAAAGCCGAGAAAGCTCGGCGAAGTGCTGCATAGCATGTACCTGTATTTTCAGGAATATGAATATAAGAAGAGCTTCAAGTCCGGCATCGTGTGGGACGAATACAAATCTATCGTATACAGCTTTGCGGCGGTACCGGACAATGACATTGATATGCCCAGCGTCTACGACCTCATCCAAAGCCTCGGCTGGCTGTACCGCTTTATGGTGACGCTCAATACGCCCATCCCGAAAGCGGACGTCACCCATTCGGCGGCGGCAGCGTTTTGCGGCATCCCGTGCGTGCTCGCCAAAATCGAGAACAACACGCCCTATATGCTGACGGAACACGGCGTCTATATCAGGGAACAGTATCTGTCGCTGTCAAAGCGCGGTTACCCGTCCTACCTGAACACCTTTTTCATCAGGATGGTCAACTCTGTCATCAGTCTCAACTACGAGTACGCCGATGTGGTCGCGCCCGTCTGCCGGTATAACGTCAGGTGGGAGTCGCATTTCGGCGTGGAGGACGATAAGATCAACGTCATCTACAACGGCGTTGACACCGACCGCTTTGCGCCGATGGAAAGCAAAAGAAAATACCGGCAGCCGACCGTGGTTTCGATCGCAAGGATAGACCCTTTAAAAGACATCATTTCGCTGATTGAGGCGACGGATCTTGTGCGCAGGGAGATTCCCGACATCAAGGTGTCGCTGTACGGCTCCGTTTCGGTCGAGGATTACTATGAGGAATGTCAAAAACGTGTCAGGGACCTTGGGCTGGAAGACCACTTCATCTTTGAGGGGCACACCAACAACGCCCCCGAGGCGTATAATTCCGGCGATATTGTCGCACTGTCAAGCATTTCCGAAGCCTTTCCCTATTCCGTCGTCGAAGCGATGATGAGCGGGAAGCCGGTTGTGTCGACGGACGTCGGCGGTATTGCGGAGGCGCTTGGCGACTGCGGCGTTTTGGTGACGCCCCGTGCACCGGAGGAGCTTGCGCAGGGGATCATCACCTTCTTGAAAAACCCCGAAATGATCAAAGAAAAGGGCGAAAAGGCAAGAAAACGCGCCGTCGAATATTTTTCTATTGAAAAAGTGCTGGAAAACCATTATAATTCATATATGAGGCTTGTGACCTCCGAACGTGAAATCAAAAAGGTGCTTCCGATTTCACTGCTGCAAAAGCAAAAGTTTTACGCCGAAAAGGGATATACGCTGCTTAATATGGGCTATGTCCGCGAGGCGATCGAGCAGTTCAGAGAGGCGGTTAACGCCTCGCCTGCCTCGCCGTCCGCACCCATACTGGTACTGGAAATCGCCAATTCCTACCGCAAGCTCGGCGAACACGACAAGGCGGAGCTTGAAATCTTGAAAAGCAGCGCTTTGACAGGCTGATGATTTAAACCGACATGAGCGGATGGCTTTACAAAATTCCGACGGCAGGGGCTGTGTGTGTTCGACTCCCCTATGCCTACATGAGAGAGGTGACACGTGAATGCCTATTACAGACCGAATTACGCTTTTTGGTTACAGTGCTTTGGAGGTCGAGCAATACGTCCGGACCTTAGAGCAGGAGTATGACACAAAGAAGAAGGAGCTCGAAGACACCATTGCCGCGCTTCAACAGGAGATCGAGGAGCTGAAAGAGCAGATCGAATTTCAGCGTGCCAACAAAAAGGTCGTCGTGAAAAAGCGTACCGTCAAGGCGCCTTCGTCCGACAGCAAGGAGGATAAAGCGATCATGCAGTCGCTTTATGATGCGCACATCAAGGCGACGGAAAAGGTGGCAAAGGTGCAGAAGAACATTTCCATGACGCTTGAAAAGCGCAAATCGCTGATTTTGCTTAGGGAAAAGAAGGCGAGTGAAATGAAAGCGGATCTGCAAAACCTGATTGACTATATCGATTCTTTGGCTAAGGACTATTAGAAAGAGGCTATGCGTATGAATAGAATCAATATCCCGACACGGCTGTTTGGTCTGAACAAACAAGACGTCTCCGAGCATATCGACAATCTTTCCAAAGACAGTCAGAAAAGCCTTGACGAGCTTGGCAGAGAGCTTGCCCGTTTGCAGAAAGAAAAAAGCAAACTGGAAACCGAGCTTTCGCAGGTCCAAAAGGAAGAGATTAAGTATGAGGATGAGATAGTCGAGTCGCCGGCGCAGCCGTCGGACAACAAGACGCTTGACGAAGCATACAAGCGCCTGGAAAAAACCGTTGCGCTTATCAATATGGTTGCGGATGAGGAATCGTCGCAGCTTGTTTCCAGTGCCAATAAAAAGATCGAAGAATACGACCGGATGATTCAGGGCTTGCAGGACGACATCGACGAGAAGAAAAAGCGCATCGAAGCGCTTTTGTCCAATGTTTTAGGCATCTTGAAGGCAAATGTCGACAACGTCACCTCTAAGATCAAAGATAAGGAAAAGCTTGGCAAGACCTTGGCTGATCCGGAGTCCCTGCGTGAAAAATTATCGCAATACATAGACGAAGACGTTGCGAAGGATGATGAGCTGCCGGTCACGAAAAAAGCCGCCATTACCGCCGACGGCACGTCGCTTTCGGGACTGCCCAAGCTTTTGATGTTCCAGAACAAGTATGGCATCAAACCCCGTGAAGGCAAAAAGACGGCGGAAGAGGAGCAGCTTTTGCCGGCTGATGAGCTGGAAGATTTCACTCGCAACCACGACGTGGATTTGGGAAGCGACCCCGCCGCGGGTCTTGATAAATGGTACGACGACATCCCCGACGAGTTTGGCGAGGTCTTGCAGCAAGCCGAGCAGCAGGCTGCCGTGCAGTCCGCTCCCGCCGCGTCCGAAGAGGAAGGACACGACATCAAAAAGATGCGTGACACGCTGATTATCGGCAAGGTCGCGGGCGAAAATATATTTGACGGTGAGAATAATATTATCATACCCAAAGGAAAGGTGCTTACCGAGGAGGATGTCGCTGTCGCCGAGAGAGAATCGAAGCTCGCGGAACTCATCATCAACATGTCGCTTCCGAAGTAAGAGGTTATTGATATGACAGACAAACCGAATTACGAAATCATAGCAGAAGAGAGCATATTCAACAGCCTGATCAGCGACATTACGGAACGGCAGCCGTATCCCGAGAACTATTACGAAGTGGCGGCTGTTTTGGAGTCCATCGGCTGGAACGATGCGCGGGCGAACGCAACGTTTGGTATGGCGGATATTTTTGAGCTTGCTTCCGAGGTGTATAACGTCATCACCGAGGACGTCAGTTTTTCGACCTTTGAAGAAAAAAAGCAGCACACGCTGCCCCACAAAATTAACATCATTTTCAAGAGCTTTATTCGCGGCATGGTGTTTGCACTGCCGATGGCGATTTCAGTTTTTGCGATGCTGACGCTGCGGTTTTCGCTTTGGTCATATGAATTTTCATCGGTCGAGGTGGCGACCTGCATTGCTATCGGTACGATTTTTAGTTTTTTGACCGTCGGCGGATTTATGCAGGCGATCGCCCGACGTGGCTTTTTGTACCTACGCCAGGGCTATTACAACCTTGCGCGCAAAATCACGGTGTATTTTATCCGTTTAGGCTATGTGCTGACCGCCGTGATCCTTTTGTCGTTTCTGCTGTTTAATTTGGTGTTTGAGGCGTTCCCCATTGATATGGTCATGATCATCGTGCTGTACTACCTCTTTTTGTGCGCGATTTGGTTTTCCGTCACGGTCATGTATATATTGGAGCGTGAATTCACCTTCACGGCGCTGATCGTTGCAGGTATCGGCATCGTGTACCTTTTGTTCAAGGTGTTCGGGTTTGAAATCATCATTTCACAGATCATCGCACTGCTGATCGTGTCGGTAGCGGGCCTGCTGTTGATTTTTTACTTCTTTCACAAGGAAGAGAAGAAGATGGATAAAGGCATCGAGCCGTCGCTGCCGAAAAAGTCCATCACGCTATACACCACCTTTCCGTATTTTGCCTACGGGTTTTTATATTTTGCCTTTTTGTTTATGGACAGGATCATCGGCTGGTCGACCAACCAGTCGTATATGCCATACATCATTTGGTTCAGGGGCGCATACGAGCTTGGCTTGGACTTTGCGCTGCTGATGCTGATCGTTCCGATGGGCGCCTGCGAGGTCGTTGTCAGCAAGCTGATGGACGAGCTTGACGAGGGTCAGAAAAACGCTTTCGGTACGGACTCCGTTGTTATCGGCAAGCAGTTTCAAAGGATTTATTTTAAAAGACTTTTGCTGGTTGCGGGCGTTGCGGTGCTGAGCGCACTGGTGACCTATTCCGTCGTGTGGTACTTTGAGATGCACCCACCGACCGACAACTTTCGCACAGGCTTTTTGAGCAACTATGTCACGCATTTCGTGCTGATCATCGGGCTTGTAAGCTATGCGATCATCAGCTGCGCACTGATGAACTGCGTCACGCTGTTTTCGCTGTCACAACCCGAGATGGCGGGCAGGACGGTCCTGATCTCGCTGATCGTCAATATCGTGGTCGGCTTTTTGCTCAGCCGTTGGATCGACTATTACTATGCCGTTTTCGGACTGCTTGTCGGTTCGATCGTCTTTTTGATACTCAGCTCACGAAAAATTTTGCAGCTTTTCAAAAAACTGGACTATTACCTGTACTTCCAGGCATAATGACGGGATGGAGGACGACTGATGGGTGAGCTTTTGGCGGATAGCGCCGTATATTTGGTCAAGTGCCTGACGGCGTTTTTGGTTTTGTTCCTGCTGATTCCCCGTGTGATTTTCACCGAGGACGGCGAGGACGTGACCAAAGGCATTGTTTCAGGCTTTATCAAGATTGTTTTTTGGCTGATTGCGGTCGGGTATTTTTTGGTATCCGTCAGGCTTTTCGAGATGATTTCGGTCGTTGCGCTGATGGTGGTTTTTTGGTTTTACAAATACAGCAAAAATCGGATTTTAGAGGATAAGATCAGCAAAAACGTGACGGACGACGTCAATGTCCTGCTGATCAATCACGTCGAACGCATTGAGCGCATACAGGGCAAACTGCTGCTGAGCTGGGAAAGAACCACCGCGAGAATCCGCTATATCATATCGTGGTATTTCGGCGACATCCGTGTCGTCACCGGTATCCTGCTTTTGACCGCAGTCGTGGGTTACGGCGCATACCTGACCTTTTACGACGCTTTCACCCATGCGTCGCCGTCGGGGCATGAAGGCTTTCTGACGCTGATCCGGTCAAAATATATCCGGCACAGGGTGATGTTTGCGGATGGCATCTATCCGCAGGGGTTGTATATCCTGCTTGCCGTGCTGCAAAAATTTGCCCAGGCGGACCATTTGTACATTGTGAATTTTGCGGGACCGCTTTTCGGGCTGGTCATCGGGCTGGGGCTGTACTTCTTTGCTTCTCGGGCGGGCGCCGGCAAGGCGGGCGGCATTGTTGCGGCGACGGTTTTTTGCTGGTTCGGCAGCTTTTCCGATACAAGCGCTTTTTTGCGCACCGTATCAAGTCCCGTTCAGATGTCGGTCCTGCTGGTATTCCCGACGCTGTATTTCTTTTATGCGTACATGGGTACGAGGCGCCGCAGCGATTTTTACACGGCGCTGTTCGGTGCCGCCTCTGCGGGACTCGTTCACCCGATAGGCTTTGCGTTCATCACGCTCGGCGTGCTGGCGCTGCTTGTGGCATACTTCCTGCGTGACATCAAGGGCAGTCTGCGTTTTATCGCAGGCTATGCGGGTGTGTTATACACCGCTGCGGCGATTGCCGCTCTGCCGGCGGCGGCAGGCGTCGTCGCCGGACTCAAATACGATAAGACCGCCGTTATGACCGCATCTGTCTTTGACGCCCTGATGCCGCCTATCCTCACCTATTATGATTTGGCGGCTGCCGGTGCGTTGGTCTTGATATTAGCGGGCGCACTGTTTTCGGTAAAAATCAAAGCAAATTTCGTCGGGAAGCTCAGCGTACTGCTGATGGGTGCGGCGGCGTTTGCCGCCTATCAATACGCTTATATTTTACAGAATAAATATGTTTTCGACGCCGCGCAAACGCTGTGGCTGCTGATTGTCCCGATGATATTCGCTTTCGCCGCCGGTGCGGTCTTTGACCTCCTTGCCGCCGTCACCCGCATGAAAAATATCGGTTATCTTTTTTGCATCGCCGGTCTGATCGCCTCGCTGTACCTGCTCCCGCAGGCGCCGCTTGCGGCGGAGCGCAGCTACCCCGAACAGATGGCGCGGCAATACCTGTTGATCAAAAAGGCGTTCCGTCCGACCCAGTGGATGATTGTGTCCCGTCCGGAAGGGCATATATTCGCATACGGCTATGGCTATTATATGCAGCCGAGGGCGTTTACCGAAAAGTTTGATCCGTGGGAGGAAACGCTGAGGGAGAAGAGCGGTCTGCTTTCAAAGTCGCTCAGCACCCAGGACATCGCAGTGTTCTATCATAAAAACGACCCAACCGAGGCGTATATCAAGGCGTGGATTGACGAATACGCAACCTATCACAGCAACCTTTCCGTATTTTACGAGGACGATGAACTGATGATATGGAATATTCATCAAATACCCGGCAAGGAAGAAGCCTTTGAGGGTATGTGGCAGGAGTAGACTTGATTTTTTAGGAGTGAGCATATGTTTCCGATGCACGTGACAATTTTACTTTTGATCAAGGTGGTTCTTGCCTTTTATTTGCTGTATATTTATTTGCCGTCAAGGGTCATCGTCTTTGACGAGTACGGCGACACGTGGCTTGATAAGGTCTTTATTTCACTGGTTCATGCACATTTCTTCATCATCGTGATCGTGCACCTGCTGGTCGGCGTCAGGATTTATGAAACCATTTCGCTTGCCATTGCGCTGATCGTTATTCTGATTTATATCTTTTCGACCATTATGCGCCAGCCTGCGGTCGGTGACGAGGATAAGCGGCACAAGAACATGCTCTCACTGCTGCTCGACCTGGTCGACGGGCGGTTGGGACTTTTCGGCAATCTGATGAACTCCGTCAAAAACAGCATCCGACGATTGCCCGGAAAAATTAAAAACTGGGCGACCCACCTGTTTTTGCATCCGTTTGACGGCATATTGATGCTGGGGCTGCTTGGCGTTGCCGCATTTTTACGGTTCCGTCATTCCCTGACTTACCTTTATTACGGGGCGTCCGACTGCTATGTCCACCTGGCGTGGACGAAGTACATAGGCATCAATAACATTTACCAGGACGGCGTTTATCCGTACGGCTATGAGGCGGTCATATCAGCACTCAACAAACTGTTCTTCATCGACCCCGTGGTGCTCGTCCGTTTCTTCGGCGGGATCGGAAGCTTTATGCTGATGCTTGCGATCTACTATGTGCTCAAAAAGAACCTTGGTAAATCCTATATCGTTATTTTCGCCGCCGTATTCGCCTTTGCGTTCGGAACCGAATTCCCCAATGCGGCAAGCACCTTTTGGCGTCAGATGTCGGCGCTGCCGCAGGAGTATGCGACGATATTCATGCTGCCCGGTATGCACTTTTTAAACGTCTTTTACAATACCGGCAGAAAGAAATACCTGCTGCTTGCCGCCGAGGTGCTGTCGGTTACGGTGTTCATCCACTTTTACGCCGCCATCTTCGTCGCCGTCGGCTATGTGCTGCTGTCGCTGTTCCACCTCAAAAAGGTGTTTTATGAAAAGAATTTCGTTTGGGTAGTCGGCGCCATGGGCGCAGGCGGCGTCATCGGCGTCCTGCCGATCGTTATTGCACTGGCTTTGGGCAAAAAGTTTCACGCCCTGTCATACAGCTATTTTACCGAAAGCGCCGTTATCGGCAAGGGGCTGGACTGGCGGAGTGAAATTTTCAGATTCACCGAAACAAATAAGCCGCTGCTGTTGCTGCTTGCCTGCGTTGCCGCCATCACACTGTTTGCGCTGATCCGGCTGGCATTCAAAAAAATCCCCCGACTATTCAGGCAGGATCAAGCTGTTTTTGGCGGTGGCGTTTTTGAGCCTGTTCTTCTACGGTCAGGTGCGTGCGGAGGACATCGGCTTTTTCACACTGATGGAGGCGTACCGCACCAGCACCTTCCTGGTCGTTGCGGTGGCTGCGCTCTATGGCATGACGGTCTGCCTGATAGACTTCACGCCGCTGCATAAGCTGATACGCTATGCCATCAAAGCAGTCGGCGCCGCATTGATTGTTGTGACCGTATTTTCGACCGTCAACGCCGGTGGGATATTTCAGCAAAAGGGCAGCAAGCTTGAATACGACGAGGCGGCGTATATCTACTATAAAATCAAGGATGAATTCCCGATACTCAACTGGACGATCATCTCACCGGTCGAGCAGTATTCGCAGAGCATGGGCTACGGCTGGCATTACAACCTTTGGGAATTTGTTTATGACACGCAGGTTGAGCCTAAGGATGAGGTTGAATTTCCGACCGACTATGTCTTTGTCATTGTCGAAAAGCGTCCGCTCAACCAGGCAAGCGCCTATACCCTGACCGAGCCTGTTTCCCGTACGGACGCCGCACAGCCGTTTCCGGTCATCACCGGCTCGTATGACAAGTACTATACGGTTTACAACAACCGCAGGGCCATCGAAGCCAAGGCGTATTTTTGGATGGAGGATTATATCGCCAAAAATAACCGCTTTACCACCTATTACGAATCCGATCTGATCAAGGTTTATATGCTCACACAGGACGGAAAGGAACCGCTTAATTTGGCACAGTAGCATTGATATTGAAGAGACTGGGGAGGCAAGAAAAGATGAAAGAGATTATTTTTACAGCCGCGGCTTTGGCAGCAATCATCCTGCTGATGCTTATCTTGTGGATGGTGCAGAAGAAAAAACAGGAGGCGGAGACAAAGCTGCTTAAACAGATTTTGTCGTGTTGCGCAAAGTTTGAAAGCGCCTCCAAATCGATCAACGAAATCTTTTCAATCCTTTCGCAGTACGTTAAGGCGGAGGAGTATGCCTTTTATCTGATTGACAACAAGGATAAGCAGTATGTTTTAAAGGCGGTGCATTATAAAAACACCTCGGACGCCACCCTCAATTTGTCTTATTCCGGTCTTGTCCCGCACAAAAAGGTGAAGTACGCTTTCCCCGTATCGCTGGGTGCGGCGGATTTCGGAAGCGGCGTCACTGTGCGTGACGGCGATAAGATGCGCCTGATCAGCATACCGATTAAGGGCGGTAATGCTGTGGTCGAGTTGAAGGTCGGACCGAAGTATACGCTCCGCGCCGGCACGAAGGCAAAGCTTGAAGAGATTGCGCAGGAACTTGAAGTCGCCGCAAACCTCATCGTCGCCGTCGAGCGGTTTTCCAACCGCATCAAGGTGCTTGAAACCGCCAAGCAGGCGACACGCAGCGTCGCCAGCATTATCAGCGGCAACGGCGTGTTCAAGATGGCGATCAATATGTTTGCCAAGACCATCAACGCAAAGGGCGGCTTTTTCCTGAGGGAAAGCATCGACGCCTTAGAGCTTGACGTTGAATCGGGCATGACCAAGGAAAATTCCCTGATTTTTAAATACGACGCCGACATCCACAAGTTCTTCAAGCAGATCGTCACCGCTAAGAAAATTGCTACGCTCAATAAAAACGACAGCTTGTTTGAAAACCTGCCCGTCTATTTCACCTCCGAGGGCGTTCGGCAGATCATCCTTTTTAACATGGATTTTGAGGGCAACAGCGGTATTGCGGGCTTTTGGTACGACCAGGTCTATGAGATCGACGACTATCAGACCTCCTCACTGCTGCTCATGTTCTCTAAAATATCCGATGTGTTCAAACGCTCGTTCCTGATTACCAGTCATTCGCAGGACAACATCGAAACCTTGAAGCTGATTTCCACGTTGGTTGACGATTTGAGCCCGTACACCGTCGGCTTTTCACAGCTGATGGAGTATTATGCCACCGCCATTGCGCAGGAGTTGAAGCTGCCGCAAACGGAGGTCAAAAAGATTGCGCTGGCAGCATTTTTAAACAACATCGGTATTTCGGTTTTGTCGTACGACATCTTCCTTGCCAAAGGCAAATATATGGAGTATGACTACGAGGTCATCAAGCTGCACTCTGAGGTCGGCGCCGACATCATCGAAGCCATATACGGCGACACCGCCATTGCCAACATGGTCAGATACCACCATGAGCGCATCGACGGGCTTGGGTATCCATACCGCATTAAGGGTGACGAGATACCGCTCGGCGCAAAAATTTTGGCGGTCGTGCAGTTTTTTGTCGCCAAAATTTCGCCCAGGAGCTTCCGTGATGCGGCGACCTTTGACGAAACCCTCGAAGCGCTGCGTCATGTTGCGGGCACGCAGCTCGACGCGGATGTCGTGGATACCTTCTTGTCGTGGATCACACGCACACGAAACGCGTTTGCGGGTGCGGACCATTCGCTCGACTATTGCTGGAATATGCGCTGCGTTTCGGACGAGATCTGCAACAAATGTCCCGCTAAGCTGAAAGTGACAAAAAGGTGCTGGGAAGAGGACGGCAACGCCTGCATGGCGCATGGCAACAAGTGCGAAACCTGCTTCATTTTCACCGAATATCAGGGCAGAAAAAAACTCGCCAGGCACAGCGAGGCAAGCCTTGTATAAGATTGACGCTTTGAATCACATCAAGCGCTTTGCGGTGTTCTACGGACGCCATGGAGAGCGCTGCCTTGACCGTTACGACCTCTTGATTTTAGAGCCGGCCGGGCATACATCCGAGCAAATCGGCATATATAAAAAAGCGGGGAAGACGGTCGTCGCCTATCAGAGCGTCCTTGAAACCGGACGACACCAAGACTGTTTTGAACGCTTTGACCCTCAGACGGACTATGTGATGTTAGACGGCAAGCCGATATACAATGCAGAATATGACACCGTATATCTTGACGTCTCAAAGCAAAAAGTCATCGACATGTTGTATGAGCAAATTTCCGGACACTTTGAAAACGGCTATGACGGCGTTTTCTTAGATACACTTGGCAACCTCGACTATCTTTATCTGGGCGATGCGGATTCGGAAAAGCTGCGCTCAGGTGTCTCGGCGCTTTTGGGGCGTGTCAAGCGCAGCTATCCCGATAAAATCATCATTCAAAACAACGGCTTTTTGCGTCTCATTGATAATACCTGTGACAGCATCGACGCCATTTGCTTTGAAAACCCGCCGCTCGGCAGCGTTCGAAGCGTGTTATGGACGATGCGCGTTCTAAAAAAACTCCATTGTCTGATGACGGAGGATAAGCTGCTTGTGCTTGTTTTGCAGGAAAAAAGACCCAAAGCGCCGCTTTTCGAACAGTTATTGCTTAAACTGCTGCTTAAAAAATACCGGTTTTTGTACAGTCGGTCTCCGAGATTTTATAGATAGAGGTTGTGGAGGAACTTGTCAGGTTTAAAACGTGTCATCACATTTCCTTTTCGCAGTAAAAAACGTACGGTGTTTACCATTGTTATGCTTATTTTTCTTGTCGCACAATACCTTTTATTTACCAAGGGAGTTGTAAAGCCGTTTTACTTTACACTTTCGGTTAAGCCGAGCGCTCTTGTGCTGATGAAAAACGAGGAGGTCAAAATACGGCTCGGCGGAGTTTTCCCGTTTTACGCCAAGTATGACGCGGAGTTTGTCAGCAGCAACGAAGCGGTGATAAGGGTCTCGGATGGCAATATTGTCGGCGTTTCGCAAGGGTCGGCTGTGCTGACCGTCAGCGCCGGCGGCAAAACCGCAACCGCCGATGTGACCGTAACCTCGACCGGTATCATCCATTTTGATAAGGGCAAATACATTGGTGAACTGAGCGGTTCAAAGCGCAGCGGCTACGGCACGATGTATTACCAAAACGGCGACATTTATGAAGGATATTGGAAAGACGATGCCATCAACGGCTTCGGAAGCATGACCTGGACGAGCAAAAACAGATATGTTGGCGGCTGGAAGAACGAACAGTTTGACGGCTTCGGTACAATGGAATATAAGGGTCAGTACGTCTATACGGGCGGCTTTACAAACGGCGGATTTGACGGCTACGGCATCATCTCGTGGAAACACGGCGACACCTACACGGGCGGCTTTGCGGATGGGAACCTCAGCGGATACGGCGTCTTCAAATGGAAGAGCGGCGACCAATATTCCGGCATGTGGAAGACCGGCAGCCGTGACGGCTACGGGGAGTTTACCTTTAACCGCAACCGCAGCAGGTATGCCGGCGACTGGGTCAATAATCTACGGGAGGGCTATGGCATCGAATATACGGGCGACCGCATCTATTACAGCGGTCAATGGAAGAACAACCTTTACGACGGTTTCGGCAGGCTGTATAAAAACGCCGATACCGTTGAGTTTGAGGGCGAATTTAAGGAAAACAACCCGGTTTACCATTAATGGAACGGCTCGAAAATTGCTGCCCGGCAGGTTTTATATCTGCTGGGTTTTTTATTATGATAGGAAATTTCTATTTCCTATCATATGCCTCAGGCGTTTTGTTTTGTACGAATGTGTAAAATTTGAACGTCAACTTTTGTCACTTTGACCACAAAATTTTTTCATATAAGGCATTGAAATATATCACATTTTCTGATATGATTATAGCAATTTGCGGCATTAGGCATAGGGGAGTCGAACACACACAGCCCCTGCCGTGTAATTTTTGCGTATTTTATCGTTGTCGTCCTTGCCTTGCGTCAGCAAGGCATCGTCCTTCGCCGAAAAAATCCATCCAAAATTCCGGCGGCAGGGGTGCTTCGCAGTTTTGGGCAAGTGGATTTTTGTTTGGGCAAGCAAAATCACGCGGGTAATATGACGTATTGCCAAGGGATTTTGCGCCGCACAGGCACAAATCCACTACCCAAAACCTATGCGGGTTCAACTCCACTATGCCTAAGCGATACAAAATAAATCAAAGAGGTGCGTAATGAAACAGTATTTCAATTGGACAGTTGCAAAAACTGCGCAGGATTTGGAGGTTGATCTTTCCTCCGGACTTTCGTCGGCGGAGGTATCGGCACGAAGCCTGGCGCACGGTCCGAACCGCTTGGAGGGCGGCAAAGAAAAATCCCTTTTCCAAATGGCTTTGGAGCAATTAAAGGACTTTCTTGTGCTCATTCTGATGGCAGCGGCGGTGATTTCGATCTTCCTGGGCGAAGCTTTGGAAGGCATTGTTATCCTTGCCATCGTTGTGCTCAATACGATTTTGGGCGTTTACCAGGAAAACAAAGCAAGTAATGCGCTAAAAGCGCTAAAAGAAATGGCAAGCCCCCACGCCAAGGTACTGCGTAACGGTCAGGTCATTGAAATTGCGTCAAGCGAAGTGGTTCCTGGCGACGTTGTGATCCTCGAAGCCGGTGATTACATACCTGCCGACCTGCGCTTGGTTGAAACCATCAACCTCAAAATTGACGAGGCGGCGCTGACGGGCGAATCCGTGCCGGTCGAAAAGGACGCTTCCGCCGAACTGGCGGAGGATGCCAGCCTTGGCGACCGCATCAACTCTGCCTACATGGGAACCGTCATTACTTACGGTCGGGGCAGGGGTATCATTACCGACATCGGTATGCAGACACAGATGGGTAAAATTGCGGGTATGCTGAGCGATAGCGACGACGAGGACACCCCGCTTCAAAAAAAGCTGGATAGCCTCGGCAAGCTGCTGGGCATTGTCTGCCTTGCGATCTGCGGCGTTATCTTCCTGCTCGGGCTTTTGCGCGGCATGAAGGTTTTCGATATCTTTATGACCTCCGTTTCTTTGGCGGTGGCGGCAATCCCCGAGGGGCTTACGGTCGTCGTTACGGTCATTCTTGCCATGGGTATGCAAAAAGATGGTCAAGTGCAATGCAATCATTAAGCGCCTCAGCGCCGTTGAAACGCTGGGCAGCACGACGGTCATCTGCTCGGATAAAACAGGTACGCTTACACAGAACAAGATGACCATACAGCGCATTTTTAACGGCAAGGAATTGTTCGACGTCACCGGTACGGGATACAGCCCCGTCGGCGAAATCATCGGCACATCGGGCGGCAAAGGCGCACAGGCAGTCAACAAGGTTTTGGCGTGTACGCTGCTTTGTAACGATGCTATCTATGACCCGGGAAACCGGTCGATCGTCGGCGACCCGACCGAGGGTGCGATGGTGGTTTTAGCGCATAAGGCGGGTATGGTGAAAACCGACTGGGATAAAAAGTATCCGAGGTTGCAGGAGATCCCGTTCGACTCTCACCGTAAGCTGATGTCGACTTTCCACGGCATTGACGGCAAAATCGTGATGTATGTCAAAGGCGCTCCCGACGAGCTGCTCAAACGTTGCGTGTCGGTTGAAATTGACGGCAGCGTGCAACCGCTCGACGATGCAAAGCATCAGGAAATTCTGGGCGTCAACCACAAGTTCGCCGAATCGGCGCTGCGTGTTATCGGCGCGGCATACCGCAATGTCGATGCGATCGACACATCGTTTGAAGCCGAGAACGACCTGACATTTGTCGGGCTTGTCGGTATGATCGACCCGCCGAGAGAGGAAGCAAAGGCGGCGATCGATGTCTGCAAAAAGGCGGGCATACAGGTCAAGATGATCACGGGTGACCACAAAATCACCGCAACTGCCATAGGCCGTCAGTTGGGTATCGTCGGCGACGACGCTGTCGCCATTGAGGGTCGTGAAATTTCCGAAATGACCGATGAGCAGCTTCAGGCGTGCGTCAAGACGACCAACGTCTTTGCCCGTGTGTCTCCCGAGCATAAGGTACGCCTGGTCGACGCCGTCAAGGCAAACGGCGACATCGCCGCCATGACTGGCGACGGCGTTAACGACGCACCCTCGCTCAAACACGCCGATATCGGCGTTGCGATGGGCATCACTGGCACGGATGTGTCGAAGGAAGCCGCCGATATGATCTTGACGGACGACAACTTCGCCAGCATCGTCAGTGCGGTGTCCGAGGGACGTACCATATACAGCAATATCCGAAAAGTCGTCGGCTTTTTGCTGTCTTGCAACATCGGCGAGATCCTGGTCATACTGATCGCCATGCTGTCCGGGTTGAAAGAAGTGTTGCTGCCCATTCAGCTTTTGTCGATCAACCTCATCACAGATGCGTTTCCTGCATTTGCGCTGGGTATGGAAAAGGCGGAACAGGGTGTTATGGAAAAGAAACCGAGAGACCCCTCCGAACCAATCGTCGACAAAAAGATGGGTATCGCAGTCAGCATACAGAGCATCGCCCTTGCACTGGGTACGCTCGGCTCCTACCTGTACGCTTTATATGTACACGGCGATGAAGAAACCGCCCGTACAGCCTGCTTCTTTACCATTGTTCTCGGCGAGCTGCTTCGCGCCTATTCCGCACGTTCAGAAAAACTTTCAGTCTTTAAGATGCGCTTCTTTGAAAACGGTTACCTCAACAAGTGCGTGCTTGCATCTATGGCATTTCTGTTTGCGAGTATCTACGTTCCGGCGCTCAACCCGATCTTCGGGACGATGCCGCTTCTGTTCGACGAGATGATCGTTGCGCTGCTTTTGGCGTTTATACCGATGCTCGGCGGCGAACTGGCAAAGCGTGTTACCGGCAAGTAAGACAGTACATATATCAAGGCGGACAGCATAAATGCTGTCCGCTTTTTTGTCTTAGCGGAGGCATTCGGGAAAGCGCATACGTGCTCGAACGCTTTTGTGCTATAATAGCAAATTCCTGTTTTCTAACGTCTTTACATTTTGGGACACATGTGATACAATATATAAGCGTGGTGCAGTATCCTAGTCAGATCTGTCAATTCCCAAGACGGGCCTAAAAATCCGTAAAAGGGCATATCGATGAAGTTCCTGGTGCGTGCTTTGGACGCCCAGTCCGGGGTATGTGCTGGGAGTTAAGGAAGTGGGGCGATCCGCAATGGCATGTGGGCGTTGACCCCTATTCCGTGGAGACCTAATCTTGTGCTCTCATGGGGGGTATCCCTCTTAGGGAGTACGACTTAGGATGAAACCTGTTTTGCGGTGTGAAATTTGCGCTGTGGACAGTGTAGCCTGCCTTGAGTGGAAATGGTGGATAATGGAACAGACGAGTGCGCATTGGCCGATGTGTGCAAGTTATTGCCGCTTGAAACCATTTTTGCAAAAGAGGACAAGAATTGATTAGACTGTTGAGGAAATCTCCTAGGCTGTAATATAAACGCGCAGAGGATTGCAGTGCGGACTAAGTGGTAATCTGCCAGCGCCTCCGGCGACGGGGCGAAGCAGGGTTTAAAGGGAAACCGCCATTTCGGCGACGAAAAGGTATCCTGCGGGGAAATCCGGACAGACCTATGCCGCAAAGTTTACTCTGTGCGTTACCACCTTTTTTATTTTGATATAAAATTCTTTAAATTTTATATCAAAATAATTTATTCCTTGGCAAAGGGGCATGGCGATGAGCTTATTACCTCCCCCCACGGCAGAAAATTATGGGAAAAATTCCCTGGCAAGAGGTTGTGGCTGCGCACCTGAAACGCAGCGCAATTGATATGGCATACTTTTGGGATATGCCGCATAGGTTAGTGTAACTTTTATCATCGGTATTTGAAGGTTAACTGAGGAGCTGTTGTTTTTTGGGCAGTGATCGGAAAGTAAAAATTAAAGAGTCCAACAATTTTAAGGGCACAGACTATAAATGGGTGGTTCTCATCACCTTTTGGACGTTTGTCACCTCGATGTTGCTCACGCTTTTTGCGGACTCGGTCATGCCGAGGGCGCACATCGGTGTTGCCGCCGCCATTTTGATGACTTTCATTTCGGCGGGCATTTTTTTTGATATCATCGGACTTGCCGTCGCGACGGCGAGCGAGCCTCCCTTTCATTCGATGTCTTCACGCCGTGTTTCGGGGGCAAGGCAGGCGATCCGCCTTATCAGAAACGCCGAAAAGGTGTCTAATTTTTGTAATGACGTGGTAGGCGACATCTCCGGCATCATAAGCGGCTCGACGACCGCCGCCATTGTGGCAAGGGTTGTGAACGCTTACGGCATGGAGTCCATTTTCATATCCCTTTTGTTTACGGGTATCGTCGCCGCACTGACGGTCGGCGGCAAGGCGGTCGGCAAGGGCTACGCCATTAAAAACGCTAATGCCGTGACCTATCAGGTCGGCTTGCTTTGGCATTATTTCAGAAAACTCCGTGGAAAAGAGGAACGCAATGGGACTCATCAATAACATAAATTGTCCAGATGACATCAAAAAGCTGGATTCACGGCTGCTTGCGCCGCTTGCCTCGGAAATCAGGGAATTTCTCATCACCAGCCTTTCCAAAACGGGCGGGCATTTGGCGTCTAACCTCGGTATCATCGAGCTGACCATCGCTCTGCACAGGGTGTTTGATACCCATGAGGATAAAATCGTGTGGGACGTCGGTCACCAGACCTATACTCACAAAATTCTCACGGGACGTTTTTCCGAGTTCGCCACGCTGAGGGGTTTTGGCGGCATCAGCGGTTTCCCCAAATGCGACGAAAGCCTGCACGACTGCTTTAACACGGGACATTCCAGCACCTCAATTTCGGCGGCGCTCGGTATGGCGAAGGCGAGGGATTTGCAGGGCAAAAGCCACAGCGTTGTCGCGGTCATCGGCGATGGCGCGCTGACGGGCGGACTGGCGTTTGAAGGGCTGAACAATGCGGGACGCAGCAAGACCAACTTTATCGTGGTCTTAAACGATAACGAAATGTCCATATCCCAAAATGTCGGCGGTATCTCGAAATACCTGAATAAAATCCGCTCGAACCCCGGCTATTTCAAGGCGAAAAGAAACATCGACATCCTGCTCAACAAAATCCCGAGGTTCGGCAACACGATTTCGCAGCAATTGCAACGGGCAAAGGACAGCTTGCGCTATATGCTGGTCGAAGGCTCGATTTTTGAGGAATTGGGGTTTACCTATTTCGGTCCGATCGACGGACACAATATTGCGCAAATGTCTGAGGTTCTAAGCCACGCACGCATGGTAAACGGTGCGGTGCTGATTCACGTCATTACCAAAAAAGGCAAAGGCTACGGCTATGCCGAGGAGGCGCCGCAAAAATTCCACGGCGTCGGGGCGTTTGACGTCGGCACAGGGCGTCAAAACGGCCCACACGACAAGGAGTCGTCAAGCAGGTTCTTTTCCGAACAGATGATAGAGGAAGCGCAAAGCAATCCGTCGGTCGTCGCCATCACGGCGGCAATGCCGGACGGCACGGGGCTTTCGGCGTTTTCCAAGCAATTCCGCTCACGCTTTTTTGACGTCGGCATCGCAGAACAGCACGCCGTCACCTTTGCTGCGGGGCTTGCAAAGGAGGGCATGGCGCCGGTCGTCGCCGTCTATTCTACCTTTTTACAGCGTGCGTACGACCAGATTTTCCATGACGTCGCTCTGCAAAACCTGCACGTGGTGTTTGCCGTCGACCGGGGAGGCATCGTTGGCGAGGACGGCGAAACGCATCACGGCATTTATGATATTGCTTATCTTTCGCACATACCGAATGTCACGGTCTTAGCGCCGTCGGACGGCAGTCAGCTGCGGCAGATGCTGCACTATGCCGTCAGCGGCTGCAACCAACCGGTCGCCATTCGCTACCATAAGTTTTCTTCGCCGCAAATCACCGAAAAGCCGTTTGTAATTGGCAGGGCGGAGGTCATTGCCGAAGGGGAGGATATTACCCTTGTCGCTGTCGGCAGTATGCTTGAAACGGCGCTGGCAAGCGCTGAGCTTTCTGGCAAAAGCGTCGAGGTCATCGACCTGCGCACCGTCAAGCCGCTTGACGTCGACACGCTTTCAAAATCCTATGCAAAAACGGGGAAGATGCTTGTGCTTGAAGATCATGTGCGCATCGGCGGTGCGGGAAGCCAGATCGAATCGGCTCTCCAACAGCCGGTCATCGCATTGGGATATTCGGATAAGCCGATACCGCACGGCGATTTTGACGCACTGTACAAAGCGTGCGGCGTCGATGCGGACAGCATCGCGCAAATCATCAAGAGGGAGTGTGGCGTTTGAAACAACGTCTTGATCTTTTCCTCGTCGAAAACGGCTACGCCCCAAGCCGTGAGCGTGCCAGAAGCGTCATCATGAGCGGCTGCGTCTACATTGACGGTCAGAAAGCGGATAAAGCCGGTGACACGGTGCCGGACGGCGCGAACGTCGAGGTGCGGGGGGCTGCGCTCAAATATGTCAGCAGAGGCGGGTTGAAGCTTGAAAAGGCTTTGGACTTTTTCCACATAGATTTAAGCGAAAAGGTGTGTATGGACGTCGGTGCGTCCACAGGCGGCTTCACCGACTGTATGCTGCAAAACGGTGCGAGTAGAGTTTATGCGGTGGACGTCGGCTATGGTCAGCTTGCATGGACGCTGCGGCAGGACGGGCGTGTGGTAAACTTGGAGCGGACGAATATCCGCTTTGTCGACGACACGCATGTGCCGGAAGCGCTTAACTTTGCTTCCGTTGATGTAGCGTTTATTTCGTTGAAACTGGTGCTGCCCGTGGTCCATCGACTGCTTTCGGACAACGGCACAGTGGTTGCCCTCATCAAGCCGCAATTTGAAGCGGGACGTGACAAGGTCGGCAAAAAGGGCGTTGTCCGTGACCCCGAAGTCCACAAAGAAGTCATTGTAAAGGTGTTAGACTTTACACGTGAAATCGGCTTTTGCATCAAGGGTCTGACCTTCTCGCCCATCAAGGGACCGGAGGGGAACCTTGAATATTTGATGTATATCGGCAAGGACGGCGCCGAAACAGCCGTTGACCCTGTCGAGGTCGTTACGGCGTCACATTCTGCGCTTTTGGCGCCAATGCGTAAGTGAAAGGAGCGGGCGAGTCCATGCGGCGTATCGCAGTGATTCCCAATAAAATAAAAGACCCCGATTTGTCGGCGACACGAAATTTGGTGGAGACCATCAAAAGCTGCGGCGCACGACCGATACTGCCTTCGGCATATCAAAACAGCGGTATCGGCGCCGACTATGGCGGCACGGGCGAGCTTGGAAGGTCAGATATGCTGGTCGTGCTGGGCGGTGACGGTACCATCTTGGCGGCAGCAAGGGAGTTTGCCGAATCAGAAGCCCCGATACTCGGCATCAACTACGGACATCTCGGCTTTTTAGCGGAGATCGAACGCACCGAGGACATTGATTTTGTCAGTATTTTAAACGGCGACTATACCGTCGCACGGCACATGACCTTAAATGTCACTGCCGGCGGTGAGCGGTTCTGCGCCTTAAACGATGCGGTCATACACAGGGGCAGCTCCTCGAAAATGCTGGAATTTTCGCTTTACATTGACGATAACCGGGTCAACACAATTTTGGCTGACGGGCTGATCATCTCGACGCCGACAGGCTCTACGGCATATTCGCTGTCGGCAGGCGGACCAATTGCCGATCCGGCGCTTGAAATCCTGATCGTGACGCCGATCTGTCCGCACGACTTATCCTCACGCAGCATCATTCTTCCGGCATACAAGGACGTGTGTATTGCCGTAAAGACGGCGCCGCAGTCCGAGGCGGTCCTCACGGTTGACGGGCAAAACGGGTGCTCCTTAAAGAGCGGCGACGAGGTCGCCGTCGGCGGTGGAAAGAAGATCGGACTTGTGCGTACGAAGCACAGCAGCTTTTACGAAAAGCTCAGACGAAAGCTGTACGAAAATCGTAACGGAGGGTGCTAAATGCCTGAAAAGAAAAAAAGACTGGCCAAGATACTTGAAATCATTGAGCATAACGCCGTTGAAAAGCAGGAGGACATCGTCGACATGCTGCAAGCCGCAGGCTTTAACGTCACGCAGGCGACCGTATCGCGGGATATTCATAACCTCCGGCTGATCAAGGTGACTCGGGACGACGGCGTTTCGGTCTATGCCCAGTCGCCCCGGACCGGCGAGGATAAATATAATGCCAAGCTGCACAGGATTTTTGCTCATTCGGTGACGAGCGTTGTGGCGGCGGCAAATATCGTGGTGGTCAAAACGCTGAGCGGCGCGGCGCAGGCGGCGGCGAGTGCGGTTGATTTTTCGGGTATTTCCGAAATCGTGGGCAGTATTGCGGGCGACGACACCATTATGATCGTGGCGCATTCCGATACGGACGCCAAAAACATCTGCGCCAGGCTCAATGAGATGAGGAGATAGGTTTATGCTGACAAGCCTGCACATTAAGAATATCGCCGTGATTGACGAGGTACATATTGATTTCACCGAAGGCTTTAATGTGCTGACCGGCGAGACGGGTGCGGGCAAGTCTATTATCATCGACGCCATCAACATGGTGCTGGGTCAAAGGACGAGCCGTGAGCTTATCCGTACCGGCGCGCAAAAAGCTGTTGTCGAGGCGATTTTTTTCATAAACGATACCGAAATCCTCGCGCGGCTCTCGGAAATGGGCATCGAAGCCGAAGACGGCGGCTTGCTTATCTACCGTGACCTGAGCGTTGATGGCAGAGGCAATGCCCGAATAAACGGGATGCTTGCCACGGCGGGGATGCTGAAAGAGGCGTCAAAACACCTCATTAATATACACGGGCAGCAGGACAACCAGTCGTTGCTGTCGCCCGCTTCGCACCTTGAATACCTTGACAGCTTCGCAAGGTGTACGCAGCTGCGGGCGCAGTACAAAGAAGCCTATGATAAAGCGGCGGCGATTGAAAAGCAAATCCAAAACGCCGCCATGGACGAGAGCGAAAAGGCACAAAGGATAGACATTTTACAGTATCAAATCAGCGAGATCAATTCCGCCAGGCTCAAAGCCGATGAGGAACGGCAGCTTACCGAGCGCCGTGACTTTTTGGGCGGTGTCGGCGAGATCACCGCCGCTGTGGAAAACGCCCGTAGCGTGCTGTACGGCGGCGACGGCGACGCGCCCTCGGTGCATGATATGCTGTCGGGCGTAGTCAGCGAATTTTCGCATGTCGCACGTTATGATGACACCCTGTCGCAGTTTCACAACACGCTTGCTGCCATCAGCATCGACCTTGACGACGTGATTGACCAAATCCGTGACTATGCCGAAGCTTTTGATTTTTCGCCCGACGAGCTTGACCGCATTGAATCAAGGCTTGACGTCATCCACAGCTTAAAGCGCAAATATGGCAAAAGCGTTGAGGAAATATTAGCTTATGCCGCCGAAAAACAAGAAGAACTCGAACGCATCACCCAAAATGCGGAATACATCGCCGGACTCCAAAAGGCGCTGGATGCGGCGCTGGATGTGCAATGCAGCCTTGCCGGTCAGTTGACCGAAATCCGTACAAGCGCCGCAAAGACGCTGTCGGATAAGATTTCAAGCGTACTGCAAGAGCTGGATATGCACAAGGTCAGCTTCCGGGTAGACATCGCAAAGGGCAGGTACACCTCCGCCGGCTGTGACGACGTGGAGTTTTTGATCTCCGCCAACGTGGGCGAGCCGCCAAAGCCCCTTTCCAGGATTGCATCGGGCGGTGAAATGTCGAGGATCATGCTTGCTATCAAGACCATTTTGTCCGATGACGACAGCGTCCCGACCCTGATATTTGACGAGATAGACACCGGAGTGAGCGGCAGGGCGGCGCAGAAAATTGCCCAAAAGCTGTTTGCGCTTTCACGAAAAAAGCAGGTGCTGTGCATCACCCATCTTGCGCAGATCGCCAGCATGGCGCGCACGCATTTCCTGATCGAAAAGGGCATGACGGATACGGCGACGACCACGGATGTGCTGCCATTATCGGGCGACGACCGTGTTGCAGAGCTGGCAAGGATCATCGGCGGCACGCACATCACCGGACTGACGCTGCAAAACGCAAGGGAAATTCTGCAATTGGCGGAGGAATATCAAGTTGGAAGCAGTGGGTAAGGTTATCAGGACAAGCGGCTTGACCGCAACGGTCGAAATTGTCCGCGCATCCGCTTGCGGCGAAAACTGTGCATCCTGCGCAGGCGGGTGCGGGGGCGCAAAGCGTACCGTCACCGCCCGCAACGACGTCGGTGCGGCGGTCGGCGACATGGTGAGGATGGAACTGAGCGGCAACAGGGTGCTGTTCGCGGCGTTCATCGTCTATATCATCCCGATTTTCCTGCTGATTATAGGGCTTGCGGCTTTCGGAGCGGGCGTTGGCATCGCCATATTCGCAGCGGCGTTTGCCGCATTGGTATTGCTCGATAAAAAGCTTGCGCCGCGCTATACGGCGCACATCACAAAGGCATGGAGGAAGAGTCATTGATATACGTCATTACGGGCCACTACGGAAGCGGAAAAACCGAAATCGCCATCAACCTTGCGATGTCGCTCGAAGACGCAACCGTCATCGACCTTGACATCGTTAACCCTTATTTCAGAAGCGCAGACGCTGCCAAAATGCTGACGGAGCGAGGCGTGCGTGTGATCGCGCCGCAGTTTGCGAACACAAATATCGACATTCCGGCGCTTCCGCCCGAGGTGGTTTCGGCGTTACAGGGGGACGGCAATGTGGTGGTCGATGTCGGCGGCGACGACGACGGCGCTATTGCTTTGGGTCAGTACAAGGCCTATTTTGATACTGCGCCTTATGAGATGTACTTTGTACTGAACCAAAAACGTCCGCTCACGGCAAAGGCGGAGGACGTCGTCCCGCTTTTGCGCAGCATCGAGACGGTGTCCCGCATTAAGGTAACAAAGCTCATCAACAACACCAACGTGATGGGGCTGACGACTGCCACGGATGTGCTTGCGGGGCAAAAACTTGCCGACGAGGTGTCGGCGCTGACAGGGATACCCGTGGGTGCGGTTTCGGGGCGCTTGGAGGTCATCGGCGGCATCGACGTCAATGTGCCCAAAATGCCCCTGGATCTATATATGAATTTACCTTGGGAGGTGTGGAATAAATGGCAAAGGTGACGTTTGACGAAAATGCGTGTAAGGGCTGTGAGCTGTGCACGACGGTATGCCCCAAAAAAATCGTCATGATGGCTAAGGACAGGCTGAACGACAAGGGCTTTCACCCTGCGCAGGTTCTTGAAATGGATAAGTGCATAGGGTGCAAGTTTTGCGCCATAATATGTCCCGACGTGGTCATCACCGTCGAAAAATAAGACAACTTTTTGAAAGGGATGGTAATTGAACGTGGATAAAGTGCTTATGAAAGGCAATGAAGCGATTGCCGAGGCTGCGATCCGTGCGAATTGCAGACATTTTTTCGGTTATCCGATCACGCCGCAGACGGAGATTTCCGCCTATATGGCAAAGCGTATGCCGAAAATCGGCGGGACGTTTTTGCAGGCTGAAAGCGAAGTGGCAGCGATCAATATGGTATATGGCGCAGCGGGCGCAGGCGTGCGTGCGATGACAAGCTCGTCAAGCCCTGGCATCTCGTTAAAGGCCGAAGGACTGTCTTACATAGCGGGCGCAGACCTGCCGTGCGTGGTGGTCAACATCGTCAGGGCGGGTCCCGGGCTGGGCGGTATCCAGCCGGCGCAGTCCGACTATTTTCAGGCGGTCAAGGGCGGCGGTCACGGAGACTATAAAATGATCGTCCTTGCCCCGTCCTCCATTCAGGAGACGGTGGATTCGACCTTTGACGCTTTTGATCTGGCGGATAAATATCGTATGCCCGTGATGATTTTGGGCGACGGAATGTTGGGTCAGATGATGGAGCCGATTTCTTTCCCCGACAGCGCCGACCGTCCGACCTATGACAAGGACTGGGCGACGACCGGCACCAAAAACAAGCGCAGGGCAAACGTCATCAACTCGCTGTATATACAGCCTGAGGAGCTTGAACAGGTCATTTGGGCACGTGAGGAAAAATACCGTGAGATCGAAAAGACCGAGGTCAAATACGAATCCGAAGGCTTGGGAGACGCCGATGTCGTTGTGGTCGCATATGGTACGACCGCACGTGTCGTAAAGGCGGCGGTCAAGGCGGCGGCTGACGAGGGTATCAAGGTCGGGCTAATCCGTCCGGTCACGCTGTGGCCCTTCCCGAGCGAAATCATCGCAAAGACGGCGAAAAACGTCAAGGCTATGCTGTCCGTTGAAATGAGCACGGGTCAAATGGTTGAGGATATCCGGCTTGCGGCAAACGGCGCATGTCCTGTGGCTTTCTACGGCAGGACGGGCGGCGTGATTCCGACGCCTGACGGCATATTAGAGCAGATAAGGAGGATGGTCATATAATGGAAATCGTATTTCAAAGACCCAAGGCGCTCGCCGATGTGCCGTTTCATTATTGCTCCGGCTGCTCACACGGCATCGTCCACAGGCTGGTCGCAGAGGTCATAGACGAGCTGGACATTGCCGGCGATACCATTGGCGTCGCGCCTGTCGGTTGTTCGGTGTTTGCCTATAACTATTTCAATGTGGATATGCAGCAGGCGGCGCACGGCAGAGCCCCTGCCGTCGCGACGGGCGTCAAGCGTGCGAACCCTGATAACATTGTGTTCACCTATCAGGGCGACGGCGACCTTGCGGCAATCGGTACCGCCGAAACGGTGCACGCCGCCGCAAGAGGCGAAAACATCACCGTTATTTTCATCAACAACGCTATTTACGGCATGACGGGCGGTCAGATGGCGCCGACCACGCTGGTCGGTCAGGTGACCCAGACCTCTCCGTATGGGCGCAAAATAGAGGCGCAGGGCTACCCCATCAGGATGTCCGAAATGCTTGCCACCTTAGAGGGACCGTCCTTTATCAAGCGTTGCAGCGTCGACAGCGTCAAGAACATTAACGATACCAAAAATGCCATCAAAAAGGCGTTTCAAAATCAGATGGACAAAAAAGGCTTTTCTATGGTCGAGATCCTGTCGACCTGTCCGACCAACTGGGGCTTGTCTCCTGTCGAATCGCTCGGCTGGCTGAGGGAGAACATGATCCCGCATTACCCCTTAGGTGTGTATAAGGACATTGACGGGGGTGAAAAAGTTTGAAACGCGTTTCAAACTTTTTCAAGGCTTTTGTACACAAAATGCGAAACAAAACGCCTTTGGCGTTTTAGGTACGCTAACACAATCCTTTGCCAAGGAATAATTAAATGTTTTTGTATGATAGGAAATTCCTATTTCCTATCATACAAAAACATGTCTGACGGCACCTGCGTTTTGACGCAGTGACCATTGATACTGTTTCGTATTCAAAATAGGGATGAGATGCTGCCGGATTTTTTGTTCGCAGCAAGGCGAAGGACGCAGCCTTGCTGACGCAAGGCAAGGACAACAACGCAGCTGCGGGCAAAAAAGATGCGGCAGATATTCCTGTTTTGGATGTGAAACAGTATTAAACGCCTTATCCGGCTCACGATAAGTGCGTGGTCAAGATTATTATTAATTTCGTGAGCCAGAAAGGCTAATGGTTACAATTATGCTTCATGAAATATTATTCGCTGGTTTCGGCGGACAGGGTATCCTGTTTTCGGGCAAGGTTGCGGCATATGCGGGTCTGGTAGACAACTTGGAGGTGTCCTGGCTGCCGTCATATGGTCCCGAAATGCGCGGCGGTACGGCAAACTGTCACGTTATCATCTCCGACAAACCTGTCGGCTCGCCGGTCATCACTACCCCGACCAATTTGGTGGCGATGAACCTGCCCTCCTTTGACAAATTCGAAAAGACAGTCGCACCCGGAGGCATCATCATCATTGATTCCAGTTTGATCCACAAGACGTCGGACAGGAGCGACATCAGCTTTTACAGCATTCCCGCAACCCAAATGGCAAACGATATGGACATTCCCAGGCTCGCTAACATGATCATCCTCGGCAAGCTGATAAAAGTAACGGGTATGGCGACACTGGACACAATCAGAAAAGCGGTCGAAAAAAGCGTTCCGCCGACCAAGACTGAGCTGATCGATACCAATATGAAGGCTATCGAAGCAGGGTATCATTACCTATAAAATCTTGATATATCAGGAAAAGCCCTTCTGTATTGGTCAGTGAAGGGCTTTTATAAGATGAGCAAGGGAAAACACCTGCGGTGTTTTAGATACGAAGCCGCAAGCCTTTGCTAAGAAATCAGTTGAATATTGTGATACAATTACAAAAATAGAATAGGAATTTTGTTCCTGCTGCTTTGCTTTGTGCGAAACAGTCGGGTTGATCTATGCCCTTAGATGTCGAAATATAAACTATTATGTCATATTTTATTGTTTTTTAGCGAAAAATGGGTTGACTTACCAACAAGACAATGGTAAAATTAGTTGTATTATGAGCAAATGATTTGTTTTCGTTAAAAATCCTTATGGGTTTTTATATCACGCTACAAAATAAGGAGGAATGCCATGCTTGTTTGAAACTGATTATCAGCAACCTTTGTTACATCATTGCCCCTTCAACTTGGTTTTCGCATAATTTTTGTGACAGTTAACCGACACTTCTTAATATTCAGCTTATGTTTCATCAAGCGTTTACATGACGAAAACAGCTAATTTTTTAAAGGGGGAAATATCATGTTAAAAAACCACCGCAAAGTTCTTAAAGGCGTGTTGACTTCTACACTGATTTTGGCAATGTTAATGACCGCTCTGCTGACGACATATCTGCCGAATGTGTCTGCCGCCCCGAATTTTTACAGACCATCCGCGGCGAAAATTTTACAGGATTTACAGGCGACAAACCCCAATTATCAGCATCCGAGGCTGATGCTGACACCCGCAAAATTGACCCAGTTGAAAACTGATTGTAAAAACACCGAGCCCTATAAGACATGGTACACGGGCATTAAAAATTCGGCGATCGACATTGTCAACAATCAGCCGCTGCTCACAGAGGGCGCTTCGGTATCGCCTGATAAAATGTTAAACTCTGCCTTTAAGCTGTCTTTGGCTTATTTGGTTGAAACGTCTAACCGTGACCGCTTCAAGACCAGACTTTATAACGAGATAGTCAACGTCGCCGGTTTCTCGGACTGGGAGGAAAATGAGTCCTTTTTGAGCACGACAGACTACATCATGGCGTTTGCCATCGCATATGACTGGCTGTACAGCAGCTGGACATCCACGGAAAAAACGACCATCCGAACGGCGTTGGTCAATAAGGGGCTGCAAAAAGGCAGGGATCAGCTGGATCAGAGCGCTAACGGGACGCTTCCTGACGGCGTTTTCGATTGGCCAAGTTGCAGCCATAACTGGAATATGATTTGCAACAGCGGTATCGGCATCGGCGCGCTTGCTATTGCCGACGAATCCGCCTATTCCTCGTTGTGCTCAGGGCTGCTACGAGACGGCTTTTTGTCCTATGAGAATTTCATCGTCCATTTTGCGCCCGACGGCGGATACTTTGAAGGTCCTGCCTACTGGCGGTTCCTCAACCAAACAATGGTGCCTTACTTTTCAAGCCTGATGACGGCGCTCGGCACCCACTACGGCTATCTCGACCTTGAAGGTATCAATAGGACGGGCTATTTTGGCATAGCCATGATGACAAAAACCGGATGGAACAATACCCAGGACAGCGGCTACGGTATCACCTCAATGCCAGGGCTATTTTTCTACGGCAGCTATTTTAGCGACCCCAAGCTGTCCGCATACCGTTATAAGCAAATAGGACTCGGCTTGTCGGATACCGCCGCAGAGGTTTTGGACGTGCTGTGGTACACACCGCCGCCATCAGGCACCTATGACTCTATTTTCAACACGCTGGATTTAGACTACTATTTTGAAAACTCCCAGGACGCCATCTTCAGAAACAATTTCTTCGGCAGCGACAGCAATTATGTCGGCATAAACGGCGGCAAGGGAAATGTCAACCACGGTCACCTGGACGCGGGCAGCTTTGTTTATGAGGCTGCCGGCGTAAGATGGGTATACGACCTTGGCAAGGATAATTACGACCTTTCAAAGAACTTCTCTTACGGCGATGCGACGCAGTCCCGATGGAGCTATTACCGTTACAGGGCGGAAGGTCATAATACGCTTGTTATCAATCCCACCGCTCTTGCCGATCAAAACATTAGCGCCACCATTCCCGTAACGGTCAACGCCATCAACCAAACGAACGTCAAAGCGGTGGTGGATCTGACGGACGCCTATGCGAGCTCTGTCAATTCGGCGACCAGAACGATGAATTTCAACAAGGATACCGGGAAACTGGTGCTGACGGACAAGATTAGTTTTAAAACGGCAAGCGGAAATACGCTCTATTGGTTTATGCACACGAAAGCCGCAATCAACATCGCGCCCGACGGTAAGAGCGCGATACTCACGCAAGGCGACAAAGCGCTGAGGGTCACGGTGCTTGACAACAAGCACACCCTGTCGTCCGCTCCCGCAACGCCGCTGGCTACCTCGCCCAATCCGAACACCTGGCCGGCAAACATATCGAAGGGTTTGACGCAAAACGCCAATGCCGATTATAATAAGCTGGTCATCAGCGCGACAAACGCCGGAGGCAGCAATTATCTGCTCAGGGTATCGATGAAGCCGGTCGTTGACCAACTGACCGTAAACGATGCCGCTAACGCAAGCGATTGGAGCGTCCAACCGGGTATTCAGGCGGGTGACACACAGTACGGCGACAGAGCACAGACGCTCGCATCAGTGCCTGCCAGCCTTGCAGGCTCCCCCTGGATCAGGACGGCGAACGATTCAAAGACCTATACCTCTAATCCGCTGGTATCCTTTAAGGTAACTGAAGACACCGAGGTGTATGTGGCGCACAACGACCTGATCACCACAAAGCCTTCCTGGCTCACAAGCGGTGGCTGGACAGATACCGGCGAGGACATCGTTAATTCCGACGGCACGGTATACAGCGCCTATAAAAATACGTTCACCGCAGGCTCGACCGTGTCGCTCGGCAGCAACGGCAACACGTCCAGCAGCTTATATATGATCGTCTTGAAGCCTGTATCCGTTGCAATCGGTCCGACTGACGACAATTTTACCAAGGGCGGTTCTGACGCAACCGTTGTTCAGGGCAGTGGAGGGACGGCAACGTTTCTTATGATAAAAGACGACCCGAATTCCTCTGAACTCTATGACAGAAAGGCCTACATCAAGTTCAATATTGGTCAGATGGAAAGCGTAGAAAAAGCCGTTTTGCGTGTCTATGGATACAACAACACGGACGCGACGCCTGTAACGATTAGAGCCTACGGGACCGGCGGAAGCAATGACTGGACGGAGTCAACCATTACATGGGCAAATGCGCCCGCAGTGTCCGGCAGCGTGCTTTCGACCGCTGCGGTCACCGATACAAGACAATATTACGAGTTTGACGTCAGCCCCTATGTGCGTTCCAGGAGCGTTGACAGCAAGGCGCTACTGACCATCGTCCTATGTGACGAAGACGTAGCCAACAAAACGGTGACTTTCAACAGCAAGGAATATACAGCAAAACCGCCGGAGCTGGTTATTATTCGGTAAGTCCGGAAAGTTTAAAGGGACACTGCAAATGCAGTGTCCCTTGTTTTTATCTAATAGGAAATTTATTGAATTTCCTATTAGATAAAAACAATTAATTCATTCCTCGGAAAAATCTTCCGGCTATGCTTCGTCTAAGTCTTTGAGCCACAGTGCGGACAGCGCGTCGGACGGCATACGCCAGTCCGTGCGCGGCGACAGCGTCACAGACCCGATCTTCGGTCCGTCCGGCATACAGGAGCGCTTGAACTGATGATTGAAAAACCTTGTCAGAAAGGTCTTTAAGCATTGCCTGATGGTTGGCTCGTCATACTCGCCGTCAAAAGCCGTCTTGGCTAAGTACAGGATTTTTTGAGGCGTAAATCCGAAGCGGATAAAATAATAGAGGAAGAAGTCGTGCAGGATGTAATCGCCGAGGATTTCCTCCGTCTTTTGCGAGATTTTTCCCTCCTCGTCCGCCGGCAACAGCTCGGGGGATACGGGGGTGTCCAAGATGTCGGCAATGACCGCCTGAACATCGCCTTGAAGCACCGCTTCACCAAGCCATGCGACAAGGTGGCGCACCAGCGTTTTGGGTACGCCGCTGTTGATGCCGTACATCGAGATGTGGTCGCCCGCATAGGTCGCCCAGCCAAGCGCAAGCTCTGAAAGGTCGCCTGTGCCGATAACCAGACCGCCCTCCTGGTTGGCGATGTCCATCAGGATTTGCGTGCGCTCACGCGCCTGCACATTTTCAAAGGTGACGTCAGTGTTGCCGATATCGTGTCCGATGTCCTTAAAATGCACCTTGCACGCCTCGACAATGCTGATTTCACGCAAGGTGGCGCCCAACAGGTTCGTGAGCCTTTTGGCGTTTTCGAGCGTGCGTCCGGTCGTGCCGAAGCCCGGCATCGTCACGCAAATGATATGCTTTCGTTCAATTTTTAAGATGTCGATCGCCCGCACGATGAGCAGCAGTGCAAGCGTCGAATCAAGTCCGCCCGAGATGCCGACAACCGGCGACTTTATCCCCGTGTGCTTTAAACGCTTTGCCAGCGATAGCGCAAGGATGTCACAAATTTCGTGCATCCTGTCGTTTTTGTCGGCAGCCGACCTCGGTACAAACGGAAAGCGTGCCACGCTGCGTGTGAGCTTATCGAGCGGCTTTTCGCCAAGGTCAGCCTTAATGGTCCGGTAAGGTCTGTCCGGACATAGCACGCTGTCAAAGGTCGTGCGTTTTTTTCTGTCGGCTTCAAGCCTGTCCAAATCAATCTCGGAATAGAAGATGTTACTGTCGAAGGACAGATGCTTTTCGTCAAGCAGCACGCTGCCGTTTTCGGCAATCAGGGCATGCCCCGAATAGAGGGTGTCGGTGGTGGATTCCCCCACGCCCGCCGACACAAAAACATAGCCGCAATGGGATGTAAAGCTTCTTTGCTTTACAAGCATCTTCCGGTAGCTGCTCTTGCCGATGACTGCATTGGTCGCCGACAGGTTAACGATGATGTTTGCGCCGTTTAGGGTATGCATCGCCGACGGCGGTGTGGCGACCCACATGTCTTCGCAGACCTCGGCGGCAATTTTAAGCCGTCCGCAGTCGATGATCAAATTAGAGGACATCGGCACACGCTGACCGCAGATGTCAATTTCGTCGGTGATGGCTTTGCCGCCCGGAAAGAACCAGCGGCTCTCATAAAACTCACCGTAATTCGGAACATACGTTTTGGGGACAACGCCCAGCACCCTGCCTTGATACAAGAACGCCGCGCAGTTGAGCAGATGCGCCCCGTCAAACACCGGCAGCCCGACGATTGCCACGATGCTTAAATCTTTGGTTTTTTGCAAAATATCCGCAACGCCCGCAAGCGCTCCGTCCAGTAGGGTCTTTGAAAAGAACAGGTCTGCGCAGCTATAACCCGTGACGCAAAGCTCGGGAAACACAATGACGCTCGCCCTGTTTTCCGCCGCCTGTCTGATAAGCCTTGCGATTTCACCGCAATTGCCCCGCGCATCGGCGACCTTGCAGCTTGGCACAGCCGCCGCGACACGTACAAACCCAAAGCTGTTATCCATTTGTCATCACCTCATGCGGATATTATATCATATATTTTTAAAAAATAAAGGGGGAGGACAGTATTACTTTGCAAAAACGTGTTTGCCGATACGTGCGACGACGGGTCTGGAATAAATCCACTGGTTGGTGGTCTTTGCGGGGTTGTAATAATATATTGCGCCTTTTGAGGGATCCCAGCCGTTCATGGCGTCACGTGCGGCGTTGTATGCCGATGCGGCGATCTGCGCGTTAAACTGACCGTCTACAACAGCGGTAAACGCCCCGGGCTGATAGATGACGCCTGAAAGTGTGTTTGGAAACGACGGGTGCCTCACCCTGTTCATGACGACAGCGCCGACGGCGACCTGCCCCGCATATGTCTCGCCCCTTGCCTCCGCACTGATGATCCTTGCCAAAAGCTGAACATTGCTTTCATGGTTGTTGCCGCTCGCAATGCCCATTGCGCCGAGCGTTTGTGCGCCGGCGATGCCGTCGGCTTTGAGACCGTTATTCTTTTGGAAATTCGTGACGGCGGACTTGGTTTCCCAGCCATAGATGCCGTCGACCTTCGAGATTTTATATCCCCAGTTTTGCAGCCGTGCTTGGATCTGCCTGACCTCCGTGCCCCGTGAGCCGTACTTTGAAAGCGTCGTCACTGCGGAAAGCTGAAACGCCATAGCAGAGCAAACGATGACGATTGCCGTAAATATCAAAACAAAGTGTTTTCTTCTCATATGCTACCTCCAAGTTAATATGCAAGTCAATATATCGGATATTTTTTGCCTTTCTCGGAATTTTATTCCCGAAATTTAGAAATAATAGAGGGGAAGGGAGTTGGAAAACAATGCTGGTTACCATTTTGTTTGTCGTACAATTTGTCTTTTCCGTCGTTATCGGGCTTTATTTTTTCAATGCGCTCAAGAATCAAAAGGGCAATAAGCAGGCGCTCCAAAAGGAAGCGGGGCGGGAGCTTACAAAGCTGCGAAAGATGCAGCAGATCAAGCTGACCGAGCCGCTGTCCGAGGTCACGCGCCCTAAGACGCTGGGCGAGGTGGTGGGTCAAAAGCAAGGGATTTTGGCGCTTCGTGCGGCGATATGCAGCCCCAACCCGCAGCACGTCATCATTTACGGTCCCCCCGGAATCGGCAAGACCGCTGCGGCGCGTGCGGTGTTGGAGGAAGCGAAGCACTGCATAAATTCGCCGTTTTTGAGCACCGCCAAGTATGTGGAAATTGATGCAACGACCTTGCGCTTTGACGACCGCGGCATTGCCGATCCGTTGATCGGCACGGTGCATGACCCGATATATCAGGGGGCGGGCGCATACGGTCCCGCAGGCATCCCCCAGCCAAAACAGGGGGCGGTGTCCAAGGCGCACGGCGGGATGCTGTTCATCGACGAAATCGGCGAGCTGCACCCCATTCAGATGAACAAGCTGCTCAAAGTGTTGGAGGACAGGTGCGTGCATTTTGAAAGCTCCTATTACAGCGCATCCGACAACAATATCCCCGCGCACATCCACGAGATTTTTCAAAAGGGACTGCCCGCCGACTTCCGGCTGGTCGGCGCGACCACCAGGACCCCCGATGAGATCCCGCCTGCACTGCGCTCACGCTGTGTGGAGATATTCTTTAAGCCGCTGACCAACGAGGAAATTATCACCATCACCAAGAACGCCTCCAAAAAAGGCGGCGCCGAGCTTTCGGACGAAGCGGTTATGCTGACCGCCAAATACGCCCAAAACGGCAGGGACGCCGTTAATATCGTCCAGACCGCCGTCAGCATCGCCCAATATGAAAGACGCTTGAAAGTAGAAAAAAAGGACATCGAATGGGTGGTAGAGTTTGGGCAGTATAACCCCAAAACCGAAAAGAAAGTCGCCAAGGGCAGTGCGGTCGGCTTGGTGAGCGGGCTTGCCGTGTACGGCGCCTCCATGGGGACGGTCATGGACATTGAGGTGAGCGCCGCCCCCGGCAGCGGCAAAGTCAACATCACTGGCATCGTCGAAAGCGAAGAGATCGCCGGCAAAGGGCAAAAGAAGATGATGAAAAGCAGTGCGAAAGCGTCTGTGGAAAACGTGCTGACGGTACTGAGCAGGCTTTATAAAATTGATTTTTCAAAGCTCGACCTGCATATCAACTTCCCGGGCAGCGCACCGGTCGACGGTCCGTCCGCAGGGACGGCGATCGCGTGCGGCGTCTATTCCGCTATCCACAACATACCGATCGACAGCGAAACGGCGATGACCGGCGAAATCTCGATCAGCGGCAGCGTGCGTCCCGTGGGCGGGATCGTGCCAAAGGTCGAGGCGGCAGAAAAAGCAGGGGTCAAAACCGTGCTGATCCCCGCTGACAACTATCGTGACTGCTTTGCCGATATGGATATTCAGGTAGTGCGCACAGACAACATTGCCGATGTTTTCGAGATGGTGTTCGGTCTTTGCAGTTCAGGTCAGTATACCCCGTCCACCGTCGGGGGGGATGCGAAAATCGCCGCTGCGACAAGGCTTTGACATGTTTTATTTCATAAGGGAATGAATTAATTGCTTTTATCTAAGATGAAAAAAGCGTTCGAGCGCGTATGCGTTTTCTCGAACGCGTCCGCTCACCCCGTGAGCAAAAGCGCAGGCGGATTCACTTCGCCGGAGCGTGGAAATTACGCCGATTTTGCGTAATTTTCTATAAATAAAAAAACTCTTGAAATATTGCCTAAAAAAAGTTATAATGTATGGATACTGTATGGAGGAAAGCTTTGAGGTGAGATATTTTGGAAGCTAATAGGAAACAAACACCAAGAACAAAAAAGATCACGCTGCCTGTGCTGCCATTGCGGGGGCTTTGCGTGTTTCCCTATATGGTGCTGCATTTTGATGTCGGCAGGCAAAAGTCTGTTGCCGCCTTGGAGCAGGCGATGGTCGGCGACCAGCAGATTTTCCTGGTCGCCCAAACGGACACCAAAACCGACAACCCGCAAAAGGACGATTTATATACGTTCGGCGCCGTTTCCAAGGTCAAGCAGCTTTTGAAGCTGCCTGGCGGAAACATCCGTGTGCTGGTCGAAGGGCTGTACCGTGCCAGGCTTGTCGGAATTGCCGACAACGGCAAGTATTATGTCGGCGAGGTCAGGAAGTATGCCAACACGGCGCCCGAAATCACGCCGGAGCTTGAAGCGATGACGAGGACGGCGAAGGACATCTTTGACGAGTACCTGCAAATGATGTCCAAAACCCCGCAGGAGACTGTCGTCTCGATTTTAAACATCAAAAATCCCGGTGAGATTGCGGATGTGATTGCCGCCAACGTGTTTGTGAATTTAGAGGATAAAATCGCCATTTTAGAGGAGACTGACGTCGTAAAGCGCATCGAAAAGCTGATCGTGATCATGCACCGTGAGGTGGAGATCGCAAGGCTTGAGCAGGATATTTCAGATAAAGTCAAGCGGCAGCTCGACAAAAACCAGCGGGAGTATTACCTGCGTGAGCAAGCGAGGATCATCCAAAAGGAGCTTGGAGACAAAGACGGCATCGCCGCCGAGGTCAAGGCTTATAAGCAGAAAATCGCAAAAACGGGCATCCCGGAGGAATCGGCAAAAAAGCTGTGCACCGATGTGGACCGCCTGTCCAAGATGCCTGCCGGCACAAGCGACAGCGCGCTTTTGAAAACCTATCTCGATATGGTGCTGTCGCTGCCATGGAATGTGAAAACCAAGGAAAGCTTTAATATAGAGCGTGCCAAAAAAACTTTGGACGACGACCATTACGGTCTTGAAAAGGTCAAGGAGCGTATTTTGGAATTCCTCTCCGTCCGTCAGCTGGCAAAGGACGTTAAGGGTCCTGTGCTGTGCCTGGTCGGACCGCCCGGCGTCGGCAAGACCTCCATTGCACGCAGCATTGCCAAAGCGCTCAAAAAGAAGTATGCGCGGATGTCGCTCGGCGGCGTGCGTGACGAGGCGGAAATCAGGGGTCACCGCAAGACCTATATCGGCGCAATGCCGGGCAGGATCATAAACGCCCTGCGCAATGCGGGCAGCGGCAACGCGATGATTCTGCTCGATGAGATCGACAAAATGAGCAGCGACTACAAAGGCGACACGGCGTCCGCCATGCTGGAAGTTTTGGATGCGGAGCAGAACTTTGCCTTTGTCGACCACTATATCGAAGTCCCGTTTGATTTGTCCGACGTGATGTTCGTCACGACGGCGAATTCGCTCGACGCCATTCCCCGTCCGCTGCTTGACCGTATGGAGGTTATACACCTGTCGAGCTATACCGAATATGAAAAGCGGCAAATCGCACAGCGCTATCTTATTCCAAAGCAGCGCAGCGCGCACGGCATCACGGCGGCGCAGCTAAAAATCGGCGAGGCGGCTGTGTCGGACATCATCAATTACTATACCAAGGAATCGGGCGTCCGGAATTTGGAACGCCAAATCGCTGCGGTCTGCCGCAAGACGGCACGCAAAATTATTGAGGACGGTACGAAGAAGATCAATATCACCCCCGATAATCTCGAAATATTCCTCGGCAAACGGATTTATACCTATGATCGTGCGCTGGAAAACGATGAGATCGGCGTGGCGACAGGGCTTGCGTGGACATATTTCGGCGGAGACACCCTGCAAATCGAGGTCAACATCATGGACGGCAAGGGTGAGCTTGTGCTGACGGGTCACCTCGGCGACGTGATGAAGGAGTCGGCGCGGGCGGCAATCAGCTATATCCGCTCGGTTGCGGGTCAGCTCGGCATACCCTCGGACTTCCACACACGAAACGACATCCATATCCACGTCCCCGACGGCGCAACACCGAAGGACGGACCGTCGGCGGGCATTACCATTGCGACGGCGCTTATCTCGGCGCTCATGGGCAGGGCGGTTAAAAAGTCGGTGGCGATGACGGGCGAGATCACCCTCCGCGGTCGTGTGCTGCCGATTGGCGGACTTAAAGAAAAAGCGCTGGCGGCGTACCGTGCCGGGATCATGAGCATCATTATCCCCCGTGAAAACGCAAGGGACTTAGAGGACATCCCGCAGGAAATCCGGGAAAAAATGATATTTATCCTCGCCGACACCATGGACAACGTCATCATAAACGCACTGCTGCCGGCAAGCGACACGCTCGGCTATCACCTTTTGAGCGGCACAGCCGACAGCTTCAGCGAGGGGGCGGGACTCAGCCAATGAACCTTAACAACATTACGCTTTTGGTGTCCGCCGTCCGGGAGGCGCAGTACCCCCAAAACAACCTGCCCGACATTGCGCTCGCCGGCAGGTCGAACGTGGGCAAGTCGTCACTGATTAACCGCCTGCTGCGGCGAAAGGCGCTGGCGAGGGTCAGCTCCAGCCCCGGCAAGACGGCAACCATCAATTTTTATGACATCGACCGCTGCTTTAACCTCGTCGACCTGCCCGGCTATGGCTTCGCAAGAGTTTCTAAGGTCGAGAAGGAAAAGTGGGCGAAGATGATCGACGAATACCTGCACAGGCGTGAGAACCTGGCGCAGGTGCTGCTGCTGGTGGACATCCGGCACAAGCCGTCGGCGGACGACGTGACGATGATGAACTGGATTAGGGAAAACGGCTTTACGCCGGTCGTGGTGGCGACTAAAAAGGATAAGCTCAAAAAATCTCAAATAGACGGCGCCGTCGAGCTGATCAAACAGACGCTCGGCATCGACAGCGTGATTGCGTTCTCGTCCGAAAAGGGCGACGGCGCGGACGAGGTTTGGGCAACGATCAACGCCATTATTTCGGAGGCGAAAGTATGAAGATCATTAAATTTTCAAAGGACAATACGCAAAGCTGGGGCATGCTCAGCGGCGATACCGTCAGCGTCATAGACGGCGATATTTTCGGTACATATCATGTTTCGGATAAAAGGTACGACCTTTCGGAGGTCAAAGTGCTTCCACCCTGCAACCCTTCTAAAATCGTGTGCGTGGGGCTGAATTACCTTGACCATCAAATCGAGATGAACGACTTTGCGGAGGACTTCCCGAAGCTGTTCATCAAGCCGTCTACGGCGGTGATCGCGCACGGCGAGGACATCATAAAGCCCGGCGGCGTTGACCGTGTGGACTTTGAGGCGGAGCTGGCCGTCGTCATCGGCAAGACCGCAAAGAACATTGTAAAAGGCAGCTGGAAAGACTATGTGTTTGGTTATACCTGTTTAAACGATGTGACTGCCCGTGAGATCCAAAGCCTCGACGTGCAGTGGACACGATCCAAGTCGTACGACACCTTTGCGCCGTGCGGTCCGGTAATCGAAACAGAGCTTGACCCGTCAGGCGTTGACGTGACGCTGCTGTTAAACGGCGAGGTCAAACAACACGCAAACACCCGGCAGCTCATATGGGACGTTGGCTTTTTGGTTGAAGAAATCTCAAGGATCATGACGCTGCTGCCTGGCGACATTATCTCGACCGGCACGCCTGCGGGCTGCGGCAGGATGGAACCCGGCGATAGGGTCGAGGTCGTCGTCGAGGGCATTGGCACGCTGACGAATTATTTGACACATCCTTAATTGAATGGAGTTGACAATATGCTGACAAAAGCACCGAGAGGGACAAAGGACGTCACCCCCGATAACGTCTATAAATGGCAGTATGTCGAGGATACCATCCGTGCGCTGTGCAAATGCTTCGGTTATAAGGAGATACGGGTGCCCGTCTTTGAGCATACCGAGCTTTATGAGCGCGGCGTGGGCGACACGACCGACGTCGTGCAAAAGGAAATGTACACCTTCAACGACAAGGGCGGCAGGAGCGTCACGCTGCGCCCCGAGGGCACGGCAGGGGTCGTGCGCGCGTTTATCGAGAACAACCTCTATGCCGAATCCGCGCCGTCAAAGCTTTACTATATCCTGTCCTGCTATCGCTATGAGAAACCGCAGGCGGGCAGGCTGCGGGAGTTCAACCAGTTCGGCGTCGAAGCCTTCGGCGCCTATTCGCCCGAAACAGATGCGGAGATTATTTCACTTGCCATGACGCTTTTATCAAGGTTGAAGCTGGCTGATCTGGGGCTTTATATCAACAGCGTCGGCTGCCCGGAATGCCGCCAGGCATACAACCAAAAGCTGCGTGCCTACTTTTCGGATTATGTGGATCAGCTTTGCGAAACCTGTCTGACACGGCTTGAAAAAAACCCGATGCGTATCATCGACTGCAAAAACAAGACCTGCAAAAAAATCGGCGAGGGCGCGCCGTCGCTGCTCGGTGAGCAGTGCGGCAAGTGCGGTGAGCATTTTGACGAGGTCAAGCATATCCTCCAAGAAATCGGTATCCCGTACGACATCGACCCGACCATCGTGCGCGGGCTGGACTACTACACCACTACGGTGTTTGAGATCAAGTCCGGCAATATGGTGGTCTGCGGCGGCGGCAGGTACAATAATCTTGTTGAGGAGTTGGGCGGTCCGCCGACGGCAGGCATCGGCTTCGGGCTTGGTATGGAGCGCATCATCATGGTATTGGAAGAGAAAAACCTCTTCCCCGAAAAGCCAAGCGGCTGTGACCTGTACATCGCATCGATCGGCGACAACGCACATAAGGCGGCACAAAAGCTGGTGCATGGACTGCGCCAAAGCGGCATAGCGGCGGAGGGCGACCTCATGCGCCGAAGCGTCAAGGCACAGATGAAATATGCCGATAAGATCGGCGCAAAATATGTCATTGTCTTGGGTGACGACGAAATTTCATCGGGCGAGGCAAAGGCAAAGCATATGCAAACCGGGGAACAAGCGCCTGTAAAGCTAAACACCTTGACAGACGATTTGAGCAAACTGGGTAACCTCTAAAAACCAGCTTTGTGCGGGTTGCCGAGAAAATTTTTAGGATTTTCAAGGCGGCGAAGCCGTGAATACTTTGTGTATTTACGGTTTTGACCAACGATGAAAAGACAAAAATTTGCCGGCAAGCTGTGCGAATGGGTTTTTTAGAGGTTGCCAATGATTTGATCTTAATACAGAATGGAGAAGCGAAGATGCAAAAAGGATTGGCTGGCTTAAAAAGAACAAACTACTGCGGCTCTCTGACAAAAGCCGATGCAGGGAAGACCGTGACGCTGATGGGATGGGCGGCAAAGAACCGCGACCTTGGCGGCGTGATTTTCGTTGACCTGCGCGACAGGAGCGGCGTGGTACAGACGGTGTTCAACGAGGAGTCGGGCAGTGATGTCTTTACGCTTGCGGAGAGCATCCGCAGCGAGTTCGTCATCGGCGTCGAGGGCGTTGTACGCGAGCGTGATCCCCAAACGGTGAACCCCAACATCGCAACGGGCGAAATCGAGGTCGTGGCGTCGCAGCTCGTCGTCTATTCAAAGTCCGAAACGCCGCCTTTTTACATCGAGGAGGGCATCGACACCAACGAGCAGGTGCGGCTCAAATACCGCTATCTTGACCTCAGACGACCCGATATGCAGCGCAATATGCTGCTGCGTCACAAGGCGTGCAAAATCGCCCGTGACTATTTTGACACCAACGGCTTTTTGGAAATCGAAACGCCCATCCTGATCAAGAGCACGCCCGAGGGTGCACGTGACTACCTTGTGCCAAGCCGCGTGCATCACGGGTCGTTCTATGCGCTTCCCCAGTCGCCCCAGCTTTATAAACAGCTTTTGATGGTGTCCGGTATGGACAGGTACTTCCAGATCGCCAGGTGCTTCCGTGACGAGGATCTGCGTGCCGACCGGCAGCCGGAGTTTACCCAGATAGACATTGAGATGTCCTTTGTCGATATGGACGACGTCATCTCGATCAACGAGGGGATGCTCGCCAAGATGTTTGACGAAACCCTCGGTTACAAGGTGGAAACGCCCTTCCTGCGCCTTTCCTACAAAGAAGCGATGGCGCGCTTCGGCTCCGACAAGCCTGACACGCGCTTTGGCTTGGAGCTGATCAATATGTCCGACGTGGTTGCAGGCTGCGGCTTTAAGGTGTTTGCGGACGTGGTTGCAAGCGGCGGCAGCGTCCGTGCCATCAACGTCAAAGGTGCGGCTGACAGGCTTTCGAGGCGTGACCTTGACAGCCTTGTAGAGTTTGTGAAGATTTACCGTGCAAAGGGTCTTGCGTGGTTTGTGGTGACCGAGGGCGAAATCAAATCGCCGGTCACCAAGTTCCTAACCGAAGAAGAAACACAGGCGATCATCACTCGTGCCGGCGCCGAGATCGGCGACGTGGTGCTGTTTGTGGCGGATAAAGACCCGATCGTGTTCGACGCGCTCGGCGCGCTGCGCTGCGAGCTGGCAAAGCGCCTTGATTTGATTGATAAGTCCAAGTTCAACTTCCTGTGGGTGACGGACTTCCCGCTGCTCGAATACGACGATGAAGAGAAGAAGTACGTGGCGATCCACCACCCGTTCACCTCGCCCAAGGACGAGGATTTAGCGCTGCTCGAAACCGATCCGCTTAAAGTCCGCGCCAAAGCCTATGACGTCATCCTAAACGGCACAGAGCTTGGCGGCGGCAGTATCAGGATATATGACAGCCAGCTGCAGTCAAAGATGTTCTCGCTGCTCGGCTTTTCGCAGGAGGAGGCGCACGCACGTTTTGGCTATCTTTTGGATGCCTTTAAGTTCGGCACGCCTCCGCACGGCGGTATGGCATACGGTCTTGACAGGCTGATCATGCTGCTGACGGGCAGCAGCTCCATCCGTGACGTGATGGCGTTTCCGAAGGTACAAAACGCTTCGGAGCTGATGACCAACGCCCCTGATACGGTGGATTTAAAGCAGCTCAAAGAGCTTGGCATAAAGCTTGTGTCGGTTGAATAACCGATGACGAAGATGATGACAAACGCTTATCAGTGGGTGCAAAAACCGCACGACGACGCTTTGGTCGGCGAGATTATCAATCAATACGGCGTTTCACGGCTGGCTGCCTGCGTTTTGCAAAACCGCCACGCATCCGTGACAGACAGCATCGGGCTTGACGGCGAGGCGCTGGCGGGACTTTTGCACAACCCGTTTTTGATGAAAGATATGCAGCGCGCGGTTTCGCGCATCGACCGGGCAATCACGCGGCAAGAACAAATCACTGTTTACGGCGACTATGACGCTGACGGCGTCACCGCTACCGCGCTGCTGTATCTGTTTTTGCGCAGCAAGGGTGCGAACGCCGACTACTACATCCCAAGCCGTGCGGACGAGGGCTATGGCGTCAACACCTCGGCGCTGGACACGATCGCACAAGGCGGTACGAAGCTTGTAATTACGGTGGATACCGGCGTTTCCGCCTCCAATGAGATCGCCTATGCCAAAACCCTCGGCATGGACGTCATCGTCACCGACCATCACGAATGCGGCGAGGTCGTTCCCGACTGCGTCGCAGTTATCAACCCCAAGCAGCCCGATTGCGGTTATCCGTTCCCGATGCTTGCGGGAGTCGGCGTGGTGTTCAAGCTGATCTGCGCGGTAGACGGTGATCTGGCGCTGTCCGAAAGCAAGCAATATTTTCCTCTGGTCTGCATCGGTACCGTTGCAGACGTCGTGCCGCTGGTTGACGAAAACCGTGTGTTTGCCGCACTCGGCATGAAGTATATCGGCGAAAGCGGCAACGCCGGTATCGGTGCATTGCTCGGCGAGCTGGACGCAAAGGACAAGAAGATCACAGCGGGTGTCGTCGCCTTTGGCATCGCGCCCCGCATCAACGCTGCGGGACGCTTGGGCAAGGCGGATAAGAGCGCCGAACTGTTCATCTGCAACGACAGGGAACGGGCGGGCGTCATCGCCCGTGAGCTCAGTGAGATCAACACGCTGCGGCAAAATATCCAGCAGCAGATCTATGACGAGGCAATTGCTTATATTGAAGAAAACCAGCTGCAAAACAATAAAATCATCGTTGCGGCGTCGCCATCCTGGCACCATGGCATCATCGGCATCGTCGCCTCTAAAATTACAGAACACTATCACCGCCCGACCATCCTGATCGGCATCGAGAACGGCGTCGGCAAAGGCTCGGGCAGGAGCACCCATCCGTTTAATCTGTTCGAGGCTCTGCAAAGCAATGCGGCGTACCTGACCAAATTCGGCGGACACAGCCTTGCCGCAGGGCTGACCATTGACGCAGGCTTAATCGACGAGTTTTCCGATGCTGTCAATACATACGCAAAGTCCGTATCCGGCGACAGCGAGCTTGTTCCAATGCTGACGATTGACGCACTGATCGAGGGCGGACTGCCGGATGTCGGGGACGTGCGTGAGCTGTCCCTGCTTGAACCCTTTGGGATGGGCAATCCCGCACCGGTGTTTGCCTGCATGGGCGTGACGGCGCTGCAAGTGGTGACCATGTCCGACGGCAAGCACCTTAAAATAGCGTTTTCGGACGGAAAAAAACGCTCGGAAGCCATCGGCTTTAACATGGGGCAGCTGGCGGACAGGATTAAAACAGGTGAAATCATTGACATTGCGGGCACACTTGACGTATGCTGTTATAAAAACAGCGAAAGCGTGAGGTTTTTGATTAGGCAAGTCAATTTTACAATGGGCGGTGCAGAGCGTGAGGTACGAAGAGCTTAGCCTGGAACAGAGCTTTCAGGAGCTGAAAAACAAAATAGCGCAGTATAACCCCAATTACGACCTCTGGATGCTCGACAAGGCGTTTAATTTTGCCGTCGTGGCACACTCGGGGCAAAACAGGGTTTCGGGCGAGCCGTATGTCACCCATCCTTTGCATGTCGCACACATTTTAGCGGAACTCGAAATGGATTTGGAATCCATCATCGCCGCACTGATGCACGACATTGTGGAGGACACCAATTACAGCTATGACGACATCAAGGAGCTGTTCGGCGAGACGACAGCGCTGCTGGTCGAGGGCGTCACAAAGCTCGGAAAAATCGCATACAGCACCAAGGAAGAGCAGCAGATCGAAAACTTCCGAAAGATGTTCCTTGCCATGGCGAAGGACATCCGTGTCGTGCTCATCAAGCTTGCCGACAGGCTGCACAATATGCGCACATTAAAAAGTATCCCCCGTGAAAAGCAGCTTGAAAAGGCAAGGGAAACGATGGAAATCTATGCCCCGCTTGCGCACAGGCTGGGTATGTCGCGCATCAAGTGGGAGCTTGAAGATCTGTCGCTTTTATACCTCGACACCGACGCCTACCACGAGATTGCCGAACACATCTCCTTAAAGCGTCAGGAGCGCGAGGATTACCTCGAACAAGTCAAGGGAACGCTGAAAGTCAAGCTCACCGAGCTGGGCATCAACGCCCACATCGAGGGGCGTGCGAAGCATTTTTTCAGCATCTATAAAAAGATGTATTCTAACAACATCGACATCGAACAAATTTATGACCTGCTTGCCGTACGTGTTATCGTCGATTCCATCAACGAGTGCTACGCCGTTTTGGGACTTGTGCATGAGCTTTACAAGCCTATCTCCGGACGGTTCAAGGATTATATCGCCATGCCGAAAAAGAATATGTACCAGTCGCTGCACACCTCCGTCATCGGTCCGACCGGCAAACCCTTTGAGATTCAAATCCGTACATGGGAAATGCACAGGATCGCCGAGGTCGGCATCGCTGCGCACTGGAAATACAAAGAGGGCAAGACGGGTGAGAGTGAGCTGGACTCCAAGCTCGAATGGGTGCGTCAGCTGATCGAAATCCACAATGACACCACCAACGCCGACCCCGAGGAGTTTATGCGCAACGTGCGGGTCGACCTGTTTGAGGACGAGGTTTTTGTCTTTTCCCCCAAGGGCGACGTCATCAATCTGCCCGCAGGCGCCATTCCGATCGACTTTGCATACGCCATCCACAGCGCCATCGGCAACAAGACCACGGGCGCCAAAATCAACGGCAAGATCGTACCGCTCGACTATGTGCTGCAAAACGGCGACATCGTCGAGATCATCACGTCCTCCGTGCCTCACGGTCCGAGCCGCGACTGGGTGAAGATCGTCAAAACCTCGCAGGCACGCAAAAAAATCAACGAGTGGTTCAAGAAGGAAAACAGGGAAGAAAATATCGTTCGCGGTAAGGATGCGCTGGAAAAAGAATTGAAGCGCAACGGACTGCCGCTCGGCGTACTGCATAAAAAAGAACTCATGGAGCCGCTGTTTAAAAAATATACGGCAGGCTCGGTCGAAGACATCTTTGCGATGATCGGCTACGGCGGACTTGCCACAGCGAAGGTCATCACGAGGCTGAAAGAGGAATACCGCAAGACGGAAAAAGCCGATGTCAGCGAGTTTCCGTTGATTGAAGCGACCGTCCGACGTCCGAAAAATTCAGATAACAACGGCGTTGTGGTCAAGGGTATCGAAAACTGTCTGGTGCGCTTTTCCCGCTGCTGCAACCCCGTGCCCGGCGACGAGATTGTCGGCTATATCACGAGGGGCAGAGGCGTTTCGGTTCACCGCAAGGACTGCATCAACGTGCGGAATCTGACCGACTCCGTACTGCAAGAGGGCGAGCGCTTTATCGATGTGTGGTGGGATGACAACCAAAAATCCAACTTTTTCACCGACATTCAGATCATCGCCAACGACAGGCAGGGGCTTGTTTTGGAAGCGACCAACGCCGTGTCGGAGCAAAAGGTCACCATGCATGCGATCAATGCAAGGTCTACCAAGGACGGACTGGGCATCATCAACATCACGCTCGAAGTCCACAACAAGGATCGGCTTGACAACATCATCAAACGCTTTTGGCGTATTCAAAACGTCATTAACGTTATCCGAAAGAAGCAATAACGAAAAGGGATGGATAGCATGATTTTAGAAATCATACCTGTGGGCAGTTATCAGGCAAACTGCTATATCGTCGGCGACGAAGCCACCAAAGAGGTTGTCATCGTCGACCCGGGCGACGAGGAAAAGAAGATTATTGATGCGGTTGAAAGGCAGGGCTATGCTGTAAAGTATGTTACCTTTACACATGCGCACTTTGACCATGTTACGGCGCTTGAAGCGGTACAGCGACACTTTAACGCACCTGTACTGACGGATGTTGCCTCCTTTGAGGTCGGCGGTTTTGAAGCAGAGGTCATCAAAACGCCCGGGCACACGCCCGACAGCGTCTGCTTTAAAATCGGGCGCATCCTGCTGTCGGGCGACACGCTGTTTTACCGTTCGGTGGGCAGATGCGACCTTCCCGGCGGCGATTTCCCGCAGCTCGAACAGTCTGTGAAGATGCTGTACAAGCTGCCCGATGATACCGTCGTCTATCCCGGACACGGTCCCGCCACCACGATCGGCGACGAAAAACAAAGCAATCCGTATATCAGGGCAGAATAAAGCGTTCGAGCGCCTCCGCTCACCGCGCGAGCGTAAGCGTAGACGGACCCACTCCGCCGGAGCGCGGAAATTGCGCCGATTTTGCGTAATTTTTTATCTGACAGGAAATTCGAGAAATTTCCTGTCAGGTAAAAGCAATTAATGATTCCTTGACAAAGGGCTGCGGCTGTACACCAAAAAGTGCCGCAAGACACTTTTCTATTAAAAAAGGGGATGATAGGTTTGTCTTGGGGAAGCCTTACCGGCGTGCGCCCCGTGAAGCTTGTCAGGCAAATGCTGAACGTCGGCATGACGGCGAAGGAGGCGGCAGCCGCTTTTTCGGCAGCCTACGGCGTCAGTGCAGACAAGGCGCGGCTCAGTGCGGACATTGCCCTTTTGCAGCAGGAAATGCTGGAAAGCGTCGGCGCAGCGGATATTTGCCTCTATATCGGTATACCGTTTTGCCGGACACGTTGTCTGTACTGTTCGTTTGTTACGGCACAGACCGGCACGTCGACCCATCTTGCAGACGACTTTGTGGGGGCGCTTTTGAAAGAAATTGCGGCAGTCGGAAGCCTTGTGCGCACAATGAAATACCGCATTGCCGCCATCTATATCGGCGGCGGCACGCCGACCTTTTTGCAGGCGGCGCAGCTTGGCGCGATCATTGATTGCTGCAAGGCGCATTTTGATTTGTGCGACCTCAAAGAGTTCACAGTAGAGGCGGGGCGGCCCGATACGATCGACGCGCAAAAGCTTGCGGTGTTAAAGCAAAGCGGTGTGACCCGCATCAGCATCAACCCCCAGACGATGCACGACAAAACGTTGCAACGCATCGGCAGACAGCATTCCGCAAACGCAGTCAGGGAGGCATTTGCACTGGCACGGGATTACGGCTTTGACCACATCAATGCCGACGTGATCGCGGGCTTGCCCGACGAAACCCCCGGCGATTTTAAATATACGCTCGGAGAAGTGACGGCGCTGTCTCCCGAGAGTATTACGGTACATACCCTAAGCATCAAGCGCAGCTCGCACCTCAATGCGCAGCGCACAGATTTTGCGCTCACCGACGGCGATACGGCGCAAGAGATGGTTTCGTACGCTTTAAAAATGCTGACGCAATCGGACTATTTGCCGTATTATCTATACCGCCAAAAGCATATGCTCGGAAATCTTGAAAACATCGGCTATGCCAAACCGCACCGCGCCTGCCTTTACAACGTACTGATGATGGAGGACCTGACAACCGTTATCTCGCTCGGCGGCGGAGGCGTCACGAAGTTTTTGGACCCCGTCAGCAAAAGGCTGACACGGTGCTTTAACGTCAAGGAACCCCAAAGCTATATCGGGCGCATAGATGAAATGATCATGCGCAAAAAAATACTGTTCGGAACAGGAGATGTCATAAATGCCGATACTTGATATGCCGCTCAGCAAACTGAAAGACTACATGGGGATCACGCCATGCCCCGCCGACTTTGATGCGTACTGGGACGAGGCGCTGCGTGAAATGCACAGCATCGACTCCGACATTAAGCTGGTCCCCTTTGCCAAGCCTTATAAAAATGTCGAATGTTTTGATCTTTATTTCACGGGCGTGCGCGGTGCAAGGGTACACGCAAGGTTTATGCGTCCCGTCAAAATCAGCGAGCCTGCGCCCGCTATATTGTTTTTCCACGGCTACGGGCACTTTACCGTCGACTTTCCCGCCATGCTTGCCTATGCGGGTCAGGGATTTTGCTGTGCGTCGCTTGATTCAAGGGGTCAGTTCGGTCAATCCGAGGATTTGGGCGGCGTCACCGGAACGACGCTGCGGGGGCATATTGTCAGGGGTCTTTCATCTGACGACCCGCACGATTTGATGTTCCGGAGCAATTTCCTCGATGCGGCGCAGCTTGCTAAAATCGTGATGAGCTTCCCCGAAGTCGACGAAAAAAGAGTGGCGACCAAAGGCAGCTCACAGGGCGGTGCATTGTCGCTGGTATGCTCGGCGCTCGAGCCCAGGATACGTAAAACGGTTACGCTGCATCCGTTTTTGTCCGACTATAAGCGTGTCTGGCAGATGGACCTGACAAAAGACGCTTATTCGGATTTGCGTGATTATTTCAGGTTCTTTGACCCGATGCACCTTTCCGAGGATGCGATTTTTGAAAAGCTGGGCTACATAGACATCAAAAACCTTGTGGGGCGCATCAAAAGTGACGTGCTGTTCGGCATCACGCTGATGGACAATATCTGTCCGCCGTCGACACAATTTGCCGCCTTTAACCACATCGTCTCGCCCAAAAAACCGCTCATTTTCCATGACTACGCCCACGAGTCCATCCCGGAATTTGAGAACATCGCACTGGACTTTTTGTTGGATATATCGTATTTTATTGCATGATGCTTTATGATTTTCATTTTATTTTGATAAAATACAGATTATTTTGCAAATAACGGTTGACTTTGCAGGAAAAGTTTAGTATTCTATTGTATAATAGAAATGTTCTTCAATAACCTGAGTCGAAAGTTGAGGGAGAGAGAATATGTTTTCAAAAGAAGTGCTGGTTAGCAATCAGGTGGGTCTGCATGCCCGCCCTGCAACATTCTTCATCCAAAAGGCAAACGAGTTTAAGTCCGGCATTTGGGTCGAAAAGGATGAGCGCAGAGTGAATGCAAAGAGCCTGCTGGGTGTTTTGTCTCTCGGCATTACCCGTGGTGTCAACATTACGGTAATTGCAGAAGGCGCCGACGAAGAGGACGCTGTCAATGCGCTGATTGATTTGATCACGTCAAACTTCGCCGAATAGTTTCTTGATTTCGTGCGTCATGAATGGATAGTTCTGTCTTGTGCAGGGCTATTTTTTTCATATGACGGGAAATGAATAACGCAGGTTATACTATCTTTTAGGGTGATGCCGATGCTGACCGAAAAAATCAAAAATCTTCCGACCAATCCCGGCGTCTATTTGATGTATGATTCAGACGGCGTGATTATCTATGTCGGTAAGGCAAAAAACTTGAAAAACAGGGTCACGTCCTATTTTCGGGGCGGCTCGCACACGCCGAAGGTTTCTGCGATGGTTTCAAATATTGCAAACCTTGACTATATCATCACTGATTCCGAGCTCGAAGCCCTGGTGCTGGAATGTAACCTGATCAAAAAGCACCGTCCAAAGTATAACATCCTGTTAAAAGATGACAAGGCGTATCCCTTTATCAAGGTGACGGTGAACGAGGAATATCCGAGGATCGTCCTTGCACGCAGGGTGGAAAACGACGGCGCAAGGTATTTCGGTCCGTACCTGAGCAGCTTTGTGGTGCGGGAAACCATTGACCTCGCCAAAAAGGTGTTTGCCATCCGCTCCTGCAAAAGGAACCTGCCCCGTGACATCGGAAAGTCACGACCCTGTCTGAATTTTCACATCGGTCAGTGCACGGCGCCGTGCGACAACCGCATATCACAGGCGGCGTACAGGGCACTGTTTGACCAGATCATCACATTTTTGGAGGGAGACCAAAGCGGAATTGTGAGCAGCCTGACCGAGCAAATGCGGCAGGCGTCGGATAATTTGGAATTCGAGCGCGCCGCAAGGCTGAGGGACAAGCTGTCGGCAATAGACAGGCTGTCGCAAAAGCAAAAAATCGTGTCGACCACGCAGGGCAATCAGGACATCATCGCCTTGGCGCAGGACGGTAAGACGGTGTGCATACAGGTGTTCTTTGTGCGGGGCGGCAAGGTGTCCGGCAGGGAGACCCATATCGTGAAAAATGCCGACGAAGCCTCAATAACGCAGCTTTTGACCGACTTTGTCAAGCAGTATTACGGCATGGCGACCTTTATCCCCAAAAACATCCTGCTGCAAGCCGAAATTGAGGACATGCCGCTGATCGAGCAGTGGCTGTCGGAAAAATGCCGCGGCAGTATTAAAATCACTGTACCACAGCGCGGCGAAAAAGCGGCTATTCTGAACATGGCGATGCGCAATGCAACGGAGGAGCTGGCGCTGCACCTGATCAAAAGCGACGTCCAAAAGCGCAAGAAAAGCAGCGTGCTCTTTGCGCTAAAGGACCTGCTTTCCCTGCCGGCGTTCCCGATGCGCATCGAAGCCTATGACATCTCCAATACTTCCGGCAGCGACAGCGTCGGCGTGTGCGTGGTGTTTGAAAACGGATTGCCCAAAAAGAGCGGCTATAAAAAGTTCAACATCCGCACCGTAGAGGGCGCCGACGACTATGAGAGCATCAAAGAGGTCGTCTACCGCAGGATCTCCAACGGCGTGGAAGGTGAGCAAGGGTTTGCGGAGCTGCCTGACCTTTTACTGATCGACGGCGGAAAGGGTCAGGTGCAAAAGGCTTTGGAGGTTTTGACCTTTTTTGACCTTGATATCCCTGTCTACGGCATGGTCAAGGACGACCGCCACCGCACCCGCGCTTTGGTGACCGCCGACGCTGAGCTGTCCGTCAAGATGCAGACCGCCGTTTTCAACCTTTTGACGACAATTCAGGACGAGGTTCACCGTTTTGCGATAGAAAGTCATAGGAAAAAACGCAAAAAAACCGCTATTGCGTCCGAGCTTGAAAGCATCGAGGGAGTCGGCGAAAAACGTCGGGTTTTATTATTAAAGCACTTTAAGACGGTCAAGGCAATCAAAAATGCTACTGCCGACGAGCTTGCCGCAGTGCGGGGAATCGACCGCAAAACAGCGGAGCGGATACATCGCTATTTTGCCGGTTCGGTTTGACACCGGCGGCATTGTGTGATAAAATATCCACAAGCGGATATTTTATGCTCCGCATGGAATTTATTGCGCTGCCGAAGTTTTTCCCGCAAAGAACGCTCGGAAACGGCGATGCGCAATTTTATCATAATTTCAGAAAAAATGATGATAAAATATTTTCTTAGGGGTGAGACATATGTTTGTAATGGATTGTTTAGGCGTGAATGAAAAAAACAACCTGACCATCGGCGGCGTAGACGTTGCGGAGCTGGCACAGGAATATCAGACACCGCTGTATGTGATGGATGAGGATAAAATCCGTGAAAACTGCCGTTGCTATACTGGCGCAATGAAGCGTTATTATGACGGCAACGGTCTTGTGCTTTATGCAAGCAAAGCGTTTTCCTGCTTACATATCTGCCGCATTGCAGCGGAAGAGGGTTTAGGGCTTGACGTGGTCTCGGACGGAGAGCTTTACACCGCAATCAAGGCGGGTTTTCCGATGGATAAGGTGTATTTCCACGGAAATAATAAGACGGAGGACGAGCTTACACTTGCGCTTGAAAACAACGTCGGGCGCATCGTGGTGGACAACAAATTTGAGCTTTCACTGCTCAGCGGCATCGCCGGCAGGCTGGGCAAGGAGGTTGCGGTATCCTTCCGCATTAAGCCCGGCATTGACGCACATACGCACGACTTTATCATGACAGGTCAAATCGATTCGAAATTCGGCGTTGCGCTCGAAACGGGCGAAGCGGAGGAGATTATTGTTTATGCGTCGCAGCTGCCCAATATCAACGTGGTGGGCGTGCATTGCCACATCGGCTCGCAGATTTTCGACATCGACCCTTTTCTGCTGGCAGCCGACAAGATGACAAGCCTGATCGCCGACTTAAAGGACAGGCACGGCATCGTCATTTCGGAGCTGAACCTCGGCGGCGGTTATGGCATCAAATACACAAGCAGCGACGATCCCGTACCCTATGACGCATACATTAAAAGCGTAAGCGAAGTCGTCAAAAAGGTGTGCGCCGACAGGGGCGTTACCTTGCCGAAGATCTTGATGGAGCCGGGACGCTCCATCGTTGCGCCTGCCGGTATCACGGTTTATTCCGTCGGCGCCGTCAAGGAAATTCCGGACGTCCGCACCTATGTGTCGGTGGACGGCGGTATGGCGGACAATCCCCGGTATATTATGTATGAGTCAAAATACGACGCCCTGCCCGTGCACGACCCTGCGGCAAAGCGTGAAAAAATTGTCACAATTGCGGGCAAATGCTGTGAATCCGGCGATATTTTGATCAAGGACATTGCTTTCCCGAAGATTGATGCGGGCGATTTGATTGCCGTTTTGGCAACCGGCGCATACAACTATTCGATGTCGAGCAACTATAACCGCATCCCCAAGCCGCCGGTCGTGATGATCAGCGGCGGCAAGTCCAAGCTTGTTGTCAAACGCGAGAGTTATGACGACTTGATTAAAAACGATATTTAGAAGGTGATTGCTTGATTTGGAACACATCATTGACACAGTGGCTGCTGTTGCTGCCCGTTTTGCTGCTTTCGCTGACAGTGCATGAGCTTTCGCACGGGCTTGCGGCGTATGTGCTCGGCGACAACACCGCAAAGCGCCAGGGAAGGCTTTCGCTCAATCCCATCAAGCACATTGACCCGATCGGCTTTTTGCTGCTGGTGGTTGCGGGTTTCGGCTGGGCAAAGCCGGTGCCGGTCGACCCGGGCTATTTCAAAAAGCCCAAGCAGGGCATGGCGATCACCGCTGTTGCGGGACCGCTGTCTAACCTGATACTGGCGTTTATCAGTACATTTATTATTCTTGCAACGGAGGGTTTTGCACCCATATATCAGTATATTGTTAAGCACGTGTATCCGGATTCAATCGTGACAAGCGTTTTATTACTTTTGATTATATATAATTGTGTTTTGGCTTTGTTTAACCTGATACCCGTGCCGCCGCTTGACGGCTCAAAGATTTTAGCGGCGTTTTTGCCGAACAGAATTTATTACAAGTATCTTTATTATGAGCGTTACGGCATGATATTGATGCTATTGCTTGTTACAACCGGTGTGTTTTCCGGTGCGCTATCCCGCGGTGTTCTTTATTTGATTATCACGATGGTGAAGTTCATCACGCTTATGGGAATCGGCGTATGAAACAGATTTCGTTTAAGCTGGAAATCTTTGAGGGACCGCTTGACTTGCTGCTGCACCTTATCAGCAAGAACAAGGTGAGTCTTTACGGCATCCCCGTGAGCGAGATCACCGAGCAGTACATGGATTACCTTGCCGAAATGAAGCACTTTGACATCGAGGTATCCAGTGAGTTTTTGGTGCTTGCCGCGAACCTTTTATACATAAAGTCCAAAATGCTGCTGCCCAAGTATGACGGTACGGAGGAAGACGATGACCCGAGGACGGAGCTGACCCAGCGGCTTGTCGAATATAAGCGCTTCAAAGAGGCGGCGCAGTACCTTTGCGAACGTGAGTTTGCGGGCAGCCATACCTTCTACAAGCTGCGTGATTACATCGAGCCGAGGCTGATCGACGAGAGCCTTGCGGATGTGACCGCGCTGCACCTTTTGGACGCCATATCGGACATCGCCGACAGGGTCACATACCGCAAACCCGTATCCGCCAGGGCTTTTACCGGACTGGTCGGGCGTGAGGTCGTGTCGGTTTTCTCAAAGGTCAAGGCGGTGCTGCTGACCTTAAAGTCCTTAAAGCGTATGCGGTTTCTTGATGTTTTCAGGGGGGTCAAAACACGATCCGAGGCGGTCGCGTCCTTTTTGGCGGTATTGGAGCTTGTGAAGATGAACCGTGTAAAGATCACGGACAACGGCGGCGATGTGGAAATCAAATATCAGAATGTGAGGAAGAAAGAGGCGATAGGGTTTGGAAATCCAGCAGATTGAGGCAATCATCGAAGCCGTTCTTTTCGCTTCCGGCGACGCTGTTTCGGTTGACAAGCTGTGCGAAATCACCGAGGTGGACAAAACCACCCTGCTGTCCGTCGTGGCGCATCTTTCCGACACCATGAATTATGAGCGCAGAGGTATAAAAATCATCAGGGTTGGGGACAAATATCAAATGGCAACACGCGGCGAATTTTCCGAATATGTCCAAAAAATCACTCCGCCCAAAAAGCGCAACCCCCTGTCGAAGGCGACCCTTGAAGTGCTGGCGATCGTCGCCTATAAGCAGCCGGTCACCCGTACGACCATCGAAGCCATCAGGGGCGTGAATTCCGACAACTCCGTCACCAGGCTGTTGGAGCTTGGTCTGATCGAAGAAACCGGACGGCTCGATGCGCCCGGCAGACCGTCTCTTTTCGGTATAACTGACGAATTCCTGCGCAGCTTTGCCATTGGTTCGGTGTTGGAGCTGCCGCCTATCAATGAATTTGTCATTCAGGACCTGCCTGACATAGGGGCGGAGGGTGCGCAGCAAATCATAGAGTAGGATTGTGAGAATATGCTGATTTTTTGCATGGCCTTAGCCGTTTTAGTTTTACTTACCCTCTTTTTGATTTTGAAAAAGTGGCGCGTTACCCTGCTGTACCGCGACAATGCTTTTACTGTAAAGGTTGGATGCTTTACAGTTACCCCAAAGGGTGACGGGAAGAAGCAGGATAGCGATTATATCAAAATCCCCAAGCTTGGGTTTAAAGATTTCGGCGCAAGGGTGAAGATCGTCAGGGCGCTTTATATTGTCGAAAAGCCCGAAATCATTAAGCTGCTGCAAGAGGCGCAGCGCCTTGTGCAGGTCAGATCTTTCAGCATGTCGCTGACCTATGGTTTCGGCGACGCTGCGGTCACTGGCATTGCAAACGGCATTGTGTGGAACGTTATCAATTGTTTTGTAAATTTTGCGGGCAGGTACATTGATTTGGACGGCAAGACAAACATCGCCGTATCTCCGCAGTACACCCGGTCCTGCTTTGATGCGGATGTGTGCTTTGTGTTTGATGTCAGGTTGTTTCAAATCATCGGCTTTACCGGACGGGCTAAGAAGCTCTTTAAACGTTTGAAATTAAAATATCATGAGGCGGTGAAGGTCAATGGCAAGTGAGCTTGAAAACATGTTTTCCTCCACGATGGAAGGACTACGCTCGATGATTGACGTGAACACAATCGTCGGCGCCCCGATTGAGACCCCTGACGGAACGGTGATCATCCCCGTTTCAAAGGTGGCTTTCGGCTTTGGCATGGGCGGGTGGGACCAAAACGCCACCATCGAAGCCAACCAGATCGCCGGCGGCAGCGGCGGCGGCGTGACCGTCACCCCGGTCGGTTTTCTGATCGTCAGCGGCGGCAATGTCAAAATGCTCGGTGTCGACGCATCCTCACCGTTCGAAAAAATTGTCGAAACCGTGCCCGACCTGATCAAGAGCATCGGGGCGATGTTTGGTGACGCAAACAAATAGACAAATAATATAAAAATCAACCTCATATAATAGATAGTGTGGACACGAAATATAAATACCCGCCTTTTGGCGGATTTTCCGCCATGCTGCGTTGCTCGTCAGTCCAATATCGACGGATATTCTCCTTCCTCATGCTTTGCCTGACGAAAAATTCGCTCAAAACTCGAACATTTCATCTCGTGTCCACACTATCTAATCATGAGGTGATTTTTTTGGCTTATTGGCATTTCCCAAAATATTTATCGGTTTTTCTGCTTTGTCTTTTCCTTTGGAACGTCAAGGCATTTGCCTTATCGGCAAAAAGCGCCGTGCTCATCGACGCCCACAATGGCAGGGTGTTGATGGCACAGGACGCTGATAGGAAGATGGGGATGGCGAGCACCACCAAGATCATGACCGCGCTTGTCGCCATCGAGAGCGGCAGGCTTGAGGATCTTGTGACCGTGAGCGCAAAAGCCGCCGCTACGGAAGGCTCATCCATGTACTTAAAGGGCGGCGAACAGTTGCCGATGAGCGCTTTGGTTTATGGTTTGATGCTGTCCTCGGGCAATGACGCAGGCGTTGCGATCGCCGAGCATATCAGCGGCGATGTCGACAGCTTTGCAGCGCTGATGAACCAAAAGGCTCAGCAGCTCGGGTTGTTCGACACCAACTTTACCAACCCGCACGGGCTGGATAATGAGCAGCACTATACCACCGCATATGATTTGGCGCAGCTCACAAGATATTGCCTGCAAAACCCCGAGTTTGCTAAAATTGTATCGACCCGCTCCATCACCGTCGGCAGCGGCGAAGGAGCGAGGACGCTTGTCAACCACAACAAAATGCTGTCGATGTACAAAGGGGCTGACGGGGTCAAGACAGGCTTTACCAAAAAATGCGGGCGGTGCCTTGTGTCGTCTGCGACCCGGGACTGCCTACAACTGATTGCCGTGACGCTTGATGCCCCCGACGACTGGAATGACCATCAGCAGATGTTTGACTACGGTTTTTCGCAGTATAAGTGGCAGGCGCCAATCAAAGAGGGCAGCTACATGCGCACAGTCAGTCTGCTCGGCTCGGACGCCGACAAGGTGTCGCTGTATGCGGCGTCGGATGCTGAAATTGCATACAACAAAAACGACAGTGTGAAACTGGTCTATGATATTCCGAATTTTGTGGAGGCGCCCGTCATAAAGGGTCAGACACTCGGCAGAGTGTCGGTCTATTTGTCGGATGAGCTGGTCAAAACCATCGAATTGGTGGCGGGGGATGACGCCGCAGAGACCAAGAAAAATCAGCTGATTAATAATTTCAAGTATTTGTTCACCGAATTGATTGGCTTAGGGGGATAATGAGGATCATATGGAAAGCGTTCGACTTCAAAAATATCTTGCCGACTGCGGGGTGGCTTCGCGCAGAAAGTGCGAGGAAATCATCCTGCAGCAAAGGGTGACCGTAGACGGCGCCGCCGTCAGCGAGCTCGGCGTGAAGGTCAGCGGCGGCGAGCGGATTTGCGTCGACGGCAAGCCCGTCAAGGCGGCTACAAAAAAGCGGTATATCCTGCTCAACAAGCCGTCGGGTTATGTGACGACGGTCAGCGACGAGTACGGGCGTAAAACCGTGCTTGACCTTATTAAAAGTGAAATAAAAGAGCGTATCTATCCCGTCGGACGTCTTGATTTTGAGAGCGAGGGGCTGCTCATGCTGACAAACGACGGAGAAGCGGCTTACGCCATGACCCATCCAAAGCATGACTTTGACAAAACCTATATCGTGGCGCTTAATAAAGTGCCTTCTCCCGCAAATGTGGACAAGCTGCGCAGGGGTGTTGTGATTGACGACAAAAAGACATTGCCCGCCAAGGTGGAGTGGATGAAGGACAATGTCTTAAAAATCATCATCACTGAGGGCAGAAACCGCCAAATCCGCAAAATGGCGGAGGCGGTCGGATACGAGGTCGTGTCGCTCAGGCGCATTGCCATCGGCAATATTCAGTTGGGACATATCCCGTCCGGCCGGTGGCGGCATATGACGCCGGGTGAGATCCGGTACGTAAAGGGGGCGGCAGACGATGATCACCGTTCATAATATCAGCCCGATGGACGACTTTGTGTTTATGCAGATGAAGGACGGCGAGGAAATCCTGTGCGAGGCATCCGCCAAAATCTGCGGCGGCGAGTCGGAGCTTTTAGACATCAGGGATTACGGCAGCGGTCTTTCGTACGATATGGGCAAGGCAATCTTGAACGCTTTGGATTTAAAAGGCGTCAAGACTGTCGTCTGTACGAATGAAAAATTGCAAAAAACACTTATGCAATTGCGTTTTTCCGCTTTCAGTTGTGAATATTCACTAAGTCTTGCGGGATATTTTTCGCCTAATTGTTGATTTTTACTACCTATTTTTCAAATTTGTACTTGAAGATTTGCAAAAAATAGTGTAAAATAAAAGCATATAATGAATTTTTTACCGATGATTTTTATAGGATGGTAAATGCTTGTGTCCTATCCTGTAAAAACAGTGAATTCATTCTTTGGCAAAGGATGGCGGAGAGCCCCCTAAAATGCCGAGAGTGTTTTGTTTTGCGCTCCTTTTCAAGGCAGTGTCTGTTTTGAGGGATGCGGAAAATGCGTGTAAAAGATAGCCATATTTAAACTAACGCAGTGCTACTGTGGGACAAGATGAGGTGAAATGTATGCAGAATTTCCAGGAAATTACGATTTTTGTCAACTCATTAACGATTCTTTTGACTGTCATCGGAATTATTGTTCTTGCCCGGCTGATCGCCAGACTGTCAAAGTCCAGCGGCGCCGAAGCCCGCAATGAGTCGACGCAAGCAGCGGTGCCCACACAGCCCCTGCAATATGCACAACCTGCGGCAAAGGCTTATCCACTCACCACCTCGGACGTTACGGACACCGGTGAGCTGATTGCTATGGTTTCCGCTGCGATTGCGGCGCATATCGGCACACCCGTCGGCAGCATTAAAATCGCTTCGATTAAGAAAACAGACGGCGGCGCTGTCATTTGGAACAAGGTTGGACAAGAGGAATTACTGAGTTAAAGCGCTATCGCAGAAATTACGCTGTCTTTGCGTAATTTCCTATAAAAATTATCTTAGGAGGTTTATGTTATGAGAAAATTCGTGATCAATATCAACGGTAAATCATATGAGGTCGAGGTAGAAGAAGTCGGTGCCGCAGCCGCTCCGGTTGCTGCTCCCGCTGCTGCGCCTGTTGCCGCCGCTCCCGCTCCCGTAACCCCTGCTCCGGTTGCCGCTCCGGCTGCGCCGGCAGTATCAGGCTCGCTCGGCAGCACGCTGGTCGCCGCTCCGATGCCCGGAACCATCGTTTCGGTCAACGTGAATGTCGGCGAAGCCGTTAAAAAGGGTCAGGTCATCCTTATCCTCGAAGCGATGAAGATGGAAAACGAAATCTTGGCGCCGAGTGACGGCGTGATTGCGTCCGTCAACGTATCGAAGGGGTCTTCGGTCAACACCGGTGACACGCTCGTATCGCTTTAAGCGTGGAATTTTTTCCAAAAGGAGGGAAACTATATGGCAAGAAAGGTAGGAATTACCGAAACGATATTGCGTGATGCGCATCAATCGCTTATCGCCACCCGTATGACTACGGAGGATATGATGCCGATTGTCGCAAAGCTTGACGATATTGGCTATCATTCGCTCGAAGCCTGGGGCGGTGCGACCTTTGACTCGTGCCTCAGGTTTTTAAACGAGGACCCATGGGAAAGGCTGCGTAAATTCAAGAGCGTTGCGAAAAAGACGCCCTTGCAGATGCTTTTCCGCGGTCAGAACATTCTCGGTTACAGGCATTACGCCGACGATGTGGTGGAATACTTTGTACAAAAGTCCATTGCAAACGGCATCGACATCATCAGAATTTTTGACGCGCTCAACGACATACGCAACTTTGAAACGGCAATCAAGGCGACGCAGAAGGAAAAGGGTCATGTACAGGCGGCGGTTTCATACACCATCAGCCCCGTCCACAACAACCAGACCTTCATCGACTTGGCAAAGCGCCTTGAAGATATGGGCGCCAACTCGATTTGCATCAAGGATATGGCGGGTCTTCTGACGCCGTACCAGGCGTATGACCTTGTCAAGGGCATCAAATCAACCGTTAAAATTCCGCTTCAACTGCACACGCATTACACCAGCGGCGTCGCTTCGATGACCTATCTTAAAGCCATTGAAGCAGGCGTTGATGTGGTGGACTGTGCGCTTTCGCCGTTTGCTATGGGGACCTCCCAGCCGCCTACCGAGCCACTTGTCGCAACGCTCAGTGGTACGGAGTATGACACGGGCATTTCGCTCGAAAAGGTCAGCGATGCGTCGGAATATTTCAGACCGTTGCGTGAGAAATACTTAAAGAGCGGACTGCTTGACGCCAAGATGCTCGGCGTCGACGTCAACACCTTGATTTATCAGGTGCCAGGCGGTATGCTGTCCAACCTGGTTTCACAGCTCAAACAACAGAATAAAGAAGATAAATATGACGAGGTTTTAAAAGAAGTACCCCGTGTGCGTGAGGACTTCGGCTATCCGCCGCTGGTCACGCCGACCAGCCAAATCGTCGGCACGCAGGCAGTGCTTAATGTTTTGATGGGTGAACGCTATAAGATGGTATCCAAGGAATCCAAGGCGCTCGTGAAGGGCGAGTACGGCACGACGCCCGTACCGATTTCCGATGAGTTCCGCAAACGCATCATCGGCGACGAAACGCCAATCACCGGCAGACCGGCAGACCTCTTAAAGCCGGAGCTTGACAGGCTCCGCAGCGAGATTAAGGACTATATCGAACAGGATGAGGATGTTCTCTCTTATGCGCTCTTTGAACAGGTCGCTATCAAGTTCTTCGAGGCAAGGAAGAAGAAGGACGCGCCTGCCCAGCCGCTGGTTGTCGGTATCCGGGAAGTCGTCTGATTGGCAATAGTTTAAGCACAGACACAGATCTAATTGGTGTAAAGTTCTTTGGCTTTACACCAATTTATTATCAAACGCCCTAATATCCCCGCCTCAATAGGCGGAAGGGATAAACAGGTTATTTATCAGTAATCTGTACAAGCCCTGACTGATAGGGCGTTTGATAAAACGCTCGCGGCGCGACACACCAAAACGCGCAAGCGCTCATTGAATGAGGTGAGAAGAATGGATAAGCACTCTGATTTACTCAAACGCATCAACGAACAATACAATACTTTCAGCAAGGGTCAAAAGAAAATTGCGGATTATTTTGTCGCCAATTATGACAAGGCGGCGTTTATGACCGCCTCCCAGCTCAGCAAGACGATTTCGGTCAGCTGCTCTACGGTCGTCCGCTTTGCGGTCGAATTGGGCTATGACGGCTATCCGATGCTTCAGCGCGCGCTTCAAGAGCTTGTCCGCACCAACCTTACCGCTTTACAGCGTATCGAGATGACGTCCAGCCGTGTCGGCGGACAGAACCTTTTGTCTACCATCTTGAATTTTGACATCATGAAAATCAAGCAGACCCTGGAAGAGATCGATTACACGGCGTTTGACGCCGCGGTCGAGTCGATCCTTAAAGCCGAGCGGATCTACATTGTCGGCGTCAGAAGCTCATCCGCGCTCGCAAACTTTTTGGGTTTTTATATGAATTTGATTTTTGACAACATCCGCCTGATACACACGACGAGCGCCAGCGAAATTTTCGAGCAAATCCTGCGTGTTAACAGCAAGGACGTCGTCATCGGCATATCTTTCCCGAGGTATTCCGCAAGGACGATCAAGGCGATGGAATATGCAAGAAACCAGGGGGCGTGCATCGTTGCCGTTACCGACAGCGAAACCTCTCCGCTGACCCCGATTGCTACCCACGCTTTAATTGCCCGAACGGACATCGCTTCGTTTGCCGACTCGCTCGTGGCGCCGCTCAGCGTGATCAACGCTTTGATCGCCGCGCTCGGTATGAAGCGCAAGGACGGCATCTATAACACCTTTGACGAATTAGAACGCATTTGGAGCGAATATGAGGTGTACGAAAATCTGTCAAGCGATTATAAGAAAATTAGTAAAAATGAAAAATCAGTATAATGTGATTGTTATAGGCGGCGGTCCTGCGGGGCTGATTGCCTCGGCGACCGCCGCAAAGCGCGGTAAAAGCGTGCTGCTGATCGAAAAAAACAAGGTGCTTGCCAAAAAACTGCGCATCACGGGCAAGGGGCGCTGCAATATCACCAACAGCGCCGACGTCAGCGATTTTTTAGCCAACGTCAACGTCAATGCATCCTTTTTATACAGTGCGTTTTACAGCTTTACGGGCGACGACATCATCGCCCTGTTAGAATCTCTCGGCGTGAAAACCAAGACAGAGAGAGGCGGCAGGGTATTTCCCGCATCCGACAAGGCAAGCGACGTCGCCGACGCGCTGATAACTTATGCTACGGAGTGCGGCGCAAAAATCTTAAACGCCGCCGTGAAGGAAGTGCTGTATTCGGGCGGCTGTGCGTGTGGCGTCGTCACATCGGAGGGCGCAAGGATCGCCGCAGACAGCGTGGTTATCGCAACGGGCGGCATTTCCTATCCGCAGACAGGCTCGACGGGCGACGGCTATACGTTCGCCAAAGCGGCGGGGCACACGGTTACTGACCTGAGACCCTCGCTTGTGCCGCTGACCACCGCGGAAAAATGGGTGCCGGAGCTTATGGGGCTGTCGCTCAAAAACGTCGCCATCCGTGTGACGGACGGTGAAAGGCTGATATACAGCGATTTCGGCGAAATGCTGTTTACACATTTCGGTGTTTCCGGTCCCGTGATACTGAGCGCCAGCGCACACATCAAGGACTTTAAAAAGACCTATGCGCTGACCGTCGACTTAAAGCCCGCACTCACTCCGGAGCAGCTCGACAAGCGTATCCTGCGGGATTTTGAGACGTTTGCCAACAAAAACTTTTCCAATGCGCTGGGTGCGCTTTTGCCGCAAAAGCTGATTTCTGTTGTGGTTGCGCTGTCAGGCATACCGCCGACCGAAAAGGTGCACCAGATTACTAAAGCCGCCAGACAGCGGTTGACGCATCTGCTCAAAAACTTGCGTTTAACTGTCAACGGCTCACGCTCCGTTGCGGAGGCGGTCATCACCTCCGGCGGCGTCAGCGTTGCCCAAATCAATCCGTCCACTATGGCGTCAAAGCTTGCCGACGGGCTGTACTTTGCGGGCGAGGTCATCGACGTCGATGCATACACAGGCGGTTATAACCTGCAAATTGCGTACAGCACCGGGTTTTTAGCGGGGAGCAACGCGTGAATTTTCGCATATCGCATGTAACCCCTGAAAATTGCATAAACTAAACCTGAAAGGGTGATTTTTATGCGGTTTTTCAAAAACAGCGGTATATACATCAATGTGCACAAAACCTACCGCCTTGTCATGACGGCGCTTGTGGCGGCGCTGTTGCTTACGCAGCTTGCCCTGACGTCGCCCGCCGCGCGCTCGGCGCTGACCTTCACCGACAGGTTAGAGGGCGTATCCGGCGATGGCAGAGCGTCAATGCTCGGTGAAATCAAGCTGACGCTGGTCGGGGCTGCGCCATCCTCCGAGATTGAGGTTTTGCAAAACGGTCAGACTATCGCGTTCTTTTTTGATCGGGAAGTTACGCTGACCGTGTCTGACAACTCGGTCATTGAAATTGACGGGCGGGCGTCCAAGGAACCCTTTGTGGTGAATGTTCACACGGTTTCGCCGAATATCACCATCGAAAATTCGGTAACCGCTGCCGAGGTCCGCTCAAATATCGCCTTAATCGGCAGAGTTTTTGTCAAGTAGGGGATGTTGCATCATGACGCCCGATAGTGTATAATCGTACATGGAGTGATAAAATGAACACCATTCAAATTTCGATCGACGGTCCCGCAGGCGCAGGGAAAAGCACGATTTCCAAGGCGGCGGCGAGGGCGCTTGGCTTTACTTACATAGACACGGGTGCCATGTATCGCGCGGTGGGCTTAAAGGCTATCCGCCTCGGGCTGGACACCAAAACGGACGCCGATAAAATTGCGTCTATGATGGACGATACCGACATTGATATTCGGCATGCAGATGACGGTCAGCATATTATTTTAGACGGCGAGGACGTCACGGCGCAGATTAGGCTGCCGGAGGTTTCCATTGCGGCGTCTGACGCTTCCGCTGTTGCGGCGGTGCGTTTAAAACTGGTCGGGTTGCAGCGCAGGCTTGCCGAAAAGGACAGCGTCGTGATGGACGGACGTGACATCGGAAGCTTTGTCCTGCCGGACGCGCAGATCAAGATATACCTCACCGCAACGGTCGAGGATAGGGCGAAACGCAGATACGACGAGCTGATCGAAAAGGGCATTGCGGCAAATTATGACGAGGTGAAGGCGGACATCGCATATCGGGACAAAAACGACGCTTCCCGAAAGATTGCGCCGCTTAAAGTGCCTGACGGCGCCATCGTTTTAGATACGACCGGCAACACACTGGAACAGTCGATTGCACTGATGCTTGGCACGATAAAGGAGAGATTGCGTTGTTTTTCAGAGTAGTCTATTTTTGTGTCCTGCCGATACTCCGGGGGTTTTTCAGGCTTTTTTTCTTCGCAAGGGTAACAGGACGTGAAAAAATCCTAAAAAACGGCGGCTTTGTCGCCAGCGCCAACCATATCAGCAATTTTGACCCGGTGTTTTTCGGGTGCTTCATACCGAGAAAGTTAAACTTCCTTGCCAAGCGTGAGCTGTTTGAAAACAAGTTTTTGGGCTGGCTCATCGGCGGACTCGGCGCTATCCCGATCACAAGAGGCGGTTCGGACATCGGAACCCTCAAAACCGTTATCTCCGTCTTAAAAGGCGGCGGCATCATGACCGTCTTTCCCGAGGGGACACGCAGGCTGACTGACATCGAAAAGGTCAAGCCGGGGGCGGTGCTGTTTGCCATTAAAAGCAAGGTGCCGGTTCAGCCGGCTGTGATTATCGGGAAATACCGCCTGTTCGGCGGCATCAGGCTGGTGTTCGGCGACCCGATATACTATGACGCCTATTACGACAAAAAGCTGTCTGAGGACGAGCTCCACAGGTTGAGCGTTGAGCTGATGCAAACCATTTACGGTCTTGCGGAGGGTGGTGCATAAAATAATGGATATGATTCTTGCCAAGAGCGCCGGCTTTTGCTTCGGGGTGCGGCGTGCGGTGGATATGACCTTTGATGCGGCTAAAACTGCGGACAAGCCGGTCTTTACGCTCGGTCCGCTCATCCATAACCCCCAGGTCAATGAACGCCTCAAAGCCATCGGTATCACCGAGGTGCAAAGCGTCGGCGAGCTGCCCGACGGCTGCATAGTCATCATACGCACCCACGGGGTCGCCAAGGAGATCTATGAAGAGCTTGCCCGCAGGGGAATAGAATACATCGATGCGACCTGCCCGTTCGTCAAAAAAATTCACAGGATCGTGCAGGAGCAGCACAACAAGGGCAACAAGATCGTTATATTCGGTGACAAAAACCATCCCGAGGTGCGGGGCATCAATGGATGGTGCGATTACAGCGCTGAAATTATTGAAAATCTGTCGCAGTTGCTGCAGCTGACGCTTTCCGACGGCACCTGCATTGTATCGCAGACCACTTCTTCAAAAGATGTTTGGGAAAATATTAAAAATTTTGCAAAAACATCTTGCAAAGAGGTACTGTTATTTGATACAATATGCAGTGCGACATATGAGCGTCAGAACGAGGCGCAAAAGATTGCCAGGACTGCCGACTGCATGATCGTCATCGGGGGTCGTGAAAGCTCCAATACGAGGAAACTATTTGATGTCTGCTGTGATTTCTGTTCGCAGACCTATCAAATCGAAAACGCATCGGAACTGCCAAAAGCGGTTTTTGATAAATGCATGATAGGCGTGACGGCCGGTGCCTCAACGCCTGAATGGATTATTAAGGAGGTCATTAGTATTATGTCAGAAGAAATCACACAGACCGGTGAGCTGAGTTTTGCGGAGGAGCTTGACAAATTATTGGTCAATCCCAAGACAGGAGATATATTGAAAGGAACCGTCATCGGCGTAACGCCCACCGAAGTTTATGTTGACATCGGCTATAAGGCAGACGGCGTCATTCCGCTTGACCAGCTTTCAAGCGATCCTGATGCCAAGCCCGAAGACCTGATCAAGGTCGGCGACGAAATCGAAGCCTTTGTGTACCGTGTCAGCGACATTGAAGGCACTGTCGGACTTTCGATCAGAAAGCTGGGCGCCATTGCCGCCAAGAAAAAGCTCGAAGAAGCCCTCGAATCTAAAGAGATTTTGACGGGCAAGGTCGTCGAAGCCGTGAACGGCGGCGTCATCGTGCTATACGGCGACAGCAGGATTTTTGTTCCCGCCTCGCAGGCAAGTTCAAGATTCCTGCAGGATCTGTCCACGCTTGTCGGACAAACCGTATCGTTTAGAGTGATTGAACTCAATCCCTGCAAGCGCAAGACCATCGGCTCTATCAAGTCGGTGGCTGACGAGGTCAGAAAGCAGCAGTATGAGAGCTTTTGGACATCAGCGGAGGTGGGCAAGGAATATGACGGCGTCGTGAAGTCTCTTACGGATTTCGGTGCGTTTGTCGATATCGGCGGTGTAGACGGCTTGGTACATATCTCCGAGCTGTCGTGGGGCAGGATCAAGCACCCTTCTGAGGTTGTCAGTGTCGGCGATGCCTTGAAGGTCTACATCCTTGCCATCAACAAGGAAACCAACAAAATCTCGCTCGGCTTTAAACGCAAGGAGGACAATCCCTGGGAAAAGGCAAAGGGCACCTTTAACGTCGGCGATGTGGTGACCGCCAAGGTCGTACGCCTTGTCGCTTTCGGCGCTTTTGCGGAGCTGCTGCCTTCGGTTGACGGTCTTATCCACATCTCGCAGATCTCGACCGAACGCATCTTGAAGCCGTCGAGCGTACTGACCATCGGTCAGGAGGTCCAGGCGAAGCTCACCGCCATTGATTGGGATAACAAGAAAATCAGCCTGAGCATCCGTGCTTTGTTAGAGCCTGAAATGCCTGTCGAGGAAACGGTTGTTTCCGAGGAAACGGTTGCTTCCGAAGAAACGGTTGCTTCCGAAGAAACGGTTGTTCCCGAAGAAACGGTTGCCGAGGATAATGTTTCGGAAGAAGCATCAGCCGAAGCTGTTACCGAAGAAGTCATTTCGGAAGAAGCGCCTGCCGAAGATACAGGCGACGAGGCTTAATCATTAAATCCTTTGCATACAATTGTTATAAAGCACCTTTTACGGGGTGCTTTATGCTTTTGCGTAAGCACTCATTGAAGTTAGGTGGTCGTCATATGGAATTACAGGAGTTTATTACAATGGTGAAGGGCAAGTCCGTCAGCGTCGTAGGCATCGGCGTCAGCAACACGCCGCTGATTAAAATGCTTCTGGGTTACGGCGCAGCCGTCACCGCCCGTGACAAAAAGACTGCTGAAGAGCTCGGCGGCATTGCGGAGGCGCTGAGCGCCATGGGCGTGTCGCTTGTGCTTGGCGAGGGCTACCTTGACGGAATCACCGAAGAGGTCATTTTCAAGACCCCCGGACAGCGCTTTGACGCCCCGCAGCTTTTGACGGCAAAGGAAAAGGGCTGCATTATGACATCCGAAATGGAGATGTTTTTCGCACTGTGTCCGGCGCCTATCATTGCGGTGACGGGCAGCGACGGCAAAACCACCACAACGACGCTGATTTATGAAATGCTTAAAGCCGGAGGCTTTACCTGCCATTTGGGCGGCAACATCGGCAAGCCGCTGCTTAGTGAGGTGCAAAGCATTTCACCGGAGGACAAGGTGGTGGTGGAGCTCAGCAGCTTTCAGCTGCACACTATGACGCAAAGCGCACACATTGCGGTCGTGACCAACCTGTCGCCCAACCACCTCGACTGGCACATATCCATGTCGGAATATATCGCCGCCAAGGAAAACGTCTTTGCCTGCCAAAACGCGTCCGATACGCTGGTCATCAATGCGGACAACGAGATTACCGCAGGCTTTGCGAAAAAAGCAAAGGGAAAGGTCGTACTCTTTGGGAAGAACGCCATTACAGGCGTGCATATCAAGGACAATGTCATCTGCTTTGCCGGCACGCCCGTGCTGAATGCGGGTGATATTTTGCTCCCCGGTGCGCACAACGTCGAGAATTATATGGCGGCAATCGGCGCCGTGTGGGGTATGGTAGACGTCCCGACCATCCAAAGGGTGGCAAAAACCTTCGGCGGCGTGCCGCACAGGATCGAGCTTGTGCGGGAAGTCGGGGGTATAAAGTATTATAACGACTCTATTGCAAGCAGCCCGACACGCACGATGGCGTGTATCAACGCTTTTGACCAAAAGCTGATCATCATCGCCGGCGGCTCGGACAAATACATCCCCTTTGACAATTTCGGCAAGGCGCTTGCGCAGCGTGCCAAAGCGCTTGTGCTAATCGGGCAGACCGCCGGTAAAATCAAGGCGGCTGTCGAAAACGCCGAGGGCGAAAAGCCTCCGATTTATCAGGCAAAGACCCTAAACGATGCGGTGTTGGCGGCAAAGAACGCCGCAAGCGCCGGCGATATCGTGGTGCTGTCGCCGGCGTGCGCCAGCTTTGATATGTTTAAAAACTTTGAGGACAGGGGAAATCAATTCAAGGAATGTGTGATGAGGATATGAGTGTACTAAAAGACCTGTGTGAAATGCGGGGCGTTTCGGGCTTTGAATTTCAAATTAGTGAAAAAATCAAAGCAGAGTTTGAAAAATATTGCGACAGCGTCCTGATTGATAGCCTCGGCAACGTCATCGGCGTAATGGGCAAGGGCGGCAAAAAGCGTATAATGGTCGAGGCGCACTATGATGAAATCGGTCTGATTGTAAAGGACATCGACGACAACGGTTTTGTACGCTTTGATCAAATAGGCGGCGTCAACAAATCTGTGCTGCCGTCCGCCGGAGTCATTATCCACGGCGCGGAGGAGGTCTGCGGCGTCGTTGGCGCAAAGCCGCCGCATTTGCAGGATGAGGAAGAGAACAAAAAACCATATGCGTTTGATAAGCTCTACATCGACACGGGCTTTGACAGAGCGCAGCTCAGCGAAAAAATCAGCATCGGCGACCCCATCTCGTTTGAGGCAAGCTCTAAGATGTTGCTGAACAATATTTTCACATCCAAAGCGATTGACAACCGCATGGGCATCTATTGCCTGATCGCGTGCATGAAGCGCCTGAAAGGGCGTCTTGATGATGTTGAAATGACCTTTTTGGCGGCGGTACAGGAGGAGGTCGGCTGCCGCGGCGCAAAGGTCGGCGCATACCGCATCGACCCCGACTGCGCCATCGTCATTGACGTGACCCACGGCACGTCGCCTTACACAGGCAGTACCGACATCACCTTTGCGCTCGGCAGCGGTGTTCCAGTTGCGGTCGGTCCGAACCTGCACCCCAGGCTGACCGGAAAGCTGATCGGCACGGCAAAGGAAAAGGGTATTCCTTATACCGTCGAGGTGAGCGGCGGCAGCTCAGGTACTGACGCCTGGGTCATACAGGTGGCAAAGAGCGGCATCCCTTCGGCTGTGCTTTCCGCTCCGCTGCGGTATATGCATACGCAGGTGGAAACCGTCTGCCTTGACGACGTCGACGCCATCGTCGACTTGATTTGCACAGCGACAGAGGAGGGACTGGTATGATCGGAATGATCGGTATATTATCATCCGCCTTCGGCGTCAGCGGCTGTGAGGATGAGGTCAGAGACCTGATATTAAAAGACATACAAAGCCACTGCGACACCGTCGAGACGGACAGCATGGGCAACCTGATCTGCCTTAAAAAGGGTACAAAGGGCTTTGATAAAAAGCTCATGCTGACGGCACACATGGACGAGGTCGGCTTTATCATCTCGGATATCACCAAGGACGGGTATCTGCGGTTTATGGCGGTCGGCGGCATCGACCCCCGTATAGTCGTGGGCAAGCGTGTCGTTATTGGGATAAACAAAATCCCCGGCGTCATCGGGGACAAGCCCCCGCATTTTGACACCGACAGCGGCGGGAAAGC
>JAKJBX010000004.1 GCA_022706765.1 Bacillota bacterium
CCGCCGAGGCGCTGTCGCAGACCGCCTGCGACTACATAGCGCTCGGTCACGTCCACGCTTTCAGCGGCGTCAGGACGATCAATAACACACGCTTCGCCTACCCCGGCACGCCGGAGCCGAGGGGCTTTGACGAGACGGGGGCAAGGGGGGTCATCCTCGGGGAGGTGTACAAACACCATGCCGATCTGAAATTCGTCCCTGTTTCAAAGCGTGAATTTCTTGAAGTCAGCATTGATGTGTCGGATTGCGGCGACTACATCGCCATTTGCGATAAAATCACCGGCTCCTGCGTCGGTGCGGACAACCTCTTTAAAATCAATCTCACCGGCGAGACGGACAGCGGGATTTTCATCGACCTCCCGCTGATATACGAGCGCATAAAAGACCAATATTTCTATGTAAAGCTAAACGACTTTACACGCCCAAAGCTCAACATTGACGCACTTTCACAGGAATTTTCCCTAAAAGGGCTGTTCGTCAAAAAGCTGCTTGAACAGGGTGGCAGCAACGACGCCCTGAAAATCGGGCTTGCCGCCATCTCGGGAGAGAAGGTGATTCTGCCATGATGATCAAAAGTCTTCATATCCATAAATTCGGCGGGATTGTCGACAAAAGGATAGATTTCGAGGACGGCGTGAACGTCATTTATGCCGGCAACGAGTTTGGCAAGTCGACGGTCGCCGAGTTCATCAGGGCGATACTCTACGGCATGGGCAAGTCGCCGCAAAGCATCCGTCAGAACGCGCGCACCCGCTTTATGCCATGGAATGAAAAGCAGATGGGCGGCGAAATCACGGTTGTGACCGACAACGGGGAATACACCGTCATCCGCACCTTCGGCAGGCGAAAGGGCGAGGACACCGTTACGGCAATTAGTGCGGTGACAGGCGAGGCCTGTCCCGAGCTTTGCGTTGAAGCACCGGGCGAGGTTCTGCTGGGCGTCGGGGCGGACGGGTTTGAAAAGTCGCTGTATATCCGGCAGCTTTCCTCGAAAATTGAGGCGGGCAGCGACGACGAAATCCTGAAAAAGCTGGTGAATATCGTCCAAAGCGGCGACGAGGGCGTGTCATACAAGCGGGCGGTGCAGATTTTAGATGCGGCGGCAAAGGAACTAAGCGGTACGCGTCCGCGCGGCAAGCTGCTGCTGTTGCAGGACGAAATCAATGACCTGCAAGCAGGGCGCAGCATTGAGCAAAATAAGGAAGTCCAAAAAAAAGCCCTTACCGAAAGGCTTGCGGAACTGGGCGCACAAAAAGCACGGCTTGAGCGGTTCACCCCCGACAAAAGCGAAATCACCGCAAAGAAGGCAGAATATGCCGCCGCTGCCCAAAGGTTTGCGGAGGCGACGAAATTCAACGAAGACAGCCTGCGTGCGCGGGATAAAAGCATAAGGCTTTGGCTTGTACAGGTTATGTTGGCATTCGCCTTAGCTGGCGGCGGGTTCTTCCTCCATCCGGCTGCCGCGGCGACCTTTGGCGTTTACGGCGTTGTCGCCGCGGTATTTTTCATCAGAAAAAAGCGCGTGCCGGCTGCCCGTCAGGACGCCCCGCCGCCCGACGCCATCCTGTCCGAAATCGAAGCGCTTGAACAACGTGCAGAGCAGATGAACAAGGAAAACACCAACCTGCTTGTGGCGGTCGCACAGCAAATCGGTGATGTGACCAGCCAGATTGCAAGCATCCATGCCACACCCTCATATGAATTTGACGATAAATTGAAAGTGTTGATGGAAAAACATCAGGCATACCACAAGACGCTGTCTGACATTGCGCTGGCAAAAAAATGCCTGGGTGAGGCTTTTTCGGAGCTTCAAGGCTCCTTCGGCAGACAGCTCAATGCGCATACGTCAAGGATTCTCGCTGAAATCACCGGCGGCAGGTATACCGAGGTGCTGGTCGACAACGATTATAACATGCTGGTGCGCGTCGCCGAAACGAATGCGCTGCGTGATGCGCAGTACCTCAGCAGCGGCGCATACGACCAAATCTACTTCTCGCTGCGTATGGGGATTGTGAATATGCTGCTGCCGGATTGCCCCGTGATTTTGGACGAAGCGTTCGTGCAGTATGACGACACAAGGCTTGCTTTGGCGCTCGGCTACATCAAAAAAGAAAGCAACAGGCAGTACCTGCTGCTTTCGTGTCACAAACGAGAGTCTGAGTTTTTCGGCAAGATGATGCCGGTTTAGTTTACGTTGGTTTTTCTATATTGTAAATACGAAAAAACACAAATCACGATCATGCCGACCAATATTGCTACGAGCGGCACAAGCAGATTAAGCGGCGCAGGCAGTAAGACGCCGGCAAAGAAAACCAGTCCGTTTGCCACAAACACCCGTCCACCGAAACGGTGGGTGCTGACCCACACCTCTTCACTGGCATATGTCCACGGCAGCTTTATACCGAACGAATAATTCTGTTTTATCCTTGGCATAAAGCTGCCAAGGATAATAAACAACAGTCCGAGCATCACGCACATCACGACGTCCATCGGTACGCTGACCCCAAATGCCGTCAGGATCGTTACGGCGAGAATGACCGCAAAGAGGACATTTATCAGCACCATCAAAACAGGATAAGCATTGCCAGAGGCGATGATGCTTTTACCCTTCGGGTCAATTTTCGGCATAAGCGTCATGCCGAGCGTAATCAGCAGTGAGATTGCCGGCATCAGGAAAATCATAAGCCGTCCGCCGTAAGCGTCCACCTGACCCGAAATGCCCCAATGTGTCGGAATCTGTTCCGGCAAGCGCGTGTAGACCAAAGCGGCGGCGATAAACTGCGCGGCGGTGATGCAAAGACTGGCGATAAAGCCCTTTTTCATGGTACTTCCCTCCTATCGGTTTTATCATAATACGGTTTTAAGTGATTGTCAATAAAAAATTTGTTTGAAATTTATGCAATATATGATATAATAGACTTCTTGCAAAACCTGCCGCAAATGGATAAACGAGGATTTTTTTCTGTTTATCAAGACGGCAGGTTCCGCCAATACTGTATGTATTGGCGGGTTCTGACAACGATGAGAAACGGGAAAAAGACCGTTTTTGCCATTGCGTAAAGGGTTTGCAAGAAGTCTAATAATTATTGAACGATTTTCCACAGATTTGCGGAGGTAACCTATGTCATCAGACCTGAACAGAATACGGAATTTTTGCATCATCGCCCACATTGATCACGGCAAAAGCACGCTTGCGGACAGGCTGCTCGAATACACCGGCGTGGTCTCGGAGCGTGAGCTGGAAGAACAGATGCTCGATAATATGGAGCTTGAACGTGAGCGGGGCATCACCATCAAGGCGCGTGCGGTCAGGCTCATCTATAAGGCGAATGACGGAAAGGAATATATTCTAAACCTCATCGACACCCCCGGGCACGTCGACTTTAATTATGAAGTGTCACGCTCACTCGCCGCCTGCGAAGGGGCGATTTTGGTCGTCGACGCTGCACAGGGCATAGAGGCGCAGACACTGGCGAACACCTACCTTGCGCTCGACCACAACCTCGAGCTTGTCCCCGTCATCAACAAAATCGACCTCCCCTCTGCCCAGCCCGAGCACGTGAAAAAGGAAATCGAGGACGTCATCGGTATTCCCGCCGACAATGCGCCGCTGATTTCAGCGAAGCAGCGCATTGGCATCGAGGCGGTTTTGGAGCAGGTCGTGTCCCTGATCCCGCCGCCGAAAGGCGAACCGGACGAGCCGCTCAAAGCCTTGATTTTTGATTCATACTATGACAGCTATAAGGGCGTCATCATCTATTGCAGGGTATTTGACGGCGTAGTGAGGGCGGGCACAAGGATCCGCATGATGGCAACCGGCAAGACCTTTGATGTGGTCGAGGTCGGCTATCTCAGCCCGGGCGGCATGATCTTAGCGCCGGAGCTGAAATCCGGAGAGGTCGGCTTTATTGCAGCGAGCATTAAAAATGTCGCCGACACCAGCGTCGGCGATACCGTTACCTATGCGGACAGCCCTGCCAAGACGCCGCTGCCGGGCTACAAAAAGGTGAACCCCATGGTCTTTTGCGGTATCTATCCCGCCGACGGCGCAAAGTATGACGACCTGCGCGAGGCGCTCGGCAAGCTGCGTTTAAACGACGCATCACTGTCGTACGAGCCGGAAACCTCCATTGCGCTCGGCTTTGGGTTCCGCTGCGGCTTCCTCGGGCTTTTGCACCTCGAAATCATCCAGGAGCGTTTGGAGCGTGAATATAACCTCGACCTCGTCACCACTGCGCCGAGCGTTATCTATAAGATCATCAAAACGGGCGGAGAGGTCGTCGAAATCGACAACCCGACCAACCTGCCGCAGCCGACTGAAATCAACTACATGGAGGAGCCGATGGTCAGCGCAACCATTATGACGCCGACCGACACCGTCGGCAACATCATGGAGCTTTGCCAGGAGCGCCGAGGCATCTTCAAGGACATGAAATATTTGGACGAGACCCGTGTTTCCATACATTATGAGCTGCCGCTCAACGAAATTATCTACGACTTTTTCGACGCGCTCAAATCACGCACCAGGGGCTATGCATCCTTTGACTATGAGCTGATCGGTTATCAGAAATCCGTGCTGGTCAAGCTCGACATCCTCTTAAACGGCGAAGTTGTCGATGCGCTCAGCTTTATCGTGCACGCCGACAAGGCATACGAGCGGGGCAGAAAAATCTGTGAAAAGCTCAAAACCGCAATTCCCCGGCAGCTGTTTGAGATACCCATCCAGGCGGCGGTCGGCAACAAAATCATCGCCCGTGAAACCGTGAAAGCGATGCGCAAGGACGTCCTTGCCAAGTGCTACGGCGGCGACATCACCCGTAAGAAAAAGCTGCTTGAAAAGCAAAAAGAAGGCAAAAAGCGTATGCGCCAGGTCGGCTCCGTCGAGGTGCCGCAGGAGGCGTTTATGTCCGTGTTAAAGCTCGATGAGTAGCGGCGTTTACATCCATATCCCCTTTTGCGTCAAAAAGTGCCTGTATTGCGACTTCCCGTCCTCCGACAAAGCGGATAAGCTGAAAGCGCCCTATGTCCATGCGCTGATAAGCGAGATCGAAAGCGGTTTGCCGAAAGATTATGATACGGTGTTCATCGGCGGCGGAACGCCGACCTTTCTCCCGCTGCCCGACCTTTTGTCTGTCGTCCGCACCGTGGCAAAGGACGGCTGTGAGTTCACCGTGGAGGTTAACCCCGCGACGCTGGACTTTGAAGGATTTTGTGCGTTGAAAGCAGCCGGCGTGAACAGGATAAGCCTCGGCTTGCAGTCCGCGCACGACGATGAGCTCAAAGCGCTGGGCAGGATACACGGCTATACGGATTTTTTGGCGGCGTTTCAAAATGCACGCAGGGCGGACTTTGACAACATCAACGTCGACGTTATGTTTTCGCTGCCCGACCAGACGCCGGATAAGTTTGCACACACGCTTGATACGGTGTGCGCGCTCTCACCCGAGCATATCTCGTGTTACAGCCTGATCGTCGAGCGGGGCACGCCGTTTTATGATATGTCCCTCTCGCTCCCCGATGAAGACGAGGACAGGGCGATGTACCAATATTGCGTGGCATTTTTAAGTGAAAACGGCTATCGGCAGTACGAGATTTCTAACTTTGCAAAGGACGGCTTTGCCTGCCGTCACAATATCAAATACTGGCGGCGTGAGGATTACTACGGCTTCGGGGCGGCGGCGCACTCACTGGTCGGCAGCGTCCGGTACGAAAATTCAGCGGACATCGCTGAATACATCCACTGCAATCATCGGTCGGCAACGCCGCTGACCGTCAAGGACATCAAAAATGAAACCATCCTTTTGGGGCTTAGGATGCCGCAGGGCATCAACCTTAGAAATTATCAGGCTTTGTTCGGATGCGACTTTATGAAAGAGCACAGCCAAGCCATTAAAAAATACCGGGAGTTTTGCGTTTCCGACGGCGAGTTCTTTGGCTTGACGCCTGAGGGGTTCGGCGTGTCTAACGCCATTATCTGTGATTTTATGGAGTAGGTAAGATGAAAAAACCGTTGCTTTGGTTGTCCTCTGCGTTCATTTTCGGTGCGTTTTTAGGAATCATTATCCCTGACGGCATAGCCGTCAGATTTCTCAGCATTGTATTGACGGCGGCCGCTTTGAAGCTGTTGATGTTCAAAAATCCCGCCTCTCTGCTGCCGGTGTTTCATGTGCTCATATTAACCACGGTTTTCTCTGTGGGACTGCTCTATGCCGAGAACATCCGCAGCGCAAAACTTTACGCCGTTGCGCCGCTGTCCGGCGAATATGCCGCCGTAGAGGGCATGGTGGTCGATATTGAGACCGCAACCGGCTCCGTCATGCTGACGCTGAAAACCGCAGCCCTTTCGTCAGGCGGAGTGGCATATGAGCTGAAAACCAAGGTGAACGTCGTCGTCTTTGGCGAGATTCCCCCGGTGTCTCTTGGGGACACGCTGCGTGCCGAGGGAACGCTGACGCTGTATGAGCCGATGAAGTTTTGGGGCGATACGGGCAGCCGTGCATACTATGCGTCAGACGGGATTTTCGCGCACCTTTCCGCCAAGCCCGACAAGCTTGAAGTCATACGCCCCAATCCGATGCCGTACCGCCCGATGGTTTTGGCACAAAACGCCCGTGATTACATAGCGTCCGTCATCGCCAGAGGGCTGTCCGGCGATGAGGCGGCGCTGCTTACCGGCATCGTCATCGGCGGCAGCAGCAATTTCAGCGATGAGCTGAAAGACGCCTTTCGCCTGAGCGGACTGACGCACATTGTGTCGGTCTCAGGGCTGCACATTTCAATTTTCATCCTGTTTATCTCGTTTGGCGCGTGGAGCATATGCACCAACCGCCGCCTGGTATCCGCCCTTGTTATCGCCGCCATTGCCGCCTATGCGCTGATCGCCGACGCTCAGCCGTCCATCCTGCGTGCGGGTATGATGGCAGTCTACGGCATCATCATGGAAAACTTAAAGCTGCGGCGGGATACCAACACGGCTCTGATGGCTTCCACCGCACTGCTGGCGCTGTATAACCCTTACCTTTTGCATAACACAGGTTTTCAGCTTTCGTTTTTGGCAACGCTCGGCATCATACTGCTTGCGGGAAAAATTATTCGGTACAAGATCGCCAACGCCGGCTTTGCGGCATTCATCTTCACCCTGCCGCTGCTGGCTTACAGCTTTAACACCGTCACGTTTGCCGCGCTCATCACCAATATTTTGGTGTCGCCGCTCGTGATCCTGTTGCTGCTTTTAGGGCTGCTGATGTGCGCTGTGCCGTATTTATGGGTCTTGCTGTCGCCTATCCTGTTCAGTATCCTTCACGTCATGATCGTAGCTGCCAAATTCTTTGCCTCGATCAAATGGCTGACGCTCGGCGTCACCTCACCGAACATATACATGCTGATTTGCTGCGTCATACTGCTGTATCTTCTGTACAGAACGGTGACAAAACGCCTGACGCTGACCAAGACCGCATGGATTTTAGCGGTATCGCTGCTGTTCGCCACGCCGGGCGTCTCGGAAGCGCTGCAACGAACAGGGAACGCCGAGATGACCTTCATCGCCGCCAAAAACGGCGACGCGGTGCATATCAAAACGCCAAACGGCTATCATGTGTTGGTCGGCGGCGGCTACGGACCCGATGTGCGAAAGTATTTAAGAAGCAAAAACATTGAGAAAATTGACGCCGTTATCCTCACAAACCGCAGCGCCGAGGACACGGCGGGCATCTTGAATCTGTTTGAAAAGGGTGTTCCCATTACACGCATGTATGTACCGCTGCACACAAACACCGGGCTGTTTAAGTATCCCGACGGCAGCTCCGCCGAAACGCTGACCTATTATCAGGGCGACAGTTTCTCGATCGACGGCGCCGCTTTTGACGTTTTGCTCCACGATCAGGACGCCCAAAGCGTCTCGGGCTCTGAAGCGGTGATACGTATGCGGTGCCTTGGCGGCACAGCGCTGTTTTTGGGCGCAAACGGTCCAGCACATACACAGCAGATGATTTCCCGACACACCGACAGCGCATTTGTCTGCGACATTCTGCGCCTGGGCGGACACGGCTCGGCGGATGCCAACAGCGCCGATTTGCTGCTGCGTACGCATGCAAAATATGCCGTGGCAAACGCCGGGTATAATCAAAACCGCCGACTTGACCCTGAGGTCAGACGCATCTTAGCGGCGGAAGGCGCTCTGCCGCTTGAAACCTATGTATACGGCAGTATCGGCTTTATCATCGGAAAGGACGGCGTCAGGTCCGTCACCAAAACACGCATACCCCTCCCTTTTGAAACCGATTAGGGGACGGGCAGATCACGGAGGTTACCATGGCACTGACGGTTGCGGCATTTAACAAACGGCTCAAAGAAAAGACCGACCCCCTATACCTCTTCTACGGCGAGGAGCGTTTCATCCTGTCCGCTTATATTGCGCGCATCAAAAGCACGGTTATGCCGGACGACACCTTTGCCGGCTTTAATTTCAGCGTGCTGGAAGGCAAGGCTGCGGCGTTTGACGACTTTGCGTCAGAGCTTTCCACTTACCCGCAGATGGCGGACTACAAGCTGATCATCCTGAAAAACACCGACTTTTTAAGCGGGGCGGAATACCAAAAACCGCTCCACAGTCTGCTCGGAGACCTGCCCGACTATGCCGTCGTGATCTTTGTGGAGGAGGACGTCAAAAAAATCAAAAAAGACACCTTAAAGCTGATCGAAAGCAAGGGCGCCGTCGTTGAGTTTGCCAGACAGAGCAACGCCGACCTGCGTGCATGGGTCGGCAGAGAGCTTGCAAAATACAGAAAAAAAATGTACACCGAGGACATCGAATACCTCATCGGCATATGTGACCGCTCGCTTGAACGGCTGAGGGTCGAGTGTGACAAGCTAATTGCAGCCGCCGGCGACGGCGAGGTCATCACCCGAAAAACGGTCACTGAGCTGGTGCATGTTCCTCTTGAATATAAAATTTACACGATGGCGGACAAGCTATTGTCCGGCGACGCCCTGTCAGCGTATCAGATGCTGCGTGAGCTAAAACTTGCCAAGGAACAGCCTACGGTGGTCATTTCGCTGATCTATTCCCAGCTGGCTACGCTGTATATGTTCCAAAGACTAAGCAACCGTGCGGAGGATTACCTGCCTCCAAACAGAAAATTTTTGGCAAGGCAATATGCCGCGCGCTGCCGTGCGTTCGATGCGCAGATGCTGCGGAGCATGATGCAAAAGTGCGCTGAATCGGACGATAATATCAAACGCGGCAGAATCGACGGCTGGACGGCGCTTGAACTGATCATGGCAAGTCTGCTGCACGCTGTTTAGGGCTCAAACCGACACCGTGTTCCTTTTTATGGCAGAATATTTGAAATATCTTGATTTTGTTCTTGATTTTTTCACAGATAAGGGTTACAATATAAAATGTATATTGTTTAAGGGGGCTCTCGCATGGCGGTCAGATTATTCCAAACGGTGATATATCAGATGCAATCCGCACTCGGAGGCAGAAAAGCCGGCGTTTTAGACGAAAACGGCGTGGTGGTCGCCTGTACCGACGTTGCCGCTGTCGGTCAGCCTTGGGACTTTGTTGCTGACCTCGCAAAGGACACCGGCGATACCTTTGTCAAAAGCGGCAGAACCTTTCGCAGGCTCGGCGGCAGGAACCGTTCGGATTACACCATCTTTTGCGAAGGCGAGGACGAGTGCGCAAGGGGCTATGTGGGTATTATTTGCGTGTCTCTTTCACAACTCAAACAGTATTACGACGAAAAATACGATAAGATCAGCTTTATCAAGAACATCCTGATCGACAACATCATGATCAGCGATATTTATCCCAAGGCTAAGGCGCTGTTTTTGAACATAGAAGCCTATCGGGTGGCGCTTTTGATCAGGACGCAAGGCGACGAGTACGCGGCTCAAGAAATCGTCGCAAGCCTTTTTCCCGACAAAAACAAGGACTTCGTCATCAGCATCAACGAGACCGACGTGGTTCTCATTAAAGAGGTCAAAGAGGACCTTCCGCTAAAAGAGCTTGAAAAGCTTGCGGGCTCGGTGGTAGACACCCTCGGGTCAGAGCTTATGGCAAACGTGAAGGTTGGCATTGGCTCCATCGTCGGCACCGTCAGCGAAATCGGACACTCCTACAAGGACGCCATTGTCGCCCTTGAAGTCGGCAAGGTTTTTGACAACGACCGCGCGATCATCAGCTATAACAACCTCGGCATCGGCCGGCTGATTTATCAGCTGCCAACCAAAATGTGCGAGCTGTTTTTGTCCGAGGTGTTCAAAAAAGGCTCGCTTGATGTGCTCGACAACGAGACCATCGTCACCATCCATAAGTTTTTTGAAAACAACCTGAACGTCAGCGAAGCGTCAAGGCAGCTTTTTGTGCACAGAAACACGCTTGTTTACAGACTGGACAAGATCTATAAGCTCACGGGTCTTGATCTGCGCAAGTTTGACGACGCAATTGTGTTTAAAGTCGCCATGATGGTCAGCAAGTACTTAAAGACCGGTAAAATCAATATTTAGGCTGGGAGGGTCTCCTTTGGGCGGCGCCCTCTGACTTTTGCCTGAAAGGTGAGAGGTTCTTTGGTTTTCTTCAATCACGTAACCAAGCAGTATGACAACGGCATCGTTGCGCTCGACGACGTCAACTTTTTTGTGGACAAGGGCGAGTTCGTTTTTATCGTCGGCTCTTCCGGCGCCGGCAAGTCGACCATTACAAAACTGATTTTGTGTGAGGAGCATCCTACGGGCGGCTCTATTTTGATAAACGGAATTAATTTGTCCGAACTGCGCCACCGTGAGATGCCGTGTTACCGCCGTCAGCTCGGGATGGTCTTTCAGGATTTCCGCCTGCTGCCCAATAAGTCGGTGTTTGACAACATCGCTTTTGCCATGCACGTGCGCAGCGCGACCGCCAAGGAAATACGCCGAGGCGTGCCGAATGTGCTGGCGATGGTCGGGCTTTCCGCTAAGGCAAAGGCACGCCCGAACCAGCTTTCCGGCGGCGAGCAGCAGCGTGTCGCGCTTGCCCGCGCAATGGTGAACAATCCGCCCGTCCTGATTGCGGACGAGCCGACCGGCAACCTCGACCCGACGACCGCCGAGGGCATTATGAACATTTTGGAGGACATCAACAAGCGGGGTACGACGGTCATCACCGTCACCCACGCTCAGGATCATGTCAACCGTATGAAAAAACGCGTCATCGAAATCGATTACGGTAAAATTGTCCGTGACGAGATTGGAGGGTACTCCAATGAATGTTAGGTCAATGAGCTATTTTTTGCAGGAAGGGTTCAGGAGCTTTTGGATCAACGGACTGATGTCGATCGCCTCGGTGGTAACGGTCACCCTTTGCCTTGTGCTTTTCGGGATATATCTGCTCTTTTCGGCGAACGTCAATCATGCGGCGGACCAACTGGAAAACTCCTTTGAAATCCGTGTACACATTACGGTCGGCACACCGGGCGACAAGGTCAGGCAGATCGGCGAGCAGATTAAGGCGATCGACAACGTCGGCGGCGTGGTGTTCTTCTCGAAAGCGGAGGCTTTCGAGGAGTGGAAAACACAGTTCGAGGACAAGGCGGCGCTCCTTGAAGGCATGGAGCTTGACAACCCGCTCCCCGACGCCTACAAGGTGACGCTCGAAGACCTCACCGCAATCGACGCGACCATTGCCGAAATCAACAAAATCCAGAATATATCATCCGTTAAAAATTACCGTGAAACGATCGACCGCCTGGTGAGCATCACCTCGGTCGTGCGCAATATCAGCCTGTGGTTTATGATTTTCTTTGCGCTCATCAGCGTTTTTATCATCTCAAACGCCATACGCCTGACGGTGTTCGCACGCAGGCGTGAGGTCAATATCATGAAGTTTGTCGGGGCGACCGATTTGTTTATCAGCCTGCCCTTTACGATTGAAGGCATTATCATCGGTGTCATCAGTGCGATATTGTCGCTGCTGCTTGTTACCGAGGGATATCATTATATCATCAGCTATGTTGCCAACCGTTTCGGTTCGGATGTTTCACTGCTTAAAATACGGGATGTGATTTGGCAGCTGATTGGCTATGTGTCGGGGCTTGGCGTGACGTTGGGCGCCGTCGGCAGTATGATTTCACTTCGCCGTCATCTGCACGTTTAGAACGGTGCGGCATATAGAACAAAGCGTGAACGCAGGCGAAATTCATGTTCGCCGGAGCGTGGAAATTACGCCGTTTTTGTGTAATTTCCTCTAAGTTAAAAAAGGGGCTGAGTCTTTATGTTTCATATGAGTCCGCAGAAAAAGAAAATGACGGCGATCATTGTTGTCGTGTTTTTTGTGATCGCCTTTATTCTTCCGCTTGTCCTAAGCTATATTGCCGAGGCTGCACCGGCGACCAATTACCAGCAGCAAAAGGCAAATATCAAGGACGAGCTGAACGCGCTGTCGAAGGAAAACAAAGCCATCATGAGCGAAAAGATTAAAGCGGACGAGGTCATCGAAGGCATCGAGGGCGAACTCGAAATCATTAATGAGGATTATGCGTCTGAAAGCGCCAGGCTTTCCATCCTGAAAAGGGAGCGTGACGACGCCGTCAAAAAGGCGGACAGTCAATACGCGACGCTTAAAAACCGCATCAGAATCATGTATGAATACGGCACGGACAACTATTTGGAAATTCTGCTGTCGTCCAAGAATATCTCTGACTTTGTCTACCGGTTTGAAATAATTAAACAGATCGTGGAATATGATAATAATAAATTCGATGATCTGCGCAAAACCGCACAGGTCATCGACGAAAAAACCTATGCCGTTGAGCAGACCGTCGCCGCCATCGCCGACAACCGTGCCGCGCATCAGAAAAAAAAGGATACGCTGGTCGTCGAGCAGAAAAAACGTGACGCTATGGTAAGCGAGAACAACCTGAAAGCGGAGCAGCTCGAAAAACGGCTCAAAGAAATCGAGGCTGAGGAGGCAAGACAAAAGGCCGAGGCTGCCAGAAAAATGTCCGCAAACACAAAATTCGTCGGTGGCGCCATGGCGTGGCCAACCCCAAGCTGTACCGTCATCACGTCAGAGTTTGGTATGCGCTATCACCCGGTTTTAAAATACAACCGCATGCACAACGGCATTGACATCGGTGCGGCAAGCGGCGCCGATGTCGTTGCGGCAAACGACGGCACGGTGATCACTTCGACTTACAGCTCCTCCTACGGCTACTATATCATGATCGACCACGGCGGCGGCGTGGCGACGCTTTACGCGCACGGCAGCAAGCTTTTGGCCAGCGTCGGAGCAAAGGTCAAGCGCGGAGACGTCATTATGAAGGTCGGCAGCACCGGCTATTCCACCGGTCCGCACCTGCATTTTGAGGTTATCGTAAACGGCGTAAACGTCAACCCCCTGAACTATTATTAAATTTTGGACATTTGACCCGTTCAAAGAAATAAGCGAGGTAAATCCATGAAACGCAATCCTAAAATACTGGCGGTTATCGCTGTCACAACGCTTCTCACCGCATCGCTTACTTTTCTCGGCACGACCGCCTTTTATGCTTTTGTGGAAGACAAAGCCTATCACCCCTTTGAGGGTAGCGAAAAAATCGGCGAAGTGCTCGACCTGCTTGAAAAAGATTACTACTACGGCTTTGACCGCAGTGATTTGGTCGACCGCATTTTGGACAATATGGTCAACTCGCTCGGCGACCCTTACACCACCTACTTTGATCCACAGGCGTATTCCGAGTTTTTGGAGCTGGTGAACGGCACCTATGCGGGCGTAGGCGCCAGCGTGCTTTGGGATAAGGACATGAAAGCCGTGATCATCTCAAAGGCGTTTGACGATTCGCCTGCCGCAAATGCCGATCTTAAAAACGGCGACAGGGTGATTAAAATTGACGGCGGGGACCTCTCCGGCGACGACCTTGAAAGCGCCGTCGCTAAAATGAAAGGCGAACCGGGCACAAGCGTTGTATTGACCGTGTTGAAAGCCGGTCAGACCGAGCCGGTTGATATCACGATCGTGCGTGACACCATCCAAATCCCCTCGGTTGAGTCGGAGGTTCGAGGCGATATCGGCTATATTACCATCGCCATGTTTGACCCGGCGACCGCCGGCGAATTCAAGACGCATCTCGATTCCGTCCTGGCAAGCGGCGCAAAAGGCATTGTGCTAGATCTGCGTGACAACGGCGGCGGGCTGGTCGATTCCGTAACGAAGGTTGCCAATCTGCTGCTCCCCAAGGGACAAATGATTTATTATATACAGGACAAACAAGGCAAAAAGCAGGAATTTAAGTCTGTCGGGGACGGGCTTGATTTCCCCGTCGTTGTTTTGGTCAATGAAAACTCGGCAAGCGCCACGGAGCTTTTGGCAGGGTCGCTGCGTGACAACAAGTCTGCGCCGCTCGTCGGCAAGAACACCTACGGCAAGGGCGTGATGCAGGCGCCCCACGAGCTTTCCGACGGCAGCATGATTAAAATGACGGTCGCCAAGTATTTTATCCCGAGCGGGTACGACATCAACGAGGTCGGTCTTGCGCCGGACTATGAAACGGAATATGAAACCGAAGCCGATGAGCAGTACCAAAAAGCCGCCGAGGTGCTAAAATCCCTGATGAAATAATATTGGTCTAATCCTTCCTCCCCTGCGTATAATTTCGTAGGGGTTAACTTTTTTGGGGAAGGACTTTTCTTATGAACATCATTGCCGTTTTAGCCTGTGAACAGGAACGCATTGCACGCATAAAATGGTACAGCCGGAAGCCGTACAAAATCATCGAGCGCTTCATCTTAGAGGATTTTTCAGTCGAGGCTGCCATTTTTTATTTTGCCGATCAAAAGGCGCTCAAACACTTGCCAAAGCTGTTATCGGAGTACGGCGCCGTCAACGCCGTATGCACCGAAAAATTCATCGAACGCTTCGGCACACCGTCCGTTGAAGGCGTGAACGTAGCAGACGGCAAATATGTATTCCGGCGCCTTGTGCCGGCGCTTGCCAAAAAGGCGTTCAAGCTGTCCGGCATCGAGGGCAGAAATGGCACGCTTGCCGTCTGTGAGGACGACGCCGAGCTTGCGCACGAGGTCATTGAGGCGCTGTGCAACGACTTTCGTTACATCACTATTGTGACAAGCCATAAAAAGCGCTCCTCGGCGCTTGCCGACAGATTTTTGGACGAACACGGGCTGCCGATCGTCGTTGCGGACAGCCGCAGTAAGCTCCGATGCGACCTTGCCGTAAAAACAGGCGTCACCTTTCCAAATCTGTCGAATAATACCATTTTAATTGACGCTGCCGGTGAGAATACTATAACAAGAAAAAAAATGATTAACTGGGCGGATATTACGCTGCCGCATACGCTTCCCTTTAAGATCGACAGCCTTGCCCTCGCCGAATGTATCGAGCGGTCGTCGGGCAGGCGGACAAACGTGAAAATCTGCGGATTCCGGTGCAATAAGGAAAGCATCAAAACCTCGGCTCTGTGCCGCCCATAGCATAAGTTTCCGAAGTGATATATTAAATATCGGTTAAATCATTGACATTATTGCAAATTTTGTATATAATAAAACGAAAAATTGAAGTTGGCGCATATCCATATATATTTAAGGAGTGAGCACAGATGCCATTGACAAAACAGATTGTTTTGACTTATGAAGGCTTGGAAAAGCTCGAAAAGGAGCTGGAATACCTTAAAACAGTCAGCCGCAAAGACGTGGCTGCCAAAATTAAACAGGCGCTCGCATTCGGTGATTTGTCCGAAAATTCGGAATACGACGAGGCGAAAAACGAGCAGGCGCAAATCGAAAGCCGTATTGTTCAGCTCGAAAATATGCTCAAAAACGCCAAGGTGATCGACGACGACGAAGTGTCCACCGACATGGTATCTCTCGGCTCTAAGGTGAAGGTTCTTGATATTGAGTTTAACGAAGAGATCCAGTACGTCCTGGTCGGCTCCACCGAGGCGAACCCCACCGAGTTCAAAATCTCCGATGAGTCGCCTGTCGGCAAAGCGCTGATCGGTCAAAAGGTCGGCGACGAAGTCGAGGCAACCGTGCCGATGGGCGTTATCAAGTTTAAAATTCTCGAAATCAGCAAGTAGGAGGCATATTTAAAAGTGGATGAGCATACAAATGACTTGGTTTTTGAGCAGGATTTAAACGACATCCTTCGTGTCAGGCGGGAAAAGCTGGCTGAGCTTACCCAAAGCAACGCAAACCCGTTTGAGATCACCAGGTACACAGCGGATACGTCGACGGCAAAGATCCTGCAAAGCTATACCGATTATGCGGGCAAGACCGTCAGCATCGCCGGTCGTATTATGTCCAAGCGCGGCATGGGCAAAGCGACCTTTTGCGACCTGCACGACCGTGAGGGCAAAATCCAGCTTTATCTGCGCAAGGACGACGTCGGCGAAGAGGTGTACGAGGGTATCAAAAAGCTCGACATAGGCGACATTGCAGGCGTCAGCGGCGAGGTTTTCACCACACACAAGGGTGAAATCTCTGTAAAGGTACATTCCTTTACATTGCTTTCAAAGTCCTTGCAGCCGCTTCCCGAAAAGTTCCATGGCTTAAAAGACCAGGATTTGCGTTACAGACAGCGTTATGTTGACCTGATCGTCAATCCTGAGGTCAAAAAGACCTTTATCACCCGCAGTAAAATTGTCAGCGCCATGCGCAGCTTTTTTGACGAAAAGGGTTTCTTAGAGGTCGACACTCCCGTTTTGAACACCATTGCCGGCGGCGCTGCCGCACGTCCGTTCATCACGCACCACAACACGCTCGACATTGATATGTATCTGCGTATCGCTACCGAGCTGCATTTAAAGCGCCTGATCGTCGGCGGGATGGAGCGTGTATATGAGATCGGCAGAATTTTCAGAAACGAGGGCATGGACACCCGCCACAACCCCGAATTTACGACCGTTGAGGTTTATCAGGCGTATGCCGATTACAACGACATGATGGATCTGACCGAAAACCTTGTCTGCTACATAGCCGACACCGTTTTGGGCACGCTTGATATTACATATCAGGGTGAGGAAATCAGCTTGCAATCGCCGTGGGCACGCATGACGATGGTGGACAGCGTCAAAAAATATGCCGGTGTTGATTTTGATACCGCAAAAACCGACGAGGAAGCTCGTCAGCTTGCAAAGAAGGTCGGTGTTCACGTCGAAAAAACCGACACATGGGGCAAGGTTTTGAACACGGTTTTCGAGGAAAAGGTTGAGGACAACCTTGTGCAGCCCACTTTCATCACGGACTATCCCGTTGAGGTATCGCCGCTTGCAAAGCGTATGCCCTCAAACCCTGCGATGACCGAGCGTTTTGAGCTGTTCATCACCCGCCGTGAGATCGCCAACGCATTTTCGGAGCTCAACGACCCGATCGACCAAAGGGGGCGCTTTGAGCAGCAGGTCAAGCAGCGCGCCGCAGGCGACGAAGAGGCGAACATGATGGATGACGACTTTATTTTGGCGCTTGAATACGGTATGCCCCCCACGGGTGGAATGGGCATGGGCGTTGACCGGCTGGTTATGCTGCTCACGGACAGCCCGTCCATCCGTGACGTCCTCCTCTTCCCGACCATGAAACCGAAACCACAGGATTAGGTATAGGGGAGTCAAACCCGCATAGGTTTTCGGCGGAGGACGACGCCTTGCTGACGCAAGGCAAGGACAGTAACGATAAAATACGCAAAAATTACACGGCAGGGGCTGTGTGTATTCAACTCCCCTATGCCGAGAGGTGACCCTTCTATGAAAGACAAGGAAAAAATGCCGCTAAGCAAGTGGTTTGAAAACTATTGGTACTATTATAAGGTCCACACGATCGTGATCGCTGTGCTGCTTGCCGTTACCGGTTTTTTGGTGTACGATACCGTGACGACGAAGACGCCTGACGCTGAAATCTCGTATTTCGGCGGCGGATATTTCAGCAATACATTCGCCGCCTCTCTGGTCGAGACGCTGACGCCGTACATTGACGACGTTAATCACGACAAGCAAAAGCTGCTGGTCTTTTCGCCCATGGCGGTCGGCAACAAGATAGAATCCGAAGAAGACCTTGCGACCCTGCAAAAGGCACAGTTGATGATGGCGGTCGGCGAATCGTATCTCTACTTCCTCGACAAGCACATCTTTGAAACATATCAGGCGCAAGGGATGTTTATAGATATTTCACAGTACCTCGGCAAAAGCGCGCCAACATACGGTTTTTTGGTGTCGGACAGCAAAATTTTGAGAAACCTCGGCGTCTCTGAGGATATGGACGTTTACGTTGCGCTAAGGGTGCTGCCTAAGGATAACGAAAAAAATAAAAAGAGCGTTGCAGTCCACAGCAATGCGCTGAAAATTTTGCAGGAATTGGCGAAAAACAATTGACAAATACCCGGGCTGATGCTATAATTTATTTCGGTATTCCTCCCCCTATTCGGGGGCTTATAGCTCAGCCGGTTAGAGCACACGCCTGATAAGCGTGAGGTCGGTGGTTCGAGTCCACCTAAGCCCACCACTACGCCGGCGTAAGACTTCTTGCTTTGCGCCCGCTGATATTCCTCAATAGCTCAGTCGGTAGAGCATGCGGCTGTTAACCGCAGGGTCGTTGGTTCAAGTCCAACTTGAGGAGCCAAAAAAGAAAACCATCTATGGATAGCAGATTTTCCGCTCCATAATGGTTTTCTTTTTTACACAGTGATTTATTTTAAAACAATTTTGTGGTAAACCTTTTTACCTTTTTTAATGATCATCTCGCCGCTTTCAAAGTATTTTTCGCCGATCATAAGATTGACGTCCTCCACCTTGACATCGTTGACGCTGACGCCGCCCTGCTGAATCAGCCTGCGTCCCTCGCCCTTCGACGGCGCAAGACCGGCGGCGACCATAATGTCAAGCAGGCTCATGCCCGTTTTTACCGCAGTTTCATCAATTTCGGTGGTGGGCATATTGGCGCTGCTTTGACCCTGTGAGAAAACCGCTCTTGCCGCCTCCTCCACCTGATCCGCCGTTTCCTCGCCGTGCACCAGCTTGGTCACCTCATAGGCGAGCAGACGTTTTGCCTCATTGAGCGCACTGCCCTCTAACTTTTCGAGCTTTGCGATTTCACCCAGCGGAACAAAGGTCAGCATCTTGATACAACGGACGACATCGGCGTCATCCACGTTGCGCCAGTACTGGTAAAAATCATAGGGCGAGGTTTTCTCGGGCGACAGCCACACGGCGCCGCTTTGAGTCTTGCCCATCTTTTTGCCGTCACTGGTCGTCAGCAGCGTGAAGGTCATACCATAGACCTCCTTGCCCTTAGAGCGTCGAATCAGCTCAATGCCGCCGATGATATTCGACCACTGGTCGTCGCCGCCGAGCTCCATGGTACAGCCGTACTCGTCGTGCAGCTTTAAAAAGTCATAACTTTGCATCAGCATATAGTTAAACTCAATAAAGGACAGTCCACGCTCCAAACGGCTTTTGAAGCAGTCAAAGGTCAGCATGCGGTTGACGGAAAAATGTACGCCCACCTCACGCAGGAACGGGATGTATTTCAATTCCATCAGCCAGTCGCCGTTGTTGACCATGATCGCCTTGCCGTCTGAAAAATCCATAAAGCGTTCAAACTGTTTTTTAAAACACGCCACGTTATGGGCGATCGTTTCGGTCGTCATCATCGTACGCATATCCGTTCTGCCCGACGGGTCGCCGACCATTGCGGTGCCCCCGCCCATCAGCGCGATCGGCTTATGCCCCGCACGCTGCATGTGCGACATCACAATCATTTGAAGAAAATGTCCGACGTGCAGGCTATCCGCCGTCGGGTCAAATCCAATATAAAACGTCACCTTTTCGTTTTCGAGCAACCGCTCGATCTCCTCCGGATGCGTCATCTGTGCGATCAGTCCTCTTGCCTGCAATTCCTTAAATACGCTCATTATCCTTATTCCTCTCCTAATTCATTTCGTATGCCGAACCAGCCTAATACCTTTCGGATTTGCTCGTCCCAGTATTTCCACTCGTGGTCGCCTTTGGAATCTTTGTATGTATAGTCAAACCCCAAAGGCTTTATATAGTCACGAAACTTTATGTTATCCGCATAAAGATAGTCCTCTGTGCCGCACCACTGGTACAGTCTCGGCTTTTCACCCTCGACGTTTTTGGCAAGATGAAACAAATCGTTTTGCGGCTCGAATATATCACCAAACACCGCACGCATATCCCGCTCCTGCACAAGTCTTGCCATATCGAGCGCCCCCGAAAAGGATGCCGCCGCACAAAACCTGCAGCTGTTTGAAAGCGCCAGCTTGAATGCGCCATAGCCGCCCATGGACAGACCGGCGATATATGTATCCGCCCGATGCGGCGAAAGGTTGAAGCTCTCGGTGCAAAACGGCATCAGCTCGTTTAGAAAATACGTATAATACGGATAAACGCCGAGAGCCATATCGGTATAAAAGCTGTTGAAGGCATCCGGCATCACCACGGCGAGGTTCTTATAGCGCACATAACGCTCAATTGACGTGCCGCTTTGCCAGCTTGTGTGGTTACCCGTATAGCCGTGCAGCAGATACAGCACCGGCAGCGCTACATTGGGCTTGCGATGCTCCGGCAGGATGACACTCAGCCCTGTGGTGGTATTTAAAATGGTTGATTTATAATTGATATTAAGCAATGCCAAGGTTCACAACCCCCTTTTTATATGATAACTGCGTTGGGGATAAATGTCAAGCAATAGGCTGTTTATTTTAATTCCACGATGGTAACGCCGCTTTCGCCCTCGCCGAAGGTACCCAGGCGATAGCGCTTGACGTGCGGGTGCTTTTTCAGCATATCGTGGATACCCTTGCGCAGCACGCCCGTGCCCTTGCCGTGGATAACCGACAAGGTGTTCATGTTGGAAAGGTACGCATCGTCGATGTACTTTTCCGCTAAGATCAGCGCATCATCGAGGGTATTGCCCCGAAGGTCGATTTCGTTCTTCATGGCAAGGGAGCGCAGTCCGTTTCCGCCGGATTTTGCCGCAGTATGGCTGGATTTCACTGGCTCCGACACAGCTTTTAAATTCGAGATGTGGGAATTGATTTTCAAAATCCCCACCTGGACCGTTACCGTGCCGTCCGGCTTGGGTGCAGCGAGAAGTGTGCCGTTTTGCTCAATGTCCATAAGGTACACCGTACTGCCGGGCATCAGGTTTTTAGGCGCGTCCGCACCGCTCCTTTGAACGGGCGCCTGACGCGGAGCGTCGGTCTCCTTCAACTTTTGGTTGAGCTTGTGCCTTACCTCCTGCATCGCCTGACTGACCTGCTTTTGCTCCTGCATTTTTTGCGCCTGCCTGATTTCTTCTATCAGCGCATCAGCTTCCTTCTTGGCGTTCTCGACGACCCTGCGCGCCTCACGGCGGGCGTTTTCGTCCACACGCTGACGTGCCCGTTCAAGCTTTTCTTTTTCGGCTTGCAGCGCAGATTTGAGCTGCTCGATTTCAAGACGGTAACGGCTTGCCTCTGTGCGCTCCTCCTCTGCCTCCTGCCTGCTCTGTTCCAGGCTCGAAATCACGTCCTCAAAGCGGATGCTCTCTTCGGTCAAATGCGCCGTAGCGCTGTCGATGATGAAGTCGGGCAGCCCTAAACGTTTGGATATGGCAAAGGCGTTGCTCTTGCCCGGAACACCGGTCAGCAGCTTATAGGTCGGCTTTAAGGAGTTGACGTCAAACTCGCACGACGCATTTTCCACGCCATCCGTTGTCAGCGCATACAGCTTCAATTCACTGTAATGGGTGGTGGCGACCGAAAGGGCACCAACGTCCTTGGTATATTTGAGTATTGCAATCGCAAGCGCGGCTCCCTCGGTCGGGTCGGTGCCCGCGCCGAGCTCGTCAAACAACACGAGTGAATTGGGGGTCAGGGTTTCTATAATCTTAACGATGTTCGTCATATGCGAGGAAAACGTGCTGAGCGACTGTTCAATGCTCTGCTCGTCGCCGATGTCGGCAAAAATGTCGTCAAACACGCAAAGCTCGGTGCCGTCCTGTGCGGGCACGGCAAGCCCCGCGGATGCCATCATCGAAAACAAGCCGATAATTTTGAGCGTGACGGTCTTGCCGCCCGTGTTGGGTCCCGTGATGACCAGCGTGCGGTAGTCCTGACCCAACCGGACTGTCACCGGCACGACAGTTTTAGGGTCGAGCAGCGGATGTCGACCCTTGTTGATGTTGATAACGCCCTTGTCGTTCAAAAACGGGATGACGGCGTTTTGCGCGATCGCAAGCCTTGCCTTGGCAAACAAAAAATCAATCTCGCCGATCATCTCCTGATTGACAAACAGCTCATGGATAATTTCCGACACCTGTGCGGTCAGCTCCGCCAATATGCGCTCGATTTCTGCCTGTTCCCTGACGTCCAGCTCACGCAGGGTGTTGTTCGCCTCGACGACGGCGTTCGGCTCTATAAACAGCGTTGCGCCCGTCGACGACATGTCGTGGACGATACCGCCCACGTCGCTGCGGTGCTCCGCCTTGACAGGCACGACATAGCGTCCGTCGCGGATAGTGATGATGGACTCCTGCAAATACTTCTGAAAGCGCGCGCCATGTATGATGCTTGTCAGGTGTTCTTTGATTTTAGCGTGGGTATTCTTGATTTGGCGGCGTATCTGCGCAAGCTGGGGGCTTGCGTTGTCGTCAACCTCCTCCTCCGAAACGATGGCGGAGGTGATGGCGCTTTCAACGGTCTTATGCTCCGAAAGCCTTGAAAAATAACCGTCAACGGCAAGCGTTTCCGCCTTGGCTTTGCTTCGGTATGTAATCAAAAGCCGTGCGATTTTGAGCACCTTGGCAATGGCAAGCAGCTCCGCTGCCGACAAAATGCCGCCGATTTCGCAGCGTTTGAGCTGTGAGGTGATCTCCTGCACGCCGGAGGTGTCGGGATTACCCGAGGTGTTTAGCAGACCGATGGCTTCAGAAAGCTCATCCATCAATTTTTGCACATCAAAAAGAACGCAGAGCGGCGTAAGCGCATCGGCTTTGCGTTTTCCGAATGCATTTGAGGCGTGCGACTTCAAAAGCGACTTAATTTTATTAAACTCCAAAACATTTTGCGTCTTAATGTCCATCTTTTGTTTCCTCTACGCAAACATTCACTGCACAAGACCGGCAGGCCGTATGCAGTGAACGGTTAATTTTTATGAAACGGACTCATTTTTCAGCTTGCTCTTCCTTTGGGGCGGACGCTTGATGGGCTTACGGTTTTCATTGAACACGATCTGCGCAATGGCGCTGTTTACCACGCAGTCCTCGCTGATGGTCACCTTCTCGATTTTGGTGTTGGAGGGGATCTCATACATAATGTCCATCATGGTTTCCTCCATAATGGAGCGCAGTCCCCTTGCGCCTGTGTTGCGCTCGATCGCCTTTTTGGCAATGGCGGCAAGGGCGGGCTGCTCAAACTCCAACAGCACGTCGTCAAGCTCGAACATCTTTTGATACTGCTTGACGAGCGAGTTTTTCGGCTCGGTGAGTATGCGGATAAGCGCCTCCTCGTCCAGCAGGTCAAGCGTCGCCACGATCGGCAGCCTGCCGATAAACTCGGGGATAAGACCGTATTTGAGCAAGTCCTGCGGCAAAAGCTGGCTGAGCAGCTCGCCAAGCTTTTTGTCGCGTCTGCCCTCGATTTCAGCGCCGAAGCCGAACGCCTTTTTGCCCGTGCGGTTTTCGATGATTTTTTCGATGCCGTCAAACGCACCGCCGCAGATAAACAAAATATTGGTCGTATTGATCTGAATAAACTCCTGATGCGGATGCTTCCTGCCGCCCTGCGGGGGGACGGATGCAACCGTGCCTTCCAAAATTTTTAAAAGCGCCTGCTGAACGCCCTCGCCGCTGACGTCACGGGTGATCGAGGGGTTCTCGGTCTTGCGTGTGATCTTGTCGATCTCGTCAATATAGATGATGCCACGCTCGGCGCTATCGATGTCGTAATCGGCTGCCTGTATCAACTTTAAAAGGATGTTCTCAACATCCTCGCCGACATAGCCCGCCTCGGTCAGTGATGTGGCATCCGCAATCGCAAACGGCACATTCAGGATTTTGGCAAGCGTCTGCGCCAGCAGCGTCTTACCGGAGCCTGTCGGTCCGAGCATCAAAATATTGCTCTTTTGGATCTCAACATCGCCGGAAGCGTCCTCGCTGATGCGCTTATAGTGGTTATAAACCGCAACGGACAACGCCTTCTTTGCGCTCTCCTGACCAATGACATAGTCGTCCAAAATCTTTTTGATTTCCTTCGGTTTCGGGATTTCCGTTATGACATTCGGTACGATGACCTCGTATTCGTCTTCTTCGATTATGTCAAAGCAAAGCTCCACACACTCGTTGCAAATATAGACCCCGGGTCCTGCAACAAGGCGCTTTACCTGATCTTGATTCTTGCCGCAAAAGGAACACTTCAATTGTTTCTTTTCCTCAAATTTGCTCATATCATCACTCCATTGTTATGCTCGCTTTTCCAGTACCTTGTCAATCAGTCCGTACGCGACAGCTTCCGGTGACGTCAGGAAATTGTCACGATCGGTATCACGCTCGATGACCTCAATCGGCTGACCTGTGTTTTTCGCAAGTATCTCGTTTAAGGTCTTGCGGATTTTCAACATTCTGTCGGCGTGGATCTTGATGTCGGCAGTCTGACCCTGCATACCGCCGGACGGCTGGTGGATCATGATCTCGCTGTTGGGCAGCGCAAAACGCTTGCCCTTAGCGCCCGCCGAAAGCAAAAACGCACCCATGCTTGCCGCCATACCGATACAAATCGTGGAAATGTCGCATTTGATAAACTGCATCGTGTCGTAAATCGCCATGCCGGCGGTTACCGAACCGCCCGGGCTGTTGATATAAAAGTTAATATCTTTATCGGGGTCCTCCCCCTCCAAAAACAGCATCTGCGCCACAATAAGACTTGCCGTGACATCGTTGACGTCCTCGCCGAGGAAAATTATTCTGTCTTTTAAAAGCCTTGAATAAATATCATATGAACGCTCTCCGCGGTTTGTCTGTTCTATAACCATTGGCACTAAACTCATAATTAACCTCTCCTTTTATGTATATTATTTTATGACGGCGTTTGCTACAATCAGTTCGACGGTTTTTTTCATCACCAAATCTTTTGAAAGCTCTGCTTCGGCAACATACTTTTTGACGTCTTCAAGCGGCATTTTGTAAAGCTCCGCAAGATTTTTATACTCCGTTTCAAGCTCCTCGCCGCTGACCTCTACCACCTCTGCCTTTGCGACCGCTTCGAGCATCAGCGTCGCCTTAACGTCGCTTTCCGCCTTGGTCTTGAACTGTGTTTTGAAATCATCGGGCTTCATGCCCGTCATTTCCATATACTTTTCCAGCGACAGCCCCTGACCTGTCAGGCGCATGTCATAATCGCGCAGCATACCCTCGATACGTGTATCGATCATACATTCAGGAACATCCACCTCGACATTTTCGAGCACGGCGTCGATCGCTGCGGCTTCGGTTTCCGCTTGCTGTTTGCTGTCGGCTTGTCCTTCCAGCCTGCTCCTGATATTTGTTTTCAGCTCATCGAGCGTGTCAAACTCCGAAACGTCCTTTGCCAGCTCATCGTCGAGCGCAGGCAGCTCCTTGACCTTGATGCCGTTGACCTTAACGTCAAAGCGCACAGACGCGCCTTTTAAGTCCTCAGCGTGGTAGTCCTCGGGGAAGGTCACGTTGACGACAGCGTCATCGCCGATCTTGCTGCCGATAAGCTGCTCCTCAAAGCCAGGGATAAACTGCCCCGAGCCGATGGTGAGGTCATAGCTTGTGCCCTCGCCGCCCGGGAACGCCACATCGTCCTTATAGCCCTTAAAATCGATGTTGACGATGTCGCCGTTTTGTACCGCCCGATCTTCGACGGAAACCATCCGGGAATTGCGCTCCCGCAAGCCGGAAAGCTCCTTTTCGACGTCGTCATCGGTTACATTATACTCAACTTTCTTAATCTTTATACCCTTATACTTGCCCAGCTTCACCTCGGGCTTGACCGTGACTTTTACGCTGAGAATGAGGTTTTTACCGCTGCCGATCTGCACAACATCAACGTCGGGGCGGTCGACGGGCTCGAGCGCAAGCGCTTTGACCGCCTCGTCATACACCTCGGGGAGCAGGATGTTGACGGCGTCCTCATAGAAAATGCCCTCGCCATAGTATTGCTCGATCATCTTTTGCGGAGCCTTACCCTTGCGGAAGCCGGGCAGATTGAAGTGCTTGGCGTTTTTAAGGTATGCCTTGCCGACGCCCTCTTTGAATTTTGAAACCTCTACTTCAATATTGATCTCGGCGGTGTTGCCCGAAATTTTTTCCAGGGTTGCTGCCATGTTGTAATTCCTCCTAAACAATTTTCGTTAACTTATATATTATACCATGGATTACAGAATTTTCATAGGGGTAAATTGCAAAAAATCGCACGAAACTAACCGCAATTTTATCCCTTCTATTGTCGTATTTACCGCATTTTTGTGCGCCGCCCCGTGCAGGTGTCCGTAAACACAGGTCCTGACCCCATACCTGCTCAGCACCGCCTTGAATTTGTCATCCGGCGGGTAGTGCAGCGCTACAATGATTTGCTCGGGGTCTGACGGGATTGCAGACCTCAGCGACAGCTCCAGCCGCTCAAGCTCACGGTTATGTATCTTGCGGTCCTCGTCGTCGTTTTTGGTGATCTGCCAGCCTCGGGTGCCGCAGATTGCCGCGCCGCCGCACATATAGTGATTGTTGTGCAAAAAGTTGATGGTGTCAAAGCCGTGCTGACGGCAAAACGCTGTCTGCTTGTTCATGGTCGTCCACCAGTAGTCGTGATTGCCCTTGCTGAGGATTTTCCTGCCCGGCAGACTATTAATAAAGGAAAAATCTTCCACGGCGTTTTGTATATAGGTTGCCCAGGAATTGTCGCCGTTTACGATGACGGTGTCGTCGCCGCTGACGGCGCTTTCCCAGTTTTCTTTAAGCCTTTGTTCATAATTCTCCCAATGCTCCCCGAAAACATCCATCGGCTTGTCCGTACCGAGGGACAGGTGCAGGTCGGATATTGCGTAAAGTGCCATTGCGCTCTCCTTATATCAAACTAAATATCAAGCAGGCTGCTCACATAATCCTTCATTTCGCCCTTTTCAAGCGTTTTAGAAAACCTGACGGGCTTGGCTTTGAGCTGCGACAGCGAATGCGGCACTTTAAGCCCTGTCAGCTTAGACAGCGTCTCTAAAAGGGTGTATTCGTCACCTGAAAGATTTTGTTCGCCCCGCAGTGCGCCCAGCACGCTGCGGTTGAATTTAAACGGACTTGCCGTCGACAGGATGACGGTCTTGGTCGTGTCACCGGTTTCAAACAGATAATGGTCATAGACATTCTTGCCGACCGCCGTATGGGTATCCATAATATAGCCGTATGCCTCAAAGGTATCCTTGATAGACAGCAGGGTGTCCTCCTCGCTGGCAAAGCCGCCCCAAAGGACCTCCTTGATTTTTGTCTTGGTGATGTCCGGCACCTCATATTTGCCGGTTGCCGACAGCGTTTCCATCCAGCCTTTGACACGAGCAAAGTCCTTGCCGGTGATTTCATGTAAAAAGCGCTCTAAGTTGCTGGAAATGAGGATGTCCATCGACGGCGACGAGGTGGTGTAAAAGCTTCGGTTCCTGTCGTAGACGCCCGTATTGATAAAATCGGTCAGGACGTTGTTTTTATTGGATGCACAAATCAGCTTGTTGACCGGCAGACCCATCAGCTTGGCATAGTAGCCCGCTAAAATGTCGCCGAAATTGCCGGTCGGCACGACAAAATTCACAGGCTCGCCAGGTGCGATCTCCTCATTTTTGAGCAGGTCGCAGTAGGCTGAAAAATAATAGACGATCTGCGGCACGAGACGTCCCCAGTTGATCGAATTGGCAGACGACAGCATATAGCCCTTCTCATCAAGGAGTTTAACATATTCCTTGTCAGTGAAAATCATTTTAACGCCCGTCTGTGCGTCGTCGAAGTTGCCGAATATGCCGCTGACGCCGACGTTTTTACCCTCCTGTGTCACCATCTGCGCTCTTTGGATGTCCGACACGCCGCTTTCGGGATAGAACACTGCGATCTTAGTGCCCTCAACATCCTTAAAGCCTTCGAGCGCCGCCTTACCGGTATCGCCCGAGGTCGCCACGAGGATGACCGCTGTACGGTCGTCGCCCGTTTTTTTCAGGGAACGGGTCAGAAGGTGGGGCAGGATTTGCAGGGCGATGTCCTTAAACGCACAGGTGCAGCCATGCCAAAGCTCCAAAAAGTACACTTGATTGTTGAGCTTATACACCGGCGTGATGCTTTCGGTTTCAAACTTTTGCTTGTTGTACGCGGCGCTGATGCAGGACATAATTTCCTCGTCCGTAAAATCGTTCAGAAACCTCCGGAGTATGTTAAACGCACGCATATTATAGCTTTCAGACGCAAGGGCGGCGATTTCTTCCTCCGTCAGCTTCGGGAAACTGTCCGGAACAAACAGTCCGCCGTCAGGGGCAAGACCCGTTTTGATCGCCTCTGCGCTGGGGCATTCATAATCCTTGCTTCTTGTACTGAGATATTTCATAGCCAATAACCGTTAGCCTTTCCGCTCACATGAATGATAGCCGGTTTTTGTATGCCGCCGTGAGCCAAACGGACACAATCATAAATTCAGACACACCCTCAATAATAATATATATTTGCCAAAAAGTAAAGACTTTTCTTTGAAATTCAGGTCGTTTGACCCACCCTTCGACAACAATCGGCAAGGTGCTGACAAAAGCGACAAGCGAAACGCCTTCGGCGTTTTGAGTGCGCTGACGCAATCCTTTGCCAAGAAATGAATGCATTGCTTTTACTATGATGGGAAATTCTATGAATTTCTCATCATAGTAAAAGACGCCGCTCAAAATGGCGGCGTCCTTTGGAATGCGTTTCAATCAATAGTTTACCAGGTATCTCTCGACACCGTCGGTAGCATCGGCGGCGTCGGCGCTGATAGTCAGCGTGAACTTAATATTAAACTGCTGGGCAATCTTTTCGAGGAAGTCCAAGAAAATCGTGAGCTTTTCCATATTGCCGTTGACGATTTTGGTGACGCTGTCGATGAAAATGTGGGTGATATCATAATCACGGGAAATGATGCCGCAGATAAAACCGTAGAATACTTTGTAACTGTCAAGGTCAAAATCAGAGGTGTCAACAAGGCGGATTGAAGATTTTAAGTCGAACGTGTGGCGGTTGCCCTTCATGATACATACTACTGTGCCGTGTTCCTCGACGGCTGCCTGATTAGCTTGGTCGATAAACGCCTTGGTCTTGCCGGAGCCCTTGTGACCCATAATAATACTAATCATTTCAAACGCCTCCCGAATAGTATTTTTTTGTTGCATAGGAAACTACGCAAAATCGACGTAATTTCCACGCCCGCACGGCGAGCAAATGCGTTTGGGAAGATACTGCGCATCCGAACGCTTTTTTGTTGCTATCTCTATTTTAATATAAAAGGAAATATTTATCAAGCATAAAAGTGCATAAAATAAAAATATTTTTTCTACACTTCCACACTTATTTTAAACGTGCTTCAAGCTCAGCTTTCTCGGTCTCGTAGCCCGGCTTGCCCAGCAGTGCAAACATATTCTTCTTATACGCTTCGACGCCCGGCTGGTCAAACGGATTAACCCCGAGCATATAGCCGCTGATGGCGCATGCCTTTTCAAAGAAGTAGACCAGGCTGCCGAAGCAGTATTCGGACAGCTCGGGGATGGTGATGACAAGATTCGGCACGCCGCCGTCGGTATGGGCAAGCATGGTGCCTTGCAGCGCCATTTTGTTCACGAAATCCACCGTCTTGCCCGCCAGGAAATTCAGACCATCCAAATCCTGCGGCTCCGCCTTTAAAGTGATGTCGCTTTTGGTCTTTTCCACGCTGAGCACGGTTTCAAAAATAACACGCATACCGTCCTGAATGTATTGACCCATCGAGTGCAGGTCGGTCGAAAAGTCCGCGCCCGCAGGGAATATGCCCTTTCCGTCCTTGCCCTCGCTCTCACCGTAGAGCTGCTTCCACCACTCGGTGAAAAAGTGCAGCGACGGCTCGTAATTCACCATGACCTCAATGTTTTTGCCTTTTCTGAGCAATGCGTTCCTCGCAGCGGCATATTGATAGCAGATGTTCTTTGAAAGGTCACTCTCTGCAAAGTCCGCTCTTGCATCCGCCGCGCCCCGCATCATGGCGTCAATGTCCGCACCGCTGACGGCGATCGGCAAAAGCCCGACGGCGGTCAGCACCGAAAACCTGCCGCCAACGTCGTCCGGCACAACAAAGCTCTCGTAGCCCTGCTCGGTCGCAAGTCCTTTTAATGCGCCCCTCGCTTTGTCCGTGGTCACATAAATTCTTCCCCTTGCGCCGTCCTTGCCATACCTGCTTTCGATTATTTCCCTGAAAACACGAAAGGCAATGGCTGGCTCGGTGGTGGTACCCGACTTTGAAATCACGTTGATCGAAAAGTCCTTGTCCTTAACGTATTCCGTCAGCTCTTTCAAATACGACGGGCTGATGGAGTTGCCCGCAAAGAAGATTTGTGTCCTTTGCGTATAGTTGGCAAGCGGCGAGGTCAAAAACTCTATCGCCGCCCTTGCGCCCAAATACGAGCCGCCGATACCGATGACAATCAGCACCTGCGAGTTGCTTCTTATCCTTTCAGCCGCCTTTTTAATGCGTGCAAACTCCTCTTTGTCATAGTCGATCGGCAAGTCCAGCCAACCTAAAAAATCGCTGCCCGCACCCGTTCTTTTGTGCAAAAGCTCGTGCGCCGCCGCAACAAATGCTTGTTGCCGCATGATTTCACCCTCCGCAAGATACGGCACGGCCTTTTTGTAATCAAAACCGATTTTCCCCGGCATTATGTAACCTCCACTCGCATAATAAAAAATTTTGATATTATTTTAATATATATGCCGAAAAAAAGCAAGTGTTTGAAACGTCTTTATTCCGACGTTTCGACATTTGCGCTCACCGTGTTGTCGTTTACCGATACAAAAAGCTTGACCGGTATGCTTTTGTTGTTTTTAACTTTTAAGTCAAGGCTGCCGTAGCTGACCGTCGCATCGTCGCCAAGCTCGACATAGCCGACCTCCTTGTCGTGCTGGTGCCGCTCGACGATTTCAAGCCCCGCATCCCGCGCGGCGTTATATAGGGTCGAGCTGACCTGACAGATGCCGCCGCCATAGCCCTCCACCTTCTTCTTCCTGACGATCATCAGCGCTTTTTTAAAGCCCCGTGCCTCCGTGCGGGGACCGACCGTTTTGTTGAACGAAAAGACCTCGCCGGGCGCAAGCGTCAGACCATTGATAGCCTCGGCCGCCAGCTTGATATTTTTGACGCGCTCCTTATCCTTGTCAAGCAGCTTTGTCGCAAAAGACGCCAGCATTTTATTGGTGTTATCGGGGCTTGGCGTGCTGATAGGCTCGACGTTCTTCCGGTTTGTGTCCTCAGGCGCCGCTCCGCCGCACCCTGCAAGAAAAACTGCGCATACCAATATTATAATCACACGTTTCAAAATCATCACATCCTTCGGCAAGGCGATTCAAATATGAACACGCCTCGCACAGATTAATTTGCCGCTTTTCTTTGTTATCGTCCTTGCTCGGCGTCAGCCAAGCTGTGTCCTCTGCCACGAAAATCAACAAATTTCTTCGGCGCGAGGTCGTAGATTTTTGAGCAAGCTGATTTGTTTTGTGGCAAGGCAAACGCTCGCAGTAATGCTCCCAGCCTTGCAAGAGCGGTCAACACAGCCACAGAGCAAATCAGCCGTTCAAAAACAGGTTCGTATTTGAATTGCCTTGCCTATGATATAGTATCTTCAACTTGCCGAAAAACCATGCAAAATTTTTGCTTTATTTTTTCAAATTTCTGTGGTATAATAACCGCTAAGCGGTTATTATACGCTCCACGAGGAATTTATCGCTTGTGCGAAATTTTCGGCAGAGCCGAAGCGCACATAGGCAATTACACCATAAATTCAAATAATTTATGGTGTAATAAACACAATTTTAGTTTTTAAGGAGGTTTTACCATGTCCGATCAGGTTAAGCTTATTGCGCAAAGGCTCCGTGAGCTGCGTGAAATCAAGGGCATTTCGGTGCAGTCCTTCGCAAAGGAACTGCACATCGACACCGACATTTACCTTGCCTATGAAAACGCCGAGAGCGATATTCCTGTCAGCTTGTTGTACGACGCCGCCGGCAAGCTGGACGTCGATCTGACGACGCTGCTGACCGGAAGAGAACCGAAGCTGCATATGTATTCGCATGTCAAAAACGGCGAAGGCTTGGACGTAGAGCGCAGCAAGCAGTATAAATACAAAAACCTTGCCTATAACTTTTTAAATAAAAAGGCGGAGCCCTTTTTGGTCACGGTCGACCCGCTGCCGGACGACGCGCCGATTAGCCTGAACGCCCACCCGGGTCAGGAAATGGACTATGTTTTGGAAGGCAGTCTTATGGTGCAGATCGGCGAAGCCATGCTGGTGCTGAGCGAGGGCGACACGCTCTTTTACGATGCGAACTACCCGCACGGGATGAAGGCGATCGGCGGCAAGCCTGCCAAATTCCTTGCCATCATATTTTAATCTCAGGAGGAAAATAAAAAATGAATTTACTGGACAAATACGCAAAAACGGCGTTTTCCTCTTATGAGGATTTCAAGCAAAATTTTAAAATCACCGTGCCGAGCCTTTTCAACTTCGGCTATAACGTGGTGGACGAGCTTGCCGATGTCTCGCCCGACAAGCCTGCGCTGGTGTGGTGCAACGACCACGGCGGAGAAAAGACCTTTACATACCGTGAAATATCGCTGCTCAGCAACAAGACGGCGAACTACTTCACCTCGCTCGGCATTAAAAAGGGCGACAGGGTGATGCTGATCTTAAAAAGAAATTATCAGTTCTGGTACGCTATCATCGCCCTGCACAAAATCGGTGCGATCGCCGTACCCGCCACCAACCTGCTGACTAAAAAAGACCTCGTCTACCGCAACAACGCCGCCGACATCAAGGCTGTGATTTGCACCAACGACGAGCTTGTTTACCGGCACGTCGAAGAAGCAGAAACAGAATCCCCGACGCTCGAAATCAAAATGACTGCGGGCGGCAATCGTGACGGCTGGCTGTCCTTTGACGAGGGCGTTGACGCTGCGTCGGACGTATTCGCAAAGCCAACAGGCGACGCGATGCCCCAAAATGACGACATCATGCTGCTGTACTTCACCTCCGGCACGACCGGCAACCCCAAAATGGTCGCGCACAATTTCGCCTATCCGCTCGGTCACATCATCACGTCGAAGTTTTGGCAGAACTGTCAAAAGGACGGGCTGCACCTGACCGTTGCGGAAACCGGCTGGGCAAAGGCGGTATGGGGTAAGCTTTATGGACAGTGGCTATGCGAATCCGCTATCTTTGTGTATGATATGGATAAATTCGTGCCGAAGCTGCTGCTCGAAAAGATCGCGCAGTACAAGGTGACGACTTTCTGTGCGCCGCCAACCATGTACCGCTTTATCCTCGGCGAGGACCTGGCGTCCTACGACCTTTCCAACCTCAAATACTGTACCATTGCGGGCGAGCCTCTGAACCCCGAGGTTTATAACCGTTTTATGAGCCTGACGGGTCACAAAATGATGGAAGGCTTCGGACAGACCGAGACCATCGTCACCGTCGCAAACTTCCCGTGGATGACGCCGAAGCCCGGTTCAATGGGCAAGCCGTCGCCGCTCTATGACATTTTGCTGGTGGATACGGACGGAAAGCCCTGTCCCATCGGTGAGGAGGGCGAAATCGTCATAAAAATTGACGACATCACGCCGCCGGGCATGTTCCTCGGCTACCACAGGGATGCAGAGCTAACGAATAAAGTCTGGCACGACGGTTTTTACCATACAGGCGACATCGCATGGCAGGACGAGGAAGGCTACCTTTGGTATGTCGGGCGCAGCGACGACGTCATTAAAAGCTCGGGCTACCGCATCGGACCCTTCGAGGTTGAAAGCGCGCTCATTGAGCACCCTGCGGTCATGGAAACGGCAATCACCGCCGTACCCGACGAAATCAGGGGGCAGATCGTCAAGGCGACCATCATCCTCTCAAAGGGCTATACGCCGTCGGAGGAGCTGAAAAAAGAGCTGCAAGACCACGTAAAAAGGGTCACCGCTCCGTATAAATATCCGAGGATCATTGAGTTCGTCGACGAACTGCCAAAGACCATCAGCGGTAAAATCAGGCGTGTCGAGCTTCGTGAAAAGGATGCAAACCAGTAAAAATTTTATAGTAATCAAATCGGGCGGCTCAAAAGCATTTGGGCCGCCTTTATGCCGTCCACAGCGCTGCTCATGATTCCGCCGGCATAGCCCGCGCCCTCGCCGACGGGGTACAGACCCTTGACGTTGACGCTCTCCATGTGCTCCCCCCGCAGGATGCGTACGGGTGCGGAGGTGCGTGTTTCAAGCCCCGTCAATACGGAGTCTTTGGTAAAACCCTTGATTTTGGTGTCAAAGCTGCGAAGCCCATCCTTTAAGGCACTGACGATCGGCTCGGGCAGGCAGTTTGCAAGGTTGGCGGCATTTGTGCCGATAGGGTAGGTCGGCTCAACCTTTGAACGGCTATGCGTCACCCTGTCATTTACAAAGTCAGAAGTCAACTGGACCGGGGCAAAGTATCCGCCGCCGCCCAATTCATACGCGGCACGCTCTAAACGGCGCTGAAAGCTGACGCCGCCCAAAACGCCGTCAAAGTCACGCTCACTGATGCTCACGACAATGGCGCTGTTGGCATTTTTGCCGCTTCGGCTGTGATTGCTCATACCGTTGACCGCCACGCCGCATTCCTCCGACGCGGCTGCGACCACGCTGCCGCCCGGGCACATGCAAAACGAAAAGACGCTGCGCCCGCCGTTATACGTCAGACGGTAATCCGCTGCGCCGAGCATGGGGTGACCCGCATATTTTCCGTACTGCGCACGGTCGATATCCTCTTGAAGATGCTCGATACGCACGCCCACCGCGAAAGGCTTTGCAGACATAGCGACGCCTTTGTCAAACAGCATTTGATAGGTGTCCCTTGCCGAATGACCGGTGGCAAGCAAAAGACCTTTACACTCATGCTCCTCACCATTGACGACGACCGACACCAGCCTGTTATGCCTGATGCCGACGCTGTCAAGACGGCTGTCAAAACGAATCTCGCCGCCCATAGCGATGATAGCGTTTCGCATGGTGACGATCACACCCCGCAAAAGGTCAGTGCCGATGTGCGGCTTGGCAAGATACAGGATGTCCTGCGGAGCGCCGTGCTGCGCTAAAATATCCAATACCAGGTCGCAGCGCGGGTCGTTGATGCGTGTCGTCAGCTTGCCGTCGGAAAAGGTGCCGGCGCCGCCCTCGCCGAACTGGATGTTGCATTCGGTGTCCAGTACGCCGCTTTTGGCAAAGGCTGCGGTCTTTTCCGTACGTTTTTCTATGCTGCCTCCGCGCTCTATGATGATCGGGCGGCAGCCGCATTTCGCCAGATAGTACCCCGCAAAAAGCCCTGCGGGACCCATGCCGGCGATCATCGGGCGGTATGGCAGCGTGGGCTCGCAGAAATAGTCGGCTTTCGGCGCATCAGCCAAGACTGTAAAGTCATTTAACTTTACAGTCTTATCGAGTTCAAATAAGACGCTGTAATTGAAGCGAACCGTGCCCTTCCTCGCATCAACCGAGCGTCTTAGAATTTTGTTTGAAACCACGGCGGCTTCGTCTATGCCGCCGGTCTTGCATGCCGCCTTGAAAACCTCATCAATGCTGTGCTCTAACGGCATCATGACATTGCTGACCTTAATGCGCATTGTCGTCTACCTCTATTTTCACAGAAACCTCCGTAATCCCGCCGGACACAATAATGCCATCCGGCACGTCAAGCGCTGCCGTCACGGTGGTGCCCGTCCTGATAGCCGATACATTGACAGGCTTAGTGTAGATTTCGCTGATGCGGTCAACCGCATCAGCCTTTGCCAATATGGTCACTGCGCTGTTCGTCAGCAGCGTTGCGGTATGGGTTTGTGCACCGCCGCTCATCACGACCTTGACAGGCACCGTCTTTGTTTTTAAAACAACCCCTCTAACGTCCACCCTGTCGGGCTTTGCCGTCAGATTTTTATCGGTCACCTTGTCGTCGTTGGAGTTATAAAACACCAGGCTTGAAGCGGCGACGGCATCGTCCGTTCTATCCGCCACATTGATGGTGGCTTTCACCTTGTCGATCGAAGAGATGATTTGACTCGGTCCGGTCAGCTCTACCGTACTTTGGGACAGGGTCGACTCATAGACGACATAGCCCTCCCTCGGCACGCCGACGATCTCCGGGGTCACGGGAAAGGTCCGTGTGACGATTTGGTCGATGCTGATACCGACGCTGCCGGGTTTCTTTTCGACAACGGTGACGCCGTCATACGGCAGCCTGACAGACAGAGATACGGTATAGGTTCCCGCCTGACCGTAGGCGCTGATTTCGCTCAAATCGATAAAGGCGGTGATATACTCCGGGCGGATCTTGGCAAGCGTGCTGCGCGAGCCCCTGAGCTTGACCGATATATCGTCCGGCTTTTCACTCGACAGGACAAAGCCCTCGTTCGTCAGTGTAAAGGTGTTGGTGTAGATGACGGGAATGTCGCTTATGGTGATGTCTATCGGCGGGTCGATCAGCACGACGACATATATCCAAACGATGACCGCAAGGATGACCGATATGATGCGCATGGCAATGTCCGAGCTTAAAAACTTCCTCATCCCTGCCTCCCCTTCCACCAAAGAATTTTTTTGTTCTCCTTCTTTTCGGCATGGGGGATCAGGATTTTAAGCAGCGCACGGACCAGCGACTCTACCGTAAGGTTGCGGGTCAAAGAGCCTTCGAGCGCAATCGAGATCTTGCCAGTCTCTTCCGAAACGACCACCACAACGGCGTCCGAGGTTTCGCTCATGCCAAGCGCAGCGCGGTGCCTCGTGCCAAGCTCTATGCTCAGATCCTGATTTTGGGTAAGCGGCAAAAAACATGCCGCCGCAATGATCCTGTTCTCACGAATGACCACCGCTCCGTCGTGCAGCGGCGTGTTGGGTATAAAGATATTGACCAGCAGCTCCGCAGAAATTTCAGAGTCGACCGTGACGCCTGTGCGTATGATGTCGCCCACCTTGGTCTTGCGCTCGATCACCATCAGCCCGCCGATGCGGTTTTTGGACAGCGTGCTGACGCAGTCCGAAATCTTTTCGACGGTTTTCGTGATTTCCTCGGGCGAATTGGGGTTAATCATTTTGATCAGCTCACCGAACTTGCTCCTGCCCACTTTTTCGAGCGCACGGCGAAGCTCCGGCTGAAAGACGACGAGCAGCGCAATTACGCCGAATTGAAGTGTGTTCAAAAGCAGGTAATTCAGGACGCTGAGCTGCAGCCACGAGCTGAGCTGAAAGATGATGAGCAGGACGACAATGCCCTTGATCAGCTGCATAGCCCTTGTTTCACGGAGCAGTGCGATGCCTTTATAGATGATGAACGCCACAATGACAATATCAAGATAGTCCTGCACCCTGACCAGTGCAAGCAATCTCATGACCTCGCCCACTGCCCTGCCCCCCTTCGTTTAATAATACCGCTCCGGCGGGAGCGAATCCCGCCTGCGCTTACGCTCGCGCAGAGAGCGGATGCGTTCGAGAAAGCGCTGCGTACCCGAACGCTTTTTATAGATACAATTATTGTATATATTATACCGTTAAACATACACAAAAGTAAAGCATTTTTTGTGTATTTGACAAAGAAAATTTCAAATCACAAAAAATGCTGAAAATACTTTTATCCGTTATCAGATACCGATGCCTTCATCAACGGAAGGCACACTTTTCAGCGCACGCCTTGCCGCCTTTTTATCTAAACGTTTTTGCTTGCCGCTGTCAAATATCGCGTACAGCACAGGGATGAAAATCAGCGTCACAAACGTCGACAGGAAAAGTCCACCGATCGAAACCAACGACAAATCCTTTGTCAGCTCGGTGCCGCTGCCCGTAGCAAGCCCCATCGGCATGAGCCCTAAGATAGCCGTCAGCGCCGTCATCAAAATCGGTCTCAGTCTCGACGGTGCGGCGATCATGATCGCCTCAACCGTGTCATGCCCCTGCCGGCGCACCTGATCGGTGTAGTCGATCAGCACGATGGCGTTGTTGACCACCATGCCGACCAGCAGGATCAGTCCCATAAAACCGGAGACGTTGAGCTCCGTTCGGGTGACAAAGAGCGAGAACAAACCGCCCGTAATCGCAAGCGGAACCGAGAACATGATGATAAACGGATTGAGCAGCGACTCAAACTGCGCCGCCATAATCATATACACCAGCACCACCGACACCAAAAGCACGATCAAAAGGCTGATAAACGACGCCATCATTGATTCAAGGTCGCCGGTGAACTGATAGCTGTATCCCTCCGGCATCGGATAGGCCTCGAGCAGCTTTGTCAGGTCTTTTTGTATGGCGTCGAGCTTTCTGCCGGCAATATTCGCTTCGATCGTGATGGTTTCCTGCTGATTGATGCGGTTAATGGACGCCGGTCCGTCGTTTAAGGTCACATCCGCTATTTCCGTCAGCAGGACGCCGCCGCCCGCCGGCGTCGACAGCCTGATGTTCCTGACGTCGTTTAAATATTCGATGCCGCTTCTGTTGTGGCGCACCTTGATGTCGATCTCGGTGCCGGATATTTTGTATGCCGCAGCGGTTTTTCCGCTGACTGCAATGTTTACCGCATTGGCGACTGATGCTGCGGTAAGCCCGTATTGCGCCGCCTTTGCACGGTTCACCACGATATTCGCCTCGGGAATGGATTTGCCGGCGGAGCTTGTGACCTCACGAATACCCTCGATTTGGGAAACCTTTTCGACAACATCCGCGCTGATTTCCTTTAACGCCTCGGTCTCCATGCCGTTCAGCCTGAAACTGATGTCGGCGGACGAATACTGCCCCATGCTCGACTGCGAGGTGGATACCGTGATCTTGGCGCCCGCATAATCTTTCAGGCGAACACGCATCTCTTCAGCGACCTCGTCGGCGCTGCGCGTTCTTTCCTGCACATCATACAGCAGCGTATAAATCGTCGCCTGATCGACTCCCGAACCCATCATCAGCGACATCTCGCCCGACCCCGTGTAGGCAAAGGCATAGTCTATCTCGGGAATGTCACTGATTTTTGCGATGATTTCGTCACATATGACGATGGCATCCTCGACACGCATACCCGTCGGCAGCTCAACGGTGGTGATGACCTCCCCCTGGTCCATCTTTGGCAGGAAGGACGCGCCGAGAAACGGCGTGACGGACATTGTTCCGATGAAGGCAATAATCACAATGGCAAAGATGCGTTTCTTATGCGCAAGCGACCAGACCAAAAGGCGTGTATATTTCTCTTCAAAGTTGTCGACAAAGCCGCCCCACTTGTCGAGCGCCGCTGTCAAAAACGGTATGCGCCGGTGCTTTTTGCCCAGCTCGTCATATTTCATCATGCTGGCGCACGCCATCGGCACAAAGGTAAACGCCACAATCAGCGACACGAGCAGCGAAAAGCAGATGGTCAGCGAAAGGTCCTTGAAAATCTGACCGACCGTCCCGGTGACGAAAATCATGGGCACGAACACCGCACAGTTCGTCGCGGTCGACGCTAAGACCGCTATGGCGACCTCCTTGGTCCCTTCAAACGCCGATTCTAAGCTGGACTCTCCCTTCTCCCTGTGCTGGAAAATGCTTTCCATGACGACGATAGAGTTGTCGACAAACATCCCGATACCGATGGTCAGACCCCCAAGCGAGATGATGTTGAGCGTCATGTCGGTCAGGTACATGACGGCGAACGTCGCAATGACGGAGGACGCGATTGAGATGCCGATGATCATCGACGACCTGACGTTGCGCAAAAACATAAAGATGACAAAAACGGACAGGATACACGCCCAAAAGAGTGTTTCGAGCACGTTGTTGACCGATTTCATGATGTAATCGGCGCCGTCCGAAATGGTGCTGAACTTCAAATTCGGATAGTCCGCCGCAATGGCTGCAAGCTCCTTATTAACCTTTTCGGACACCTTGACGGTGTTTGCCGTCGATTGCTTCTGAATGGTCATGATAATCGAACGCTCGCCGTTGATCACCGCGCCCGAAGTGGGCTCTGCCGTTGACCTTGTAACGGTCGCTAAATCCGACAATTGCAGGATCGCACCGGTCGGCGTGATGATCGGCAGCATTTTGATGTCGTCGATGCTTTTGTACTGACCGACCGCGCGCACTTGCAACTTCTGCGTTCCGGAGACCAGCGTTCCGCTCGGCAGATTCAGGTTTTCAGACGACAGCGTCGCGATGATTTGGGATTCCGTGACGCCGTAGCCGGACAGCTTTTCCGGCATCAGCTGGACGTCGATGATTTCTTCCAGCCCGCCCATAAACGACACCGAAGCAACGCCGTCAAGGCGCTCTAACCTTTTGTCGATTTTGTCTTCCAACACGCTTTCAAGCTCGACCAAATCGATATTGCCCGTTACGCCGACATAAATACCGCTCATGGAGTTGGGGTCGATCTTCATGACAAGCGGTTCGCTTGCCTCCTTGGGCAGGTAAGACTTCACCATGTCGATCTTTTCACGCACGTCAAGCGAAGCCATGTCAATATCAGTACCGTCGATGAATTCAAGCACGATGACCGAATTGCCGTCATTTGAAGTGGTGGATATGGTCTTGATATTGCTGACCGTCGCAAGCGATGCTTCGAGCGGCTTTGATATGAGCGTCTCGACTTCACGCGGACCCGCACCCGAATAGCCGGTGCTGACAATGGCGATCGGGATGTTCATAGAAGGCATCAAATCAATATTGAGGCCGAGCAGCGACACGACGCCGCCCAGAACAATGACCAAAAGCAGCATGGTCGTGGTGACAGGCTTCTTGATGGCTAATTTATACATGCGCTATTCCCCCTTTGCAGCGGAAACAGTGCTGATAGCGTCGCCGTCTTTTAAAAAGGTCTGACCCTTGACGACCACACTTTGCCCTTCGGCAAGACCGCTTTTGACCGCGATCTCCTGTCCGTTGTCGATACCGGTGGTGACGGCAGTCTTTCTGGCGACGCCGTTTTCATCAACGAATACATATTGGTCGCCGCCCGTACCGATGACTGCGCTTCGGGGCAGCAGCAGCGTATCGTCGCTCTGTTCACGGACGAGATAGACCTTGCCGAACATACCGGGTTTAAGCGTTTTATCGGGGTTGTCAATAGCGATCCTGACGGCATAGGTGCCGGTCGCCGCATCGGCGGCAGGACTGACGGACTTGACCGTGCCTTTGATCCTTTGGTCGGATATGGTAGCGATCTCCACATCGACGCTTTGTCCTAAGACAATGGCGTTGACGTTTTGCTCGGTGACATGGATGTCGATGGTGACGACGCTAAGCACTGAGATCTCAAACGGCGCAATTGCGCCGGATACCATCTCCCCCGCCTTGACGTTGGAGGCGGTGACGGTGCCGGAAATCGGGCTGGTCACAAAAGCGTCGCCTAATGTGGACTCCTGGCTGGCAATCTGCGCAAGGATGGACGACTTGGCGGCGATTGCCTGATCAAGCGCAGCCTGCGCGCGCTTTTCGTTTTCCGACGAGGCGCCACCTACTAAAATATCATAGCTTTCTTTTGCCTGATTGTACGCGATCTGTGCCTTATTGTAACCGTCCTCTATCTGCTCGAACGTCTGTCTTGAAATATATCCCGCATCATAAAGAATTTTGTTGTCGTTATATGCCTGCTTGGCGGAGTTGAGGGCAAGCTGCGCCTGGTCAAGCCCCGCTTTTGCCGCTAAAATCTGTGACTGCATCGCCGAGCCGTTCGCAAGCTCGACCCCGATCCTTGCGGCGTTGATCGCGGCGTCCGCTCCGGCAAGCTGTGAACGGAGCACGCTTATGGTGTTTTGAATACTGCTGCTGTCAACCGTCAAAAGGGTGCTGCCGGCGGACACCTCGTCGCCGACCCCGTAGTTCACCGATACCGCCTTGCCGGGCATCTTAACGCCGACACTAACCTTTTCGATCGGGGCAACCTCGCCTGTGAATATGTATTCGGTCTTGATAGACCCCTTGGAGACCGCCAGGGTTTCGACAGGGGTTGCGCCGCTTCCGGCGTCGGTTTGGGTCGTTTGTGTGCCGCAGCCCGTCAGCATGAGCGCCGCCGCCAGCAGGATATATATGATTTTTCTGTTCATCTTGTCATTCTCCTGTCTTCATAGTTTATTGGACGCCCGATGTATCCATCAAGCCAATCTGAACCACATAGTCAAGGCTGAGCGCCGCCATAAAATAAGCTGTCTTTGCCTGAACCAATCCGTTTTTAGCGCTGTCAAGCGCATTTTGCGCTTGGACCACTTCCGTATTGATGACCTGACCGGCGCTGAACTTACTCTTGACAGCGTCATACATGAGCTGCTTTGTTTTAACGCTTTCCTCGCCGATGGCAACGCCGCCGTATGCGTCCAAATAGTCGTTATAGCTTTTCCTGACCGAAAGCTCCACGCTCTTCACAGCGTTTTCAAGGTTTGCTTTGGCGATGGCAATGCCGTATTGCTTGATGGTATAATGATACGTGCCCTTTGTATACAGCGCTTCATAACATTCCGCTTCCTTTTCCGCAAGCGCGACCTTCATCTGCGCCTCCTTAACCTCATATCTGTTTGAAACGGCGGTTTTGATGAGCGCTTCAATATCCGCTTTTTCAGGCGGGGAAATGCTGAGCGTATCCGTTAGCGTCACTTGCTCGTCAGGCGCAAGTCCGACGGCGCTGTTAAAGGACACCTGTGAGAATTCCGATGCACGCCTTGCCATATCCAGTTCGTATTCCAAAATACGGACTGCGCCTTCCGCCTGCTGCAATTCAAGCTGCGATACCGTTCCGAGGTCATATTTGATCTTGACTGCGCTCAAATTGTCATTGGCGATGTCAAGCGCATCCTTTTTCACCCGCTGCGCCTCCCGTTTATTGGCAAGCGCATAATAAGCGCTGACTGCGGAAAATTCTATGGTGTTGCGCAGCCTGTCCCCCGTCAGTTTTGTCAGCTCGTAGGTCACCGCAGCAGCATCGCTGTAATAGCCTCTGCGACGCAGGATAGTATCAATCGTCGTGATACCGTATCCTGGCGGCGCCGAAGTGTTCTTCTGCCGGTTTTTCTCGGCAAGCATTTCACGGGCGTTGATCTCATCCGATTCGATCTTTAACGCAATACTTTGCAGCGTATTGCTGTTTTCAAGCGCAAGCGCCTTTGCCTCCTCGATCGAAAGGCTTGTATCCGCATAAACGGTGACCACCGATAGCAGCATGGTCATCACAAGTGCCGCCGCTGTTTTCCTCATAAAAACTCCCCCTAATGACAAAATATATATGTATCAGAAAATGACTGCGGAACGCAGTCATTTTCGATTGCTCGGCTGCCACACCTATTATACTATTTTTGGATTGACAAATCAATAACAAAACCCGCATATTCTGTTAAAATTTGATTAGAAAACCATTAGAGAATTGCCGGCGCTATGCATGTACGACCTCCCCGGTTTTCACCGATGTTAAAATGTCAAAAACGCCTTGAATGTCGCCCAGCTCCTTTTGGGGAGTCGATACGATCTCGGCGTTTTTCGTCAGTGCGTCATAAAAATTCACCAGCTCATGGTAATAACCGTTGCGGGGCGCAAAGGTCAATTGCTCCGTCGTGCCATCCTTATAGAAAACCTCGATCACACCCTTGGCGGTGTTTTCATAGTACACCTCGCCGAGCGTGCCGAAGATCCTCAGCCCCACCGGCGGGGTTTGCAGCTCCTTGCCGTGGGAATAATAGGCGTATTCGCCCGCCACGCCGTTTTGGAACTTGATCAGTGCGTTGATGGAGATATACGGCGAGAATTCCTCGTCCTGCTTTCTGCCGCAGGCATAGACGCTGTCGATCTCGCCGAACAGACAGCGCATTCTGGCGATGTCATGGACGCCACCGTCCAAAAAGCTGCCGCCGGTAAAGTCCGGATGCTGGCGCCACTCCTTCGCCGCAAAGGTGTTGCCGGTCATATCGCCTTTAAAGTCCGCCGCTGTGTTTTGGATAAAGTACATCACCTCGCCGATTTTTCCGCCGCTGATGATGTCCTTGATGATAAACAGACCTTCGTCATATCGAAAGTTTTCGGCGACCATAATTTTGACGTGCTCCTTGTCAGCAAGGCTGATGAGCTTGGACGCCGACTTCGGCGTCGAGGCGAACGGCTTTTCGGCGATGAGGTTTTTGCCCGCCAAAATCACCGCTTCATAGACTTCAAAATTTTCGGATATCGGCACGAGCACATCGACGGCGTCAAGGTCGTCACGCGCGAGGAGCTTGGCATAGTCGTCGTAAATATCCTCTGGCGGCAGCGCAATGCCACCGGCGAAGCCCTCCGCCTTAGACCTCTCCGTATCGCATACGGCGACGATCTCATACTTGTCCGCAAGCCGCCGCAATGCGGGATAGTGCAGGCGTTCCCATGCCATACCGATACCGATGACACCGAGCCTGAGCTTTCTTTCCATAATATGAACCTTCCTTTCGGCAATAATTTTTAGCAGACATGCCCGCTAACCCTGCGTAATGGAAGAACCGAAGGTTTTTTCGTTCTGTGGTGCAGACGGGTTCCGTTGATAATTTGTTTATCAACGGGTTCCGGCTGTGCCGCAGGGTGAAAAAAGACCGATTATACCGTTGTGACAGGGTTAGCGGGCATGTCTATTATGTCAAAGCAGCTAAAAATTTATTCGCCGAAAGCATGTCTTCTATAAAGTGATATTATCCTTGATTTGATCATAGCGGCTGCGTGTGATGCCTTTGATTTTCATCAGGTCTTCCGTTCTTTGAAAGTCCCCGTTTTCCTCTCTGTAACGTATGATCCGCATCGCATACGCCTCGCCGATACCTTTGAGCGTCATGAGCTGCTCCTTTGTTCCCGTATTGATGCTGACCCTTCCGGTCATGACCGATGCGGACGACTTGCCGCCGCCGCTTTTTGAGGCGGGCTTAGCCGGCTCCGGCTCATCAGGCTTTGATGGAACGACCAGCTCTGCGCCGTCATAGAGTTTCTGAGCAAGGTTAACCCTGTCATGGTCAGCATTTTCCGCAAAACCGCCCGCCGCCGAAACAGCCTCCTCCGTTCTGCTGCCGACCGGCAGCGAATAAACGCCCGGAGCGGCGACCGCACCCTTGATATGTACCATGATGACAGAAGTCTGTGTCGCCGAGGCAGCATCGCTTGCGCCGACGCCCAACCCGCCGTACGGCACTGCGGATGCTTCCCTGATCTTGCTTTGGTACAAGCTCCCAAAAGAAATCAGCATCACGACACTGACCAGTATCAGCACCGCAGCAATTCCGTTCACCGTCTTTAATTCCGCCGCCGCAAACACCTTGTCAAGTAACCACTTCACCCCTGTACGAAGCTTCATCCGCCACACGCTCCTGTTTTGTCGAATTATGTCAATAATATACCATATTTGTCAGAATAAAACAAGAATTTTTTTATTGGATATTGAAAAAAAATTGCCGTTATGGTAGACTATGAGGTGTCTGAATTGCAAAAGTGCCTTGCAGCACTTTTTGGTGCGCTGACGAAAGCCTTTGCCACGGAATAATTAAATGTTTTCATCCAATAGGAAATTCAACGAATTTCCTATTGGATGAAGAAGCGTTTCGGCGCATAGCGCTTTCCGAAACACATCTTCTCGCCCCGCGAGGGTAAGCGCAGGCGGATTCATTTCGCCGGATCACGGAAATTACGCCGATTTTGCGTAATTTTCTACTAAGTTGAAAAAATCCATAAAAGGGTGACATTATGAGTATTGCCGATACAATCTTTACAGAGAATTGTCAAAATATTTTGAAAAACGGTTTTTGGGACACCGGCTGCGACGTCCGTCCGATGTGGGAGGACGGGCAAAAGGCGCACACGATCAAGCTTTTCGGCTTAGTCAACCGCTATGATTTGTCCCAAGAGTTCCCCATTTTGACGCTGCGCAAGACAAACCTCCCTGCGGCGGTAGACGAGCTTTTGTGGATTTGGCAGAAAAAGTCCAGCAATGTGGGCGACCTTCACAGCGGTATCTGGGACGCGTGGGCGGACGAGAGCGGCTCTATCGGCAAGGCATACGGCTACCAGCTCGGTATCAGGCATAAGTACAAAGAGGGTGACTTTGACCAGGTGGACAGGCTGCTCTTTGACCTTAAAAACAACCCGCTTTCACGCCGCATGATCACCAACCTCTACAATCACAGCGACCTGCACGAGATGAACCTCTACCCCTGCGCGTACGGCATGACCTTCAACGTCAGCGGCGATAAGCTCAATGCCATCTTAAACCAGCGTTCGCAGGATATGCTGGTGGCAAATAACTGGAACGTGTGCCAATACGCCGTTTTGGTACATATGCTGGCACAGGCCAGCGGTCTAGTCGCGGGCGAGTTGGTGCACGTGATCGCGGACGCGCATATCTATGACCGGCACATCCCGCTGCTCGAAAAGGTCTTGTCAAACACCCCATATCCTGCGCCGGAATTCTCGCTCGACAAAAGCGTCACGGACTTTTACCGGTTCACGACGGACAGTATCAGCCTGACGGATTATCAGTTCCACACGCTGGGACAAAAGATACCCGTCGCGGTATAAGGCAAGTAAAAAAGCGCCCATGGGTGCTTTTTTGTGTATTGCAAAGTCATACAATGTAAGCGTTGAAATGCACCGCAGAGCCATATATAATATTCCTGAGGTGAGCGTTTATGAATATTCAGGAGAGACTGTGCGGCAATTGCAGGTATTTTATTCTACATTATGTCAGATGGGGAAAGGAAGGACAAAAAATCAGGTATATGAACACAAGCTTCGGACATTGCAAAGAAGGCAAGCGGATAAAGCACATGTATAACAGCAAAAAGGGCTGTGTGAAATGGGAAAACAAAACGATTTCGGCGTTTTAGGTGCGCATGTGAAAGCCTTTTCCAGGAAATGAATAGGTGTAATACAGAACAAAAAAGGTGTAAAGCGAAATCGCTTTACACCTTTGATTTATGCCGTTATTATTTTGCGTCTACGCCTGCGATGTAGTTGGTGAGGTCGATGACCTTGTTTGAATAACCCCACTCGTTGTCGTCTTGGTGTGCAGTTTACATTTGAGGCTTAAACACGCATTGCAGAGCGGTTTTTGACATTTTAATGTTCATAAATTTTTAAGTTTTTTAGCTGATTTTCGGTAGTTCATTGTCGTATTCCGAAAACAATTCCACTACCTTACAGAAGTAATATTATCATAATGGGTTGTGATTGTCAACTCCAAAAATTACAAGGTATCACATTATTCAAGTAAACCATATATGTACCCGATTAGCTTTGCTTTTTGCTCTGATTTCAAATTTTTAAGCAAAGAAACTATTTCCAAATCCTTTGTATCGGGTTCGTTAATTGTCTTGTCTGTAATAACCTTACTTATATTAGTCCTATCCAATAAAAAGTCCGTTGATACATTGAAAAAGTCAGCCATCTTGCAAAGCGTTTCAGCACTCGGCAAGGCTTTTCCGCTTTCATAGGCACTTACCGTTTCCTGTGCAACATCTATTTCAACACTAAGGCGCACTTGCGTAATATGCTTTTTTAGCCTAATTGTCCGTAAATTCTTCACGTTTCCACCTCAAATATATAAATATTATCTATAATTATATATAGAGGGGTTGTATTTTTTAGATATGTGGTATATAATTTCAGATATATAATATATATTTTATAGAAAGAAGGGTTATTATGGCACTTATCAAATGTCCGGCTTGTAGTAAAGACGTTTCAAGTAATGCGGCTTCTTGTCCCCATTGCGGTGAACCCATTGACACCTCTATCAAATGTCCTAAATGTGGGAGTGCAAACACAAAGGTTATTAGCGGAGCATCAAAAGCGGCATCTGTTGCATTATGGGGAGTGTTCGCCGCCAATAAGGTTATGAGCAAACATGTATGTAATGATTGTAACCATAAGTTTTAAGGCTACTTATCAATAATAGACGATTGGAGGTGCTGATAATGTCAAAGGGGTCAATATTCATATGTTTACGACTATGAAATACCGACTGACAAGATAGAATTATATGGAATTTACATAAAAAAGTACGATGAAATACTTGAGAACAATGGATTTCAATATACTGGTTCATTTAAAAACGAAAATGATTTATATGTATTTTCTTTTGGAAAGGATGGAGTTGTTATAATGCACAGTATTGAATTTCTAAATGGTAAATTCTACTTCAGAATATTGTTACCAAATTAAGTCTTGGGATAGAACGTTAGTAAATTTATGGGTAATTACATAATATGGCATAAGAGCTTTTACATCAAGTAGAAGCTCTTTTTTCTTTCGGTATCCAAAATTCCGCCTTACGCTGACAGGTATGTACTGCCCCTTTCCCCACTATGGCATTCTCCAAAAGATGTGTAAACTACCCCCTACTCCTACGCAACAAAACGTGTACTGTTTTTTGTACAATAAGTATGATATAATAAAAGCACAAGATATAAAGGGGGCTTCCGTTATGGCTGATTGGAACATCAATACCAATTATTCCGCAAGCAGGGCGTTCCACGGTGAATGGGGCAAGGGTAACAAAGGCGGCGGCAGTCCTTCGGGCGGTGGTTGCTTTACGCTTATTGTAACGGTGCTTGCTGTTGTGGGAGAGGTAATATTTATAGTGTTCAATGGTTGATGTGATAGTATAACCGTTATCTGAAATATCGGTAACGGTTATATTTATATGGCGGGGGTATCAAAAAGCATACAATTTAACACTATGTAAAACGCCCCGATTTTGGGTATCAAAAACTATACACAATATATTTAGATAATTCTCAATAAAAGTGTTGACATTTAGATACCATTAGTATATAATCATAGCATCAAAAAAGATTGGAGATTTTAAGACTATGAATATTTACGGTTATCACAGGAAATGTGTGGTGTTGTTTATACCATACTAAAATTGATAGGAATTACTAAATCTGAATACTGCTGTAATGCTTGACATTGCTACGTTTTACCGAAGTGCGAGCCGAAAAGCATCAGCACATTGAGTTATCTCTATTTGGCGCTTGAAAAGGTTACAGACCTTACGGTTATTGTATTTTCGGGGTTATATAACATGACGTTTCAGCACCATATTCTATGGTTTTAGGCGGTTACATTAGTTCGATTAAAGAAAAGCGGCGGGATATATACGAATTTCTGACTCCTGCTCCATTTATGCAACAAAAAATAGCCCTCACAGGCTACCTATGTCTTGTAACATAATTGTAATAAGAAAAAACACTAATAACGGTTGACAAGTCATCCCAACCGTGATAAAGTGGACGGGTAATAGGACTACTTTGCAACCTATTCCCTTGTATTTACTTTTGAAAATGCAATACATAAGATATTGTGTAACGGATTTGATACAGCTATCATACAATAAAAAACTAAATTTGTCAAGCAATAAACGAAAAAAAGTTGCGTTGTAAACAAAAAAGTTTTAAATTATGTTCTGACGACCCATCTCAACGGGTCAGGGTTTACCTATTCGGGTAAGCTCAATTTTCACTTTGTAATGCAAGTTTGGTACGGCAAAGCCTAATTTATTAGGTCTATTTTTTGTTGCCACAAAGCAGAGGTATTGACATAATAGGAATGTAATCGCTAATACTACTATTGCCGGCAAAGAAAGAATAAAAAATTTCTATGAAGTAGCTAATCAACTTATTAAGGATAATCCAAATAGCTTAGTAGTGTGTCAAAAAGATGAAACACCTCATTTTCAAACGGAGCATATAACGCACTTTGGAAATTTGATAGGGTCAAACAATTACAGAGATTTACCAAATGTAATCGTAGTACATACTCGCAACTTGAATGATACAGAGTACATTTTACGGTATTTACATTATCATTATGGAAAAATACCCGATATAAACACCCGCTCCCGTAATATTGGAAGCGGCGTTACAACACGGTATGCGTTCACATCATCTACACTTGAGAATATCCGCATAAAATGGATAGCGAACGAAATGTATCAGGCTGTTAAACGTGTAAACCGTCAAATGATACATTCCACAAACTGTTTCTTAATATGCAATAATACCGATGTTGTAAATGCGGTTGCTCAAAAATTAAAAAATTGTAATATACGAACAGTTGACAATATGCCTTTCGAGTTCAACTTTACCAAGCAAGAGAAATATATAAAGAAACAAAAGGAAAACAGCTATGCTACAAGGTTTATCACATTGCTGTCAGAATTAAAAAACGGTCAACATAAAGAGCTTCAACACAGGGAAAATGTATATAAGAAACAGACTATAAGAGAATATTTGTCTATATCCAGTGCCAAAGATTTTAACAACAAGGTATTATCAAAGACAGAGGTTATTCGACATTGCAACGCAAGAGACATAGACTTGTCAGGACAGTATATTAAATTCGCAAGCTAAAAAATACCCCAGACCTCTATATAATATTTCTTTAATAGAGATGGGGGGTACTTTTTTAAGCAGCAAAAAGAACAAAAATTAATTGTAACTCCTTTATAAATGGAGCGACACGACATTTTAAAAGAAGGTGTATTCATTCGTCGTAACGACGGACGGCTTATTACGGGAAAGGAAAGATAATATGAAAAATTACGATTACAAACAGGTCACACAATCCATAGAACAAAGACAGTTTACAATACCCTTATTATTGTCTTGTCTTGGTAATCTTGAGCCACGCATAAGCAAAGCGGCATATTTTAAAGCAAAATTCAAAAATGCAGGTGAGGCATTTAACGGCTGTTATTCTTATGAGTTAAATGAATTGATTGGATATAGAAAACTCATTACCGATAAGGTTGTTACCAATTCCAAATACAGCAGGGAGTTTATTAAGGATACAATCAAATATATGGATAAAGCTGATATCTTGAGTAATAAATTGACAGATGAGATAATTACTCTATTGGTTAACGATGATTACATTTTGGCTTAGGAAGACTTACATCGGTACGCCACGGCTGAAGCCGCCGCTTAACCGCTGTAAGAAAACTGCATATTTTTATTCGGCTACGCCTTTATAAAAATAGTGCAGAATTGCATGTTTTAATTATATTATAATAGAAAAGGAATGAATAACAATAGAGAACAAAGTAATAAATATGGGAAATTTGGTAGTCCTGAAGGACGATGACATCGAAAAACAAACGGCTGACTGGCAACAAGCGAGAATTGAAAGTAAGCAAGCACATCACGATTTAACAGATATAATACATACAAAGTTAATGCCTCTTGCTAAAAAACAAGGAAGTACAAATACTGGTAAACTTTATATGATATATTCAAAACTCATAAACTCTGTTTTAGGTATCGGAACAGGGCAAAGAAACAATTTATCGTTGGCATATATGAACGCAGTACGATTTTTAGAATATAGTATTTGTAATATTATATTCGCAGAAGTTGAAAAAGAAACATTTTACAAGACCATTTACAATATGTGCAAGAAAAAATGTCAAGCGATTAAAGAGCTATCATATTTACCAAGCCTTGATAAGATAGCGTAATTGGAGCGGGGAGAGTTATACCCTCCCCTTCCTCCTTACAGATTCATCAAAGGACTGGTTTTTAGGCTTGCTTGCAATACTTCTCTATCCCTTAATCCTAAAAGGTATTGTTGCGTTATAGAAATATTTTCGTGTCCCATAATTCGGCTTAGGCTATAAATGTCTAAGCCGTTTTTTAATTGCATTTGGGCGAAGGTGTGGCGGCAGGTATGAGGACTTATTCGTATATCGGTGCTGACATTGGCGGCTTGCCCCGCTTCCTTTACAATCTTTCCAAGCGATTCAGAGGTTAATATTTTGCCGTTTCTGCTCAAAAATACCGTATCTGAAATTAGCTTATCGGCAAAGTAGGCGTTTCGGACATTCATATACTTAAACAGCCATTTTGATAGCAAGGGGCTTTTGGGGACAACCCTTTCTTTATCGCCTTTGCCGTGAATTATAATATAATCGTCCTTAATCTGCCCTATTGTCAAAGTTGCCAACTCGCTTAACCGTATGCCAGTATCAAAGAACAAAATCAAAATAGCCTTATTACGGACGTTCAGAAAATCAAAGCCGGAATAATATTCTATCATAGCTTTAACTTGTGAATTGGTAAAAGTCTTTATGATTACTTTGGGCTTTTTAACATTCTTGATTTTATCCGTCAGGACAGTCTCGGTATATTCTTCCTCGTGGAGATACTTGCAGAAGCTCTTATACACTTTCAAGAGGTCATTAAGGTAATTAGGCTTACGCCCCGCTTCGTCATTCATACGGATAAATTCCTTGATGTACAGGGGCTTTAATTGTTCAAGTGTTGTAATGCCTTTCCCCTCCAAAAAGTTAAGTAGCAGACGTAAAATCATTTCATAGTTGGTAATCGTCCTTTCTGATAACTTCCTGCACTTACAGTTGAATAGATACTCCGCTTTTAAGTCTTTTAACAACATAAAAAATACATCCTTTCTTAAGCCTAAAACTCAAAAAAGGATGCACATTTCATTGTCATAATAGCGAATTGTAAGGCTAATATGATTATCGTAGTATAAAGGTAATTGTCATAACAGAGTGATGTAAATATTTTGATTACCCAAATATTGCGAGTGCCTTAAACCCTTTTATAATGCCAAATTATTTTGCGTCTACGCCTGCGATGTAGTTGGTGAGGTCGATGACCTTGTTTGAATAACCCCACTCGTTGTCATACCAGGCGACCAGCTTAACGAAGTTGTCGTTGAGCGAAATACCTGCGTCCGCATCGAAAATGGAGGTTCTTGCGTCGTGGATAAAATCGCTGGATACGACCGCGTCCTCGGTGTAGCCGAGAATGCCTTTAAGCGGACCGTCCGCGGCAGCCTTAACAGCCTTTTTGATGTCCTCATAGGAAGCGGGTTTTTCAAGACGAGCCGTGAGATCAACAACCGATACGTCGGCGGTCGGCACACGGAACGCCATGCCTGTCAGCTTGCCGTTGAGCTTCGGAATAACCTTGCCGACAGCCTTTGCCGCGCCTGTTGACGAAGGAATGATATTGAACGCAGCGCCTCTTCCGCCTCTCCAATCCTTCTTTGAAGGACCGTCGACAGTTTTTTGCGTTGCGGTCGTCGCATGGACGGTGGTCATCAGACCCTCAACGATGCCGAAGCTGTCGTCGATGACCTTTGCCAGCGGAGCCAAGCAGTTGGTTGTGCAGGACGCGTTTGAAACGACCTTCATATCCTTGGTGTAGGTTTCGTTGTTAACGCCCATAACGAACATCGGGGCATCCGACGACGGCGCTGTGATAACAACCTTCTTTGCGCCGCCCGTAAAGTGTGCGCTTGCCTTTTCAGTCGTGGTGTAGATGCCTGTCGCCTCAATGATATACTCCGCGCCGACGCTGCTCCACTTGATATTGTTGGCGTCCATCTCGGCAAACACCTTGATTTCCTTGCCGTTGACCACGACCGCATCAGACTTTGCTTCGATCGTACCCTTGAACTGACCGTGTACTGTGTCGTATCTGAGCATGTAAACCATGTATTCCGCATCGATGAACGGATCGTTTATTGCAACCACATCAAGCGCATCACGCTCGATCGCCGCACGGAAAACCAGGCGGCCAATTCTGCCAAAACCGTTGATACCTACTTTTACTGCCATCTTTTTTACCTCCTGCATCGTATTGTTAGATTTTTCACATCAAATTCTACATTATTTTCATTAAAAATACAAGTCTTTTTTTTATTTTTATCTATTATTTCCATACATAAATGTCAAAGCCGCAACTTTTTGGCTAATTTCATCATGCTTGGTATAGAATTTACGATTCCATGCCTCGAACGCATCCAAAACCACTTCGGGGATGACGGCGCTGTTGCTGCGCTGCAAGCTGCCGAGCAGGTATTCGGCAGCCTTTCGCAGCTGCCAGATATAAAGCTCGGGCGTTTTCGCCTCCGCACACAAATACAAAAGCGCTTCCGCAGTAGCGATTTGGGTGGTTTTGCCCCTCTTGGCAAAAGCGCCGTGCGCCAGCTGGGCACCAAGCAGCCTGATATATTCGTCCGTGCGTGTTTTCTTTTTAGATTTTTCCCGTCCAGCAAGGACTTTATGCCTAAAGAGCGCCGGCACGTTCGACGGCATCACAACGTCCGTCACCGTCTTTTTGCCGCCGTCCCCGCAGGACAGCAGCAGAGCGGTTTCATTTGACAGCAGTCCGTACGCCACCGACAGCTCGCCGATTCGTTTTTTGGTCAGCGTGTCACGCAGGTCGTCGCCCGTCAGGCGCAGGACAAGCTCGTCCATCCGCCGCTTGGCATGGTATAGTGTCAGCTCCTCCCCCGCTTCATGCCGGGTGTCAAACGAAACATCCATCACGCAGGAAAGACCCGTGAATTCGCCCGACACCGTCAACGCTTTCGGAGGCGCACCGTCAAACGATGCAGTGATTTCAATACCCTGCCACGCATGGATGCGTTTAAAGGCATTCGGTGAGACGTCGGCGACCTTGCGGTCAAAGGTCACAGCGGCGTTTTTGACAACCGGAACGACGATCCTGTTAAACGCCCCGATGATCGTTTCGTCTATCCGCTCGTCAGGCATGACGGCGGTGGCAAAGCCGCCGCTGCCTGCAGCCAGCCGTGTCAGAAATTCCGAACCGCAGGCATCGTCAATGCCGAAAGTGTAAAACACCGCATCGGTAGCGCTTCTGACCTGAGTCAGGGTATCCTCCCAATTCTCGGTATCGCTGCCGGTGATCAAAACCACGGTAGGGTTTTTGTTCTCACAGGCAAGCATCAGCGGGCGCAGCACACAAGAGCCGCTTTGGGCAGACAGCCCGTCCAGCCACTTTTTTGCACCTGTAAGGGTCTCGCCGCCGAACGGCTCGGGCGCGTCAAAGAGCGTATGAACAGCCGACGAATACGCCATCAGGTTGAAACGGTCACCTGCCTTTAAGGCACGCAGGCAGACCGTCAGCGCATTTTTCACCTGGCGCATCCGCTCGCCCGTCATAATGGGCGACGCATCCACGACAAAGACATAGTCCCGGGGGATATGCCGAAAGATGTCCAACTTGGGCGTAAAGGCATAGTATGCGCTGCCGGTATTACAAAACATCACGGGCCTGTTTACTTGCCGGTGCGTTATGTCGATGACGATGTCCCGCTCCTGCACGGTTTCCTCATCAATGGATACGTCGGCGCCGTAAGCGTCAACCTCCACGTTCAGATTATGCGACGGTGAGGTGATGTCAACGACGTCCAGTCCCCGGTAGATCAGTGCAAGCTTTATGCCGTATCTGACCTCGTCGAGGATGTTGGCGATGGCAAGCTGCTCGCTGCAGGACACATAACGCAACGGAATAACCGTCGGGATGACGAGGCGGACGCCACCGCCAACGGACTGAAAGCTGCAAAAATAGGTGACTGAAATGACCGCTTCCGCATTAAGGGGGATGACGCCGATATGGGTTTCAAATACGCCGCTCTGCCTGCCCTGTGCAAACCGTCCCTTTTGGGAATGGGAAAACAGTGCAGCTGTGCTTTTGTCGATGACCTCGGAAGCGATCGACCTGCCGCCCACCTGCACAGAAAAGCCAGTGACGACGGCATCCGGCAAGAGCGGGAATACAAACCGTGCGTCTGCCGGACTGCCGCTTGTGTTGCGATAGCGCTGCGAAAGCGTAAATATGCCGAAGGTTGACGTCACCGAAGCGGTGCAATCTATGTTTTCGAGTAACATCGAACTGCCGTCCGCCAAAACCAAACCGCAACGCATACTTTCCCTCCCCCCACTCTTTTTATTGAATTTTTTGCCTTCATGTAACCAAATTATACTAAATATCAACCAAATTTGCAATGGTGATTGTAATATCCCGTAAAAAATGTTATAATGAGCACAGTGGGGTGATAACATGTCCGAAAACAGTAAAGCACTAATCAGTGAGCTGTCCATGATCGCACATGAATTCAGAAGACCGCTCGATACCATTTCCAAAAGCGCAGAGCTTGTAAACCGTTCTTCCGCAAACAATATGCTTGACAACGAAAAGCTTGGGGAAATCATGAACGGTATCATTACAAGCTGTCATCGGCTTGGACATTTAACAACGCAGATCATGAACCTGGCACATATCGAAAACGACAACGTACGGGTGATCGCCGAGCAATACGACGCAGCGGTCTTTATGGCGCAAATGCATAAGCTGGTTGCGCTTTATGAAGCTCCGAAGAATGTGAAGTTTTCTTTCGTCGTCAAGCTCAAAGACCCCGAAATGATTTGCGATTTTAAAAAGCTGGAAGTCATCTTGCTCAACCTGATCTCCAATGCCGTAAAATACAGCCGTGACAAAAACCGGCGTGTCGTTGTTAAAACGTATGAAGAGGACGAGCATATCGTCTTTTCCGTCAAGGACAACGGTGTCGGCATCGCGCTGCACGAGCAAAAGAAAATTTTCGAAACGTTCTATCGTGTGGAAAGCTTTGAAACGAGAACCACCGAGGGCAGCGGCTTGGGACTTGCGATCGTCAAAAGCTATGTCGATATACTCGGCGGCAGGCTGACGCTTGAAAGCGAGGTCGGCAAGGGCAGCGAGTTCATCGTCAAAATACCCAGAACACAGAAGCACCATTATACAAGCGACAAGCTGGTCGAGCTGTCGCCTAACTATCATCTGTATAAGTCCACCGTTGACGAAGCGTTTGCCGACATATAAGATCATCTGTAAAAAAGTGCCTTACGGCACTTTTTTGTCTGATTAGGAAATGAAAAATTCCTATCAGATAAAAATATTTCATTATTCCTTTGACATTGCGGAGTTTTTATTCTATAATACGTGTATCATGACGCATAATGGAGGAAATTATGAAAAAAACAAGAATACTGACCTATATGGGGCTTTTGACAGCCATTGCAATCGCATTGCGCATCTTTGACACTTACTTGCCGCAGACCCTGACGAAATACGGTCTCTCCTTCATCCCTATCATCTTCTCCTCCGCTGCGCTCGGTCCTGTGCTTGGCGGAGTCGTCAGCGGTGCGTCCGACTTTTTGGCGGTGATCCTCAGAGGCGAGGGATTTTTATACGGCTTTTCTATCAGCGCAATCCTTAAAGGGCTGATTTACGGCGTGTTTTTATATAAGAAGCCCAAAAACCTGCTGAACACTTTTTTAGCGGTCATCACCGCTGTTGTCACGGTCGACCTGTTTCTTAATTCATATTGGGTGCAGGAATTTTTCGGCACGCCTTATCGGGCAGCGTTCATATCCAAGCTTTTCACGCTGCCGATTTATGCGGCGGCTCAAATCATCATTATGCGCCTGCTGTTTAAAGTCCTCGGCAAAGAAATTCAGAAAATCTCCGAATAGAAAAATCGCCCCCGCCATATGTTAATATGGGGTCATATGTTATATGAGGCATATGGCTATATGGGGAGGGATTGGCATGGAACGGTTTCAGGACTTGCGCAACAAGGAGGTCGTCGACCTGTGCGACGGCAGTCGGCTCGGCTTTGTGTGCGATGTGGAAGTCGACGTGTGCAGCGGAAGGATCATTGCCATCATTGTGCCGGGGCACAGAGGCTTTGCAGGGTTTTTCGGCAGGGGCGACGACTGCGTCATACCGTGGTGCAACATCTGTGTTATCGGCGACGACATCATCATCGTCAATACGAGGAAGCAGTGATTGCCATTGTCATCTGTATTCCAATAAGGATTGAGGCGGTAAGGTTATGAAATGCATTTTTTGCGGACACTTAGAGAGCAAGGTCATTGACTCACGCTCTGCCGACGACGGCAGCACCATCAGGCGCAGACGTGAATGTTTAAAATGCGGCGAGCGGTTCACCAGCTATGAAAAGGTGGAGACCCTGCCGCTGATCGTCGTTAAAAAAGACCTCTCCCGCCAGCCGTTTGACAGGGACAAGCTGTTAAACGGGCTGCTGCGTGCGTGTGAGAAGCGTCCTGTTTCGCTTGCCCAGCTCGAAGCGCTGATCGACGAGGTCGAGTCGTACTTCCGCAACTGCCTTGCCCGTGAGATCCCTTCGGTCAAGATCGGTGAGCTTGTTTTGGAAAAGCTCAAAAATATCGACGAGGTGTCGTATGTGCGTTTCGCCTCGGTGTACAGGCAGTTCAAGGATGTCAATTCTTTCAGGGAAGAGCTCAGCCGGCTGTCAAAGGAGAAATAAGCTTGAATAAGGCAATCGACCTTCACACCCATACAACCGCTTCCGACGGTTCATATGCGCCTGCGGAGCTGGTTGCGCTGGCAGGCAGAGCGTCGCTTGCCGCAATAGCGGTCACCGACCACGACAGCATCGACGGCATTGACGAGGCGCTGTCGGCGTCCGCAAGGTACGGCGTCGAAGTCGTGCCCGGCGTGGAGATCGGTGTCGGCGGCACGGATAATATGCACATCCTCGGGTTTTATATCGACAACAAAAGCCCTTGCCTGCGTGACGTGCTGGACGGGCTGAAACAGGCACGTGAGCAACGCAATATGCTGATGGTCGAAAAGTTAAGGGCGGAGGGCTTTGACATTTCATATGCCGAAATCAAAGCAAAAACCGGCGCAAAAAACGTCGGAAGGCTGCACATCGCCCAAACCATGGAGAACAAGGGGCTTGTCAGGGATTACCGTAAGGTTTTTAAGCAGTACATTTCAGAGGGCGGCTTAGCCTATGTACCCCGTGCAAGGCTGTCCGAAAAGGACGGCATCGACGCCATACGAAATGCCGGCGGGCTGCCCTTTTTGGCGCACATCAATTATCTGAAAAAAACCGAGAAGGAGCTGGAAGTCACCGTCAACCGCTTAAAAGGGCTCGGGCTTGCAGGAATCGAAGCGTACTATTCGGGCTATACCCTAGAAACCGAGGCGGTCGCGCACCGCCTTGCCGACAAGTTCGGGCTGCTCAAAAGCGGCGGCACCGACTTTCATGGTACCCGACGCCGGGGGATTTACCTCGGCACGGGGCGCGGCAATATGCTTGTCCCCTATGTGCTGCTGACGCAAATCAAAGCAGCCGCTCTGAAAGATTAGTCACGGTGCCCGCGCCCATCGTAATCACGATATCGTTTTCACCGACATTTCCGTTGATATATTCTGCGATCTCATCAAAGCCGGAGATATATTTTGCATTCGGTATCCTTTCCGCAAGCTGTATGGCGTGCGTCACGCCGTCGCTCTTTTCCCTTGCCGCATAAATATCCGTTATGATCACCCTGTCCGCCTGTGACAGTGCGGCGGCAAACTCGTTCATCAGCGCTTTGGTCCTGGAATAGGTATGCGGTTGGAATATGCACCACAGCTTGCCGTGGGGCATTTTTTTTGCGGAATCTATGGTGGCACTGATTTCCGTCGGATGGTGGGCATAGTCGTCATACAGCCGGGCGTTTCGGATGCTGCCCTTGTATTCAAAACGGCGCTTGGTGCCCTCAAACTCCACAATGCCCTTGGCGATCGCCTGCGGGTCTACCCCCAATCTGTGCGCCGCCGCAAATACCGCAAGCGCATTGGACACATTGTGGCTGCCCTTGACGGCAAGACGCAGCTGTGTTTCGCCCCCGTCATAGCATACCGTGAACCGACCGTTGCCGTCCTCGTCAAAGCGGATGTGTTCGGCGCGATATTGCCCGTTTTCGCCATACAGCACCTTTTGGCACGCTATCCCCGCGGCGCTTTCCATGACGTTTGGGTCGTCGGCGTTCAGTACCGCAAAGCCGCCCTCGGGGATTTTTTTCAAAAACCTGTTGAAGGAGTCCTTTATCTGCCCGATGCCGCTGAAATAGTCAAGGTGATCCGCCTCGACGTTGAGGACGATCGCCGCAAACGGATGAAACTTTAAAAAGCTGTCGACATACTCGCACGCCTCAAAGACCAGGTGCTTTGCGGTGCCAAGATGATAATTGCCGTTGATTTGCGAAAGCTCACCGCCGACCAGTACGGTCGGATTAAGACCGGCGTTGAGCAAAACACAGGACAACATAGCGGTGGTCGTGGTTTTGCCGTGGGTGCCGCTGACGGCGATCGGCATGTCGTAATCCCGCATCAGCTCACCTAAAAAATCCGCGCGCTCAAGCGTGGGGATACCCCGCGCTCTTGCTCCGGTAAGCTCAGGGTTGTCCTCGGCGATGGCAGCGGTATAGACCACCAAATCGGCGTCTTCGATATTGCCGGCGCTGTGCCCTATCACAATATTCGCCCCTGCGGACGCAAGCTTTGCGATGATCGGCGATTCGGATGCGTCCGAGCCGCTGACCTTAAAGCCGTTTTGCAGCAGAATATGGGCGATCGCACTCATGCTGATGCCGCCGATACCGATAAAATGCACATGTTTATGTAGGTTTTTGATTGTCAAACTCTGCATCTCCTTGTAAAAAATATGCGTTTCTTTTCAGGTACTGTTACTATCCCCAAAAATCTTCATCTATATTATATGATATTTTCATAAAAAAATCAAAAAATATTTGATTTTTTTTTATAAATGTAGTAGAATATATCCACAGCATTAAATTCAAAGGCGAAAGGTGGGCTCAAAGCATGGAAATCACTGACATCAGAGTGCGAAAAATCAACTCCGAAGGGAGAATGAAAGCTGTTGTTTCGGTGACCTTTGACAGTGCGTTTGTTGTGCACGACATCAAGGTCATTGAGGGACAGGACAAATTGTTTGTTGCGATGCCAAGCAGAAAAACGCCTGATGGTGAATTTAAGGACATTGCACATCCCATCAACGCAGAAATGAGAGAGAGTCTCCAAACCGCAATTATTACCAAATACGAAGAGGTGAAGGACCTCGAAGCAACCGAGGCGCCTATAACCGAAGAGTAACCTGCTGATTTGGGGAGACATCGTCTGTGTTTCCTCTTTTTTTTTGACATTTATGTGCTCTTTGGCAAAGGATGACGGAGATGACGCTGTGCCGCCGTTGATTTTCGTTGTTTACAGACGGCGTGATAAGGAGATGATTTCTTGCCGCTTAAAATCATATATGGCAGGGCAGGCAGCGGCAAAAGCCACGCATGTCTTGATGCCGCCGAAAAATTGATCGCCGCCAATGACGGCGATGTTATTTTTATTGTGCCGGAACAATTTTCGCTGATGACCGAACGTAAGCTTGCCGACCGTATGCATGGCGTCGGCGGCGGCTTTGACGTGCTGAGCTTTGAGCGTATGGCGTCTCGTGTGTTTTCGCAGGTGGGACCCGTTTATGCCGTATATATGACCGGCTCCGGAAAACAGATGCTGATGCAGCGTGTGCTGATCCGTTTAAAAGACAGGCTGGCGTATCTGTGCGCCTCCGCTGAAACCGACGGCTTTTGTGGTGTGCTGGTCGAGACGGTCGACTCGCTGAAAAAAAGCGGCATTACCCCCGCCATGCTTGCCGACGCCGCCAACAGGCTCGGCGGGATCGCCGCATTAAAGCTGGCGGATTTGTCGCAGATCTATGCCGCATACACGCAGGCGTTTGAATACCCCAATCTTGACGATGCCGACAGCCCCGCCCTCTTGCTCGAAAAAATCAGGCAGTTTGATTTGTTCAGGGGTGCGCACATCATTTTGGACGCCTTTTCGGGCTTTACGCCGCTTCAACTTGCGCTGATCGAAGCGTTTTTGCTGCGCTGCAAAAGCGTCACCGTTGCGCTCACAACCGATTCGCTGGCGCCGACCGACAACATCAGCGACCTTTTTTATGCCGAAAAGCGCACCGTGAATACGCTGCTTGACATGGCGGTCAAAAATAACATCGAGGTTTTGCCAAGCACCTATTTGGGCTGCTGCAAGCGTCACGAAAATAACCCCGAGCTGGCGCACCTCGAAGACAACCTGCTGCGCTATCCCGCCAGGACCTATGACAAGCCTACCGAGCGTATCACCGTCTTTGAAGCAAGCAACTATTACGGCGAGGTGGAAAGCGCCGCCGCACAGATCATCCGGCTGTGCCGTGAAAACAACTACCGCTTCCGTGACATTGCGGTCGCCACCAAGGCTTTGGGCACCTATGCGCCGCTTGTCCGCCATATTTTTGAGGAGTATCAAATCAACTACAACCTGGACGAAAAAATCACCGCGCTGTGCCATCCGCTGACCCGCGCGGTACTGTCCGTGTTGGAAACGGTCATCCGGCATTTCAGCTATGAGGCAGTTTTTGGCTGGCTGAAATCTCCCTATTGCGGACTGGATGACGGCGATGTTTTCCTGCTCGAAAACTATGTGCTTGCCTGCGGCAGCACGCCCGGCATGTGGAAAAACCCACAGGACTGGTCCTTTATGCCAAACGGTTTTGACGAGGCGGCGCTCACAAGAGTCAACGCCGCTAAAAACGCCGCACGCTCCGCGCTTATCGGCTTTGCGAACAAATTCTCGGGGCGCAAGACCGCCCGTGAAATCGCCGTGGCGCTGACCGAATTTTTGTATGAGTCGGGCGCCGACAAGACGGCGCAGCGGCAGGCGGAGGCTTTTACAGCAGCGGGACAGATCCAAAACCGTAACCTCCTGACCTCTGCATGGAACGGCATCATCAGGGTCATCGACGAGATTGTCTCTGTGCTCGGCGATGAGCAGCTGACCTTTGAAAAGTTTTACGCCATATTCAAAGCCGGACTTGACGGCTGCGAGATCGGTCACATCCCGCCGACGGTGGATGAGGTGCTGGTCTGCCATGTTGACCGTGTTGCGGGGCAGGACGTCAAATGCCTGTTCGTCCTCGGCGCGTCAAACGGCGTTTTCCCCGAAAGCTACACAAACGAGGGTCTGCTGTCCGACAGCGACAAGGAAAACCTTACGGCGATGGGCGCCGACCTTTCCGATACCACGGTTTTGCGTCAGGCGCGAGAGAGCAGCGTCATCTACACGACGCTTACTTCGCCGCTTGACAGGCTGTTTTTGTATTACCCCATCGCCGACAGCGACGGCAAGGCGGTCTACTCCTCCACCATCATCGAACGGATTAAGCGCCTCTTCCCCGCCATCCGCTCGGAGGACAATATCTATGACAAGGACGACGTGCTGCCTGAAATCGAGGGCGCAGTGCCGACCTTCAACAAGATGCTGCAAGACGGCAGGCGCTTTGCCCAGGCAGCCGCATGGTTTAAGACGCATATGCCTGACAAATACGCCGCCGCCCTCGCCGCAAAACGCTACACCAACCTGCCAAACGATTTGTCCGCAGGGGCGGTCGCCCTGCTGTACGGCAGTCTGCCGAAGGGCAGCGTTTCCCGTGCTGAGCAGTTCAACAAATGCCAGTATGCGTACTTTTTAAAATACGGGCTGTTTGCCGCCGAGCGTGAGCAATACACCATTGAGCCCCGCACAGCCGGCTCGTTTATGCACGAGATCATCGACCGGTTCTCACGCTTTGCCAATGATTACGGCTGGAAAAACATCACACAAAAAATCTGCGCCGAAAAAGCGTCGGAGCTGACCGGGCAAGTCCTGACCGAATATCTCGGCGACGCCTATACCTCCTCCGCCCGATTCGGTTATCTGACCCACAAGGTGTCCGGCATTATGTCAACCACCGCGTGGCACATTGCGGCGTTTTACAAAAAGTCGCAGTTCGTGCCGCTCGGCTATGAAATCGCTTTTGACACAGACGGGGATATGCGTCCCATTGAAGTGGAGGTTGACGGACACAAGCTTCTGCTGCGGGGCAAGGTCGACCGGGCGGATATCCTGCGCACCGAAAACGGCAACTATATCAGCATCGTCGACTACAAATCCAGCGCAAAAAATATCGATTTTTCCGAGATCCTGTGCGGCGTACAGATCCAGCTGCCCACCTATATCAGCGCCGTGTGTGAGGCAATTTCGCAAAAAGAGGGCGTCCGGACCATGCCCGCCGCCATGCTGTACTATAAATTCGACATGCCCGTCATTACGGCGGACAGAAAAGTCACTGACGAAGAGATCGCCGAAAAAGTGCAGAAGGCGCTGCGGATGCAGGGGGTGACCCTCGAAGCTGAACAGGTAGCCGACGGCATCAGCAGCGTGTTTGCGGTGAAGTCCTTAGCGACAGGCGAGCAGATAGACCGCATTTGCAAGACGGCGCACAAAAAGTTAAAGGATGCTTTTTCACAGGTTTTAAACGGAAAAATCGCCCTCAACCCCGTCAGGATCGGGGGCGAAACGGCATGCAGATACTGCCCCTACGGCACGGTGTGTGCCTTTGACGTAAATTTTGCGGGCAACCATTACCGCAACATCAAAAAAATCGACAGAGAGGAGTTTTTCAGCTATGTCGGTCAAGTGGACGCCTGAGCAGCAAAAAGCCATAGACATAAGGGGCGGCGACGTTTTGGTGTCGGCCGCGGCAGGCTCGGGCAAGACCGCCGTGCTGGTCGAGCGTGTCATCCGCCGGATCACCGACACCGAAAGCCCTGTCGACATCGACCGCCTGCTCATCTGCACCTTCACCAACGCCGCCGCAAGCGGTATGCAAATCAAGCTGCGTGAAGCGCTCCGCAAGCAGCTCGAACAACAACCCGACAACGCACATTTGGCTAAGCAGCTTGCGCTGTTTCCCCGTGCGGCGATCAATACCGTCCATGCCTTTTGCCAGGCGCTTTTAAAGAACTATTTCCACAAGGTCGGACTTTCCGCCGCCTTTGAAATCGGCGATGAAACGCAGCTCGGCGTCCTGCGTAAGCAAGCCCTGGAACAGGTTTTGACGCTGCGGTATGAAAACCCCTCGGCGGACTTTGAAGCGCTGGTCGCAAGCTTTGGCGGAAAGCGTGACGACAGCGGTTTGTCGGAGCTTGCCATGCGCATTTACGGCTTTTCGCAAAGCACCGCCGACCCCGGGGGCTGGCTGTCGGCGGCAAGGGATATGTATTCAGGCGGCGGCGTGGACATATGGTCGTCCTACTTGTCGGCGGCTGTCGCCGTGGAATTCAGCGGCATGGCGGCGGCGTATGACAGCGCCATTTCGGTAATAGAAACCGCCGACGGCATTGCGCAGTACATAGACTGCTTTGGCGTCGAACGCGAAATGCTCGCAAGCCTTGCCGGTGAGCAGGACTTGTCATGGGATGACATGCGCCAAAGGCTGGACGGCATCGTGTTCGGCACGCTGCCCAGAAAGAGCAAGGGCGCAGACGACAACGCCGTTGCCTACGTTCAGGGCATCCGCAAGAAGGTCAAGACCCAAATCGACAAAATCCGAAATATGTATAGCTGCACACAGCAAGAAGCCGAGCAGGACTGCCGGATTTTGGGCGGCGTGATCGGTGAGTTTTGCCGAATTGTGTCAGATTTTGCGGCGGCGTATGCCGAATTAAAGGCGGACAAGGGCATTGTGGATTTTAACGATTTGGAGCATTTGACGCTAAAACTCCTGTCTGATGAAGAAGTCCGCACGGGAATCCAGGGCAAATTTGACGAAGTACTGGTCGACGAGTATCAGGACACGAACGGCGTGCAGGAGGCCATCTTCTCCGCCGTGTCAGGAGGGGACAACCTCTTTATGGTCGGCGACGTCAAGCAAAGCATTTACGGCTTCCGCAATGCCCAGCCGCAGATTTTCACTGTAAAGGCATTTGGCTTTACAGCTAAAAAAGCGTGCGGCAGCTTGATTTCCCTGTCGCACAACTTCCGAAGCGGCGGCAGTGTGATTGATTTTGTAAACGCCATATTTTTGCCAATTATGACGCAAGCCATGGGCGGTGTGGACTATGAAAACGGTCACAGCCTGATAAAAGGCAGGGCAGACGACGCCGTTGGGGCGACCGAAATACACATCATTGAGAAAACGCTCGAAGCCCATGACGACCTGACCGAGGACGAACAGCTTTCAGACGAAATCCTGCGTGAGGCGATGTTTACCGCACAGCGCATTGTAACTTTGGTCGAGACGGAACGCCCGCTGGTGACGGACGAGGACAGCGGCTTGCCGCGCCCTATCCAGTACCGTGACATCGCCGTCCTGACCCGAAAAATCAAGGGTGTGTCAAGCGTCTTTGCGCAGGAGCTGACACGACTGAATATCCCGTTTTACTGCGAGGACGACCGCGGCGACTATATTATTTCCTTGGAAATATCTACCATTATTGCGTTTTTACAGATCATCGACAACCCGCTGCAAGACATCCCGCTTTTGACGGTGATGCGCAGCCCGATGTTTCATTTTACCGATGAGGAGCTGGCAAAAATCCGTGCGGCGGCGACGGGGGCGTTTTACCTTGCGCTGTGCTGTGCGGACGACGAAAAGTCAAAAGCGTTTGTGCGGACATTGGAGCATTACAGAAGCCTGTCGCGGCATGAGCGCATCGAACACCTGATCAGAAAAATACTAAGCGACACGGGTTATCTGTCTTTTGTGGCGCTGCTCCCGGGCGGTGAGGCACGTGTGACCAACCTGCGGCTGCTGTGCGAGCGGGCGGGCAGGTTCGAAAGCGGCGAATACAAAAGCATTTTTGATTTCATCGGCTACATCACCGCCATGCGGGAGAATGCGCAGTCCTACTCCGCCGCAAAAATCGCCGGGCAAAACGACAACGTCGTCAAGATGATGAGCATCCACAAGAGTAAGGGCTTGGAGTTCCCCGCCGTATTTGTCGTGCGCTGCGGCGGCAGGTTTAACATCACAGACCTGAACGCACCTGTATTATACGATCTTGACCTCGGCATCGGCTGTGACTTTATCGACATCAACCGTGGCATCAAATACCCCTCCGTTTCAAAGTACGCCGTTTCGGCGAAGAAACGCTTTGCCATGCTTTCGGAGGAAATGCGCGTGCTGTACGTCGCCATGACCCGTGCGAAGGACTATCTGTTTATGGTCGGCAGCTGCAACAATGCGGAAAAAAAGCTGGATGAATGGGAAAACGCCGAAATCACGCCCTATACCGTTTCAAAGCAAAGCACCTTCCTTGACTGGATCGGGCTTGCGCTGGGCGGCAAAATCCGCAGCGCCGCAACCGTTCACAGTGCGTTTGATATTGTGATGCGCAGCAGGGAGGGCATTGAAACGCCGGTCGAAGACGAAGACCCAATGACCGACGGCTACTCCGATGAGGTCGCAAGGCGGCTCGAATACCGCTACCCTTATGCGTCGACGAAAGGCATCCCCTCCAAGCTGCCGGTCAGCCAGGCGATTTTGGATGCGCAGCAGCCGATACGTCTTAAAAAACCAGAGTTTATGCAAAAACGTGAAGCCCTGTCCGCCGCCGTGCGGGGCACGGTTATCCACTTTGTGCTGCAAAACATCGATATCGCGCGTACCGCCGCCAAGTACGACATTGAGCGGCAGCTGAGCGAGATGGTCACCGACAATATGATCGACGCCCGTCTTGCGGATGTGGTCAGTGCGGATGCAATTGCAGAGTTTTTTGCAAGCGGCATCGGCAGGCGTTTAAGGGCGTCAGGGATGGTCCGGCGTGAGGTGAAATTCTTTGTGGACGTTCCCGCAAAGGAGATCATCGACGGACTGGATGAAAACGCCGCCGAAGAAAAAATCCTGTTGCAGGGCGTTGTGGACTGCTGCTTTGAGGAGGACGGCGAGCTTGTCATCATCGACTACAAGACCGGCAGCGTCGACCGACCCGAGTACCAAAAGCAGCTCAACTTTTACGCAAGGGGCTTGTCAGCGAGCCTGAATATGCCGGTGAAGGAAACGCTTTTGTATCCGCTGATATAAAGAAGACCCCATCAGCGGGGGTTTTAGACCCGCCGCGCCACACCCGCGTGCCCCTTGCAGGTATATGCATCCCACCGAAAAACAAATAACAGAGCCATTTTCGAAATGAAGATGGCTCTGTTAATTTAAGCGAAGTTTTTGTCTGCCCGGGGTTGTTATCGGTTGGTGATAATCACTGTTTGCGTCGCGCCGTCCCAATCAACCTTGGCGCCGAGACCCTCGACGATGGCACGGACAGGAACAAGCGTGCGGTCGTTCACCAGTTTCGCAGGCACATCGAGTATAATCTGCTCTGTGTTTTTCGTCATAATGTTATTTCCGATTTGCAGGGTTATCACAATGTCGCCCTTCTTTGCGGTGACGGTTTGCGTTGCGCCATCCCACGACACTTCAGCTTCCATTGCCTCAAATATCTTACGGAACGGAACGAGCGTTCTGTCATTCTCTATGATCGGCTCCTGGTCAAATTCTATGCGTTTGCCGTTCAAAGTCACCTTCACGGCGCCGTCATCAGGCAAAGCGTCTGCCTTATCTGCAACAAATGAGGTTGTTGCGGCAAACCACGCTTTTGCCAATTTTTCGTATCCGGCAGCATTCGGGTGTATGTTGTCTTTAATGTCTTCCGCTGTCAGCAGGGGGTGCATATCTACAAAATAAACACTCTTGCCCTGACTGACCTTTTCGGCGACCATCGGAGGAAGCTTTGCGTTGTAGGCGATAACTCTTTCGCCATGGACGCCGGTCAGCAGCGGGAGAGACGACACAAAAATCTTGACGTCCTTTTTCGTGTCCGCAATTTTGTCTATCAATGCGCTCAGTCTGTCGGGCGCTGTATCTATCTGGTCATTTTGCAGCATATCGTTTGTGCCGAGCATCAGCAAAACGATGTCCGGCTGGCTGTCTTGCACATATTTGACAATGCTGGCGTCTATCTTTGCGATTTTCCAGCCGCTGTGCCCCTCATGATCCTTGTCAGGGAGTGCGCTTGATCCGCCCCGCAGAGAACCGACATAATTGACGTTCTTCCCTGCGTCCGCATACAGCTGCCAAAGGAATGTCCTGTATCCGCCGCTGTCCGCACCATCTGTAATCGAGTCGCCCACAGGCATGATTTTGGTCGCGTTCGGATCCGGCAGCGGGGTTGGCTCCGGAGTCGGTGTTGGCGTCGGCTCCGGCGGCGCGGTCGTTGTCGGCTTTGTAAAGACACCTGTTTCAGGGTCATAGCCACGCTCGGCGACCATGAATTTATCTATTTTATAAAAACCGTTCATAGACGTGGCGCTGATTTTCACCAATTCGTCACCCGACGCGGTGAAATAATAGGCAGGCGTCCATTGGAATTCATTCACCACAGCCCCTACCTTAACCACGCCAAACACGCCGTTGTTTCTTGAAAACGCGACGGTTTTGCTCAGGGTTGACGGATTGGCATACATCCATACCACAAACTCACCGGCTTTTCCGGTGTTGAAGCTAAACTCAATGTCACCCTTTGAACCGGGCTGCGGAAGGACATCCATACCTTGCATCTGGATATAGCTTGACGCCGCGTCAGCGCCGCTTGTAACTTTTGTTTCCGCATTGATGGTGACAAGCTCCGCCTCGATGGTAAGCTTTTCGCCGACCGTTCCAAAGTGTGTGACACCGTCGACGACTGTTGGCTCGGCAAAAACAAATCCGCACGACACCGATAGCATCGAAAAAACAATCACCATACATAGCGTTTTGAATCCTTTGAATTGCATCGATATTCCCCCTATATTATAATTTTTTACGTTAATAATATTATACATTTTTTTGCGTCAAATGCAAACCATATTTTTCGGGGAGCGGACAAACGGTATCTAAACTAAAAAATACTTGCAAAATTTTTCTATGTATGATAAAATATCCTTAACGGAAGCACAGACAAATAAAAAAGCGGCAGGACAATGTGGTGCAAACACATTGCCCCTGCAATATGGGTGTCAGCCACCTATACGCAACCGGATTACCGGCACCAAACCCATTATAACACATTTTCCTTTCCATTTCAAGAGGGGGAGATGCACGGGATTCGGTATAAAGAACAAGCGCAAGCGTGTAGGAAAACTGCCATGGGGCAGCGTTCTGCATGCTTTTTTATGTTGAGCATGAATATGCTTGGAAGTGGTTTCGTTAACGGGGGATTTGGCGTCCGTGATTTAGTGCGGGCGCCGCCCCTGTAATATCGAAAGCATAGAGGTGAAAAGAAATTGCACGATCTGAATTTTTTTAAGGCGCTGTTTAAAAGCGAAATCTACCGCTCCCTGAGGGAGGAGCATGCCAGCGGTGACATTCAGGGCGTTATAGACGACCTGGCTGAGACAAGCAAATCCATAAATACCCGCATGGACGACGGTCAAAGGCTGCTGTTTTCTATGCACAACGACCTGTCGGAACACTATGCCAGGGAAATGGAGTTTGAGGGCTTTGTGCGGGGGTATCACCTCGGGGCGTGCGGCGCCATCGAGCTCTTTCATATGAAAGCGCGGCGCAGGCAGAGACTGTATTCGCCGAGGCGCGGGAAGCGTAGTTAAAGGGTGCCCAAGGGCACCCTATTTCTTTATCGTTCCCTTTGTTCAATTTTTATCGTTAAGCGACCGGCTATATTCAGAGGCTTTCTTATGCAATTCCTCTATGCTTAAATTTTCCAGCTTATCCTGCCGCCAAGCGGTGTAATCAAAATCCGCTAATTTTTGCAAAGCTGCTATAAATTCCTCCCCTTTTACAAGCCCGAACTTCTCAAAAATAATATCCAAGCCTTCTTTAACCAATACGGTTTCATGACTGCTCATAAGTTTTCCCTCCTTATAAACTCTATGGGGTCAACGATTTTAATGCCTTCTATGTTTTTATTAAGAATACCCATATCCGTTGTGATGAAATACGCGCATTTGCAATGTATGGCGCAAGCCATATGTGCGGCATCCTTTATTTTCAATCCTTTTTGCAATAAGTTCTTTGAGGTTTCAACTATTGTGTCATTCTGCTTATCACATACAACGGCAGATAATTCTTTCCATTTGCTTATTCTGTTTTTTCTTTCTATAAAAGGATTTATTCCGTTCTCATAATCCAACATATACGACCAACACAGTTTATACTCTTTGCTTAAAATTTTACTTTGTATGAACATTTTAGCTTTTGCCTCTATTTCAATTTTAAGCTGCGATTGATTGTCAAACGGTCTGTTAAAGCAACAGTTATCTAAATATATGAGCATTATAACACCCCTCACGCACATTATACACCAAAGAGGTAAATAAATCAATCATTTAAAGAACAACGGAACGCAGTGAGATGCCCCCAAATGTCCCCTTGACATTTGCGCCGCCCTTATTTATTATCTCGCTTTGGTTTTAATTTCCCTGGAAATCTTTTCTATAAAGGCGTCCAGCGCGATGGCGCCAAGCTCGCCTTCCTTCCTCGAACGCACGGCGACCGTCCCGTCCTCTTCCTCCTTATCGCCGACAACCAGCATATACGGTATCTTCTGCTTTTGCGCTTCACGGATCTTATAGCCGATTTTTTCGTTGCGTGTATCGTTTTCAAGCCTGATGCCCTGCGCTTTCAGTGCGTTTTCGACAGATTTCGCGTAGTCAAAATGCTTTTCGCTAATGGGCATGACTTTAACCTGCACGGGGGCAAGCCATGTGGGGAAGGCGCCGGCGTACTTTTCAATCAGCAGCGCGAGGGTGCGCTCATAGCAGCCCAGCGAGGAACGGTGCAGGATATACGGGAATTTCTTCGTGCCGTCCGCGTCGGTGTATTCCATCTCAAAGCGCTCCGCAAGCTGAAAGTCGATCTGGATGGTGATGAGGGTGTCCTCCTTGCCGTGGACGTTCCTGATTTGGATGTCCAGCTTAGGTCCGTAAAACGCCGCCTCGCCGTCCGCTTCCTTATAGTCGATGCCGAGGTGGTCAAGGATTTCACGCATAGTATTCTGAACACTTTCCCACTCATCGGGGTCGCCGATGTATTTCTCGCGGTTGTTGGCGTCCCACTTCGAGAAGCGGTATGACACATCTTCATCCAGCCCCAAGGTCGTCAGCATAAAGACCGCAAGGTCGACGCAGCCTTTGAACTCCTCCTCAAGCTGTGCGGGCGTACAGACGATGTGACCCTCGGCAAGCGTGAACTGGCGTATACGAATCAAACCGTGCATCTCGCCCGAGGCTTCGTTTCGGAAAAGCGTCGCCGTTTCGTTATAGCGTATCGGCAGGTCGCGGTAGCTGTGCATTTTGGTAAGGTACGCCTGGAACTGGAACGGACAGGTCATGGGACGCAGGGCGAAAACCTCCTTGTCGTCCTCGTTGCCCATAATGAACATGCCGTCACGGTAGTGGTTCCAGTGCCCCGAAATCTTATACAAATCGCTCTTTGCCATCATCGGCGTGCGTGTGAGCTGGTAGCCCCGCCTTTCCTCCTCGTCCTCTACAAAGCGCTGCAAAACCTGGATGACCCTTGCACCCTTAGGCATCAAAATAGGCAATCCCTGCCCGATGTATTCGCTGGTCGTGAAAAGCTCCAGCTCCCGCCCGAGCTTGTTGTGGTCACGCTTTTTGGCTTCTTCCAGCGCCGTCAGGTGCGCCTCCAAATCCTCCTGATTGACAAAAGACACACCGTAGATGCGTTGGAGCATTTTGTTCTTTTCACTGCCCCGCCAATAGGCGCCCGTCACGCTTAATAGCTTGTACGCCTTGACCTCCGACACCTTTTCAAGGTGCGGTCCCGCGCACAAGTCCACAAAGTCGCCCTGTTTATAAAAGGTGATTTCCTCGTCCTCAGGAAGCTCATTTATCAGCTCAATCTTATATGGCTCGTCCTTCATCAGCTCCAATGCTTCCGCACGGGGCAGCGAGAATTTTTCCAGCTTCAAGCCTTCCTTGATGATCCTTTTCATTTCCTTTTCTATCTTCTTTAAATCCTCCATAGTCAGAGGCGTTGCGGTATCGAAATCATAATAAAAGCCCGTGTCGGTCGCGGGACCTATCGCAAGCTTCACGTCGGGATACAGGCGCTTCACCGCATGCGCCATAATATGAGAAGTGGTGTGCCAAAACGCCTTTTTCCCACCCTCGAAAAAAACTGCTCTCTCCAAATTCTGTCACCCTTTCAATCACTGGACTTCTTTCATAACCTGTCGCAGAGGTTATGAAAGAAGTCTGCTATATGCCCATAATTATATGCCTAATTCCCGTCCGTGTCAAGCACCCGTTGGGTGTCCGAAAATGCGGACAGGCTGTGTTGTATAATGAAGATATAGGAGGTGCCAAACATGACAGTTGCAATCATTTTGTTCATTTGTTCCGTAGCGTTCGCAGGGCTGATCGAGGAAAAATGCTCGCAAAACCAATGATGCTTATGAGTGCCCGTCAGTCGTACTTATAAACGCCTTGACGGATGATTTCGGCGACCTCGGCGCGCAGGGACACGGGGCTTAGTATCTCGCAGTGCCGCAGGTATTGCAGCGCCCAAAACTTGATGCCGCCGGAGGTTGCGTGGATGACCGCCTTGAAACGGTCGCCGCCGTGCGGCGTGATCTGTATGTCCTTGCCGAACCGGTCGATGACGTCGTCGAGGATTTCCATGTTGCACAAAAGCGCTATCCGCTCAATTTGACTGCCGTACATATAAATGGCGGACTTGGCATAGTCGTACGGCGAAAAGCCCTGCACGGGCGCTGCGGCGGCTTCGGACTGCAAGGTGATGCCCTTGATTTTGTCTATTCTGAAATGGCTGATGGCGTTGTACTTTTCGTAAAAACAGATGAGGTAATACTTCTCGTTTGTCCACACGATCGCATAGGGTGACACGACATACTTCGTGTCACGCCTTTGCACGAGCCGTTTGTTGATGTCATAGCGCAGGTAGTCAAACGACACCTTTACCCCCTGGGATATGGCGTCGTCGAGCACCTCGATGTTGTAAAACAGCTCCTTATTCGCCGTCTTTGCCTCCGGCTTGACGAAGGTCATGCTTTTAATCCTGCTCGAAAAGTAGCGGCTCTGAGTGGATTGCAGTTTTTTAATCAAATCCTTTGTCGCCTTTTCCGGGATGAAGCTGGACGAATACACCGCGTCCGCCAGCAGATGCACCTCGGAAGGCTCAAAGTCACGGGTGCAGAGGTAATAGCCTTTGCCGTTGTCGGCAAACATCGAGATGTCATAGCCGAAGTCACACAGCATATTAAGGTTGGCGTATACCGCTTTGCGCTCGATGTCGAGCCCAAAGTCGCTTTGCATACGCTTTTTGATATCGTCCATTGTCAGGATGTGCGCGTCGTCGGAATAGCGTTTTAAAATTTCGAGCAGGCACAGCACATTTGCCTTTGAACCATACGTCACCTTTTGACCACCACCACACTGTCACCGCTGACGGTGACGGTAATGCTATCGCCCGCCATTACTTCGGACGCAATGAACATCCGGGCGATCGCCGCTTCGATTTCCTTTGCGATCACCCGTCGCATCGGCCGTGCCCCGTATTTGGGGTCAAAGCCCTTTTTGGCGACGTATGCTTTCAGCGCATCTGTAAATTCAACCGTGATACCTTTTTCCGTGATACCTGCCGCCAAATCCCCCAGCATCAGCTCACATATCCGCATCAGCTCGGCGTCCGTCAGCTCCTCAAAGACGACGATTTCATCGACCCTGTTTAAAAATTCGGGACGGAAAATCTGCTTCAAGGCGGTTTCAACCTTGTTTTTCAACCCCTCGCCCCTTGCAGCGTTAAAGCCCATGGCGCCCGACTTCAAGTCTGTGCCGGCGTTGGAGGTCATGATAATGATACAGTTTTCAAAGCCGACCGCCTTGCCGTGGCTGTCGGTCAGCCTGCCCTCGTCGAGCAATTGCAGCAGCAGGTTAAAGATGTCGGGGTGGGCTTTTTCGATTTCATCCAGCAGGATGACCGAATACGGCTTGCGACGGATTTTCTCGGTCAGCTGACCGGCGTCGTCATAGCCGATATAGCCCGGGGGCGAGCCGATGATTTTGGAAACGGTATGCTTCTCGGTGTATTCGCTCATATCCAGCCTGACCATGGCGCTCTCGTCGTCGAACACCTCACGGGCAAGCTGGCAAGCTCGGTCTTACCGACGCCTGTGGGTCCCACAAAGATGAAGGAAACCGGTCGCTTCTTTGCCGACAATGCCGCACGGTTGACACGGATCGCACGGGCGACGGCGCTGACCGCCTCATTTTGCCCGATCAGGCGCTTGTGCAGGCGGTCTTCGAGGTTTAAAAGCTTATTCGACTCAAACTCGCTGATGCGTTTGACCGGGATCTTCGTCCACATTTCGATGACGGTGGCGATGTCCTCCACCGTTAAGTAAGGCGGCGTATAGGACGCTTCGAGCGCCTCGATTTCGGTTTGCAGACGGCACTCGTTGATTTTCAGGTCAGCCGCCTTTTGGTAGTCCTCGATCGAGTCCGCCAATGCGGCGCTCTCCTTTTCCGCCTGCACGGCTTGCAGCTCAATGCGCAGGCGTTCAAGCTCCGACAGCGCGGTGTTGCGCAGGTTTGCCCTTGCGCCCGCTTCGTCGATGACGTCGATGGCTTTGTCAGGCAGGAACCTGCCGGAAATGTAGCGCTGCGACAGCGTGGTTGCGGTCTTGATGATCTCGTCGGTGATCCTCACCGAGTGGTGCTTTTCGTAGTAGTCACGGATGCCCTTGATGATTTCAACCGTTTCCTCCTCGGATGGCTCCTCCACCATCACGGACTGGAAACGGCGCTCCAAGGCGCTGTCCTTTTCGATGTGCTTGCGGTATTCGTTCAGGGTCGTGGCTCCGATGACCTGAATGTCGCCCTTGGCAAGCGCGGGCTTTAAGATATTCGCCGCCCCCATCGCGCCCTCCGCATCTCCCGCGGCGACGATGTTGTGCAGCTCATCGATCACAAATATGATATTGCCGAGTTCCCTTGCGTAATCAATGATGGATTTGAGGCGCGCCTCAAACTGACCCCGAAACTGCGTCCCCGCCACCACGGCGGCAAAGTCCAGCAGATAAATTTCCTTGTGCATCAGCTTATTCGGCACCTGCCTTTGGGCAATGCGCACCGCAAGCCCCTCGGCAATCGCAGTCTTGCCCACGCCCGGCTCGCCGATGAGCACGGGATTGTTCTTTGTGCGCCGGTTAAGTATCTGGGTGATGCGCTCAATTTCCGTATCCCTGCCGATGACCCTGTCAATTTCGCCACTTCGTGCTTTTTTGGTCAGGTTGGCGCCGTACTGGTCGAGTATGTTTTTCTTTGCGGGCTTTTCCTTGGTCTTGGTCTTGGAACGCTCCTCTTCCCTCGGCTGCTCGTCACCGCCGAAAAAACCCTTCATCACCGGCATCATCTCTTCAAATATTTCCTTGGTGATCTCGGGCGGGTTTTCCGTCAACTCACGGTTGAGCGCATCAAGCTGCTCCTCGTCGATACCTATCTGCTGCATAATATCATTAATCGGACCTATGCCAAGCGCTTTGGCGCAGGTCATGCAATAGCCCTCGTTCTTTTTGGCGTTCCCCTCCGTCTTTGCGAGAAATACCATCGCCAAATTTTTGTTGCATCTGCTGCATAACATAAGACAGTCCTCACTTTCCGTATAATTGCGTATCGCCGTTTCCAACCGGTGTTTGCGGGAAAAATTTCGACGGCGCAATAAATTAAAGGTATAATAAGCGGCTTGCACTTATTATACCATAAAACAAGCAGTATGCAAGATTTTAGCAGGTGTTCTAATGCAAATTTAATCTATTTCTCTTTGGAATTGAATATCAGGGCGCAAAAGTAGCCGAAAAACATCGCCGCAGCAATGCCTGCCGAGGTGGCGGTCAGCCCCCCTGTGAATATGCCGATAAAGCCGAGCTTATCGACCTCGTTGATAACGCCCTTGGCAAGCGAGTAGCCAAAGCCCGTCAGCGGGACGGTCGCCCCCGCCTTAGCATACTGCACCAAAGGCTCATAAAGACCAAAACCCGCCAAAAAAGCACCCGCTACCACATAGGCGACCAGTATCCTTGCCGGCGTCAGCTTGGTTTTGTCAATCAAAATCTGTCCGATGGCGCACAGCAGTCCGCCGACCCAAAAGACGTTCAGATATTGCATCAAATGTTCCTCACTCCTTAAAGTTTTCGATCGCCACCGCATGGGCGATCGAGGGGATGGTTTCGCCCTGTTGGGTGCTGGTGGTATTCATCAGCGCACCCGTCCCGACAAACAGCACCTTTTGCAGCGTGCCCTTTTGCAGCTCCTTCAAAATATGTCCGCACAGCACGACCGCGCTGCATCCGCAGCCGCTGCCGCCGCTGTGGACGTCCTGCTTTATCAGATCAAAGATCATCAATCCGCAGTCGTTGTAGTTATCCCCCAGCGTGACGTTATTCATCTGCATCAGCTCCCGCACGATTTGGCTGCCCAGCTTGCCCAAATCACCAGTCACGATCAGATCATAAAAATCGGGTTGCCTGCCCGTATCGTTAAAATGCGCCAGCAGCGTATCAGCGGCGGCGGGCGCCATCGCGGCGCCCATATTGTTGGCGTCTTTGATACCCTTGTCCGTGACGACGCCTGTCGTGACGTGGGTGATGTACGGTCCTTGCCCCTCGTTTGACAGCACAGCCATACCCGACCCCGTCACCGTCCACTGTGCGGTGAACGGGCGCTGACCGCCGTATTCCATCGGCTGCCGGAACTGCCGCTCCGCCGAGGCAAAATGGCTGCTGGTGCCGCATACAACGTTCTCGGCAAAGCCGCCGTCGATCGCCATCGCTCCCAAAGACAGCGACTCCGCCATCGTCGAGCACGCGCCGAAAAGCCCGTAGAACGGAATTTGCAGCGACCTGATGCCGAATGTTGTGCAGATGCACTGGTTGATCAAATCGCCCGCAAACAGCATATTCATCTCCGCAAGCGACTTGCCCGCCTTTGAAACCGCAAGCGCCGCTGCTTCCTTTTGCATCTTGCTCTCCGCTTTCTCCCACGTCGTTTCACCCCAATGCCCCTCGTCGACCAGTACGTCAAAGCAGCCTGCGATAGGACCTTCGCCCTCCTTTTTGCCGGCGATGCTCGCACTGCCGACGATCTGGACGTCACCCATGAGCTTCATTGTCTGCATACCCAATCTTTTTTGTGCCTGCATATTTTCACCTCCATATGCTTATAGTGTTGTTTAGATTTCAAATTTTATGCGCAAAGACTGCGGAAAAAGGTGATATTTGGATTGATTTTGCTGCTTTAATATGTTATAATTAGCTTAAGCTGATTGCTTATAACAAATTGTAAAGGAGGCAACACGAATGAAGGAAATCAAAAAGCTCACCAACGAAGTCGGCGCACCGGTGCCCGACAATGAAAACGCCATAACCGCCGGTCCCCGCGGTCCGGTTGTGATGCAGGACGTTTGGCTGATGGAAAAAATGGCGCACTTTAACAGGGAGGTTATCCCCGAAAGGCGCATGCACGCCAAAGGTTGGGGCGCTTACGGCAAGCTGACCGTGACACAGGACATTTCACGCTACACCAAGGCAAAGGTTTTGCAAAAGGGCAAGGAAACCGAGCTGTTCCTGCGCTTTTCCACCGTTGCGGGCGAGCGCGGTGCGGCGGACTGCGAACGTGACATCCGTGGCGTCGCCGTGAAGTTTTATACCGAGGAAGGCAACTGGGACCTTGTCGGCAATAACACCCCCACCTTCTTTATCCGTGACGTACATAATTTTTCCGACCTCAACCGCGCCGTCAAGCGTGACCCGAGGACGGGCCGGCGCAGCGCGCAGAACAACTGGGATTTTTGGACGCTGCTGCCCGAGTGTTTCCACCAGATCACCGTCGTCATGAGCGACCGCGGTATTCCGGCATCCTTCCGGAACATGCACTTTTTCGGTGAGCATACCTTCTCGCTTTATAACGCTCAGAACGAGCGTGTGTGGTGCAAGTTCCATTTCAAGACCCAACAGGGCATCAAGAATTTCAGCAATGAGGAAGCCGGAAAAGTCAACGGTATGGACCGTGAATTCCACGGCAAGGATTTGTTTGACGCCATCGAGCAGGGTGATTTCCCGAAGTGGACGATGTACATCCAAGTCATGACCGAGGAGCAGGCGAAAAATCACTATGAAAATCCCTTTGATATTACAAAAATCTGGCGTCAAAAGGAGTTCCCCTTGATTGAGGTCGGTGTTTTGGAGCTCAACCGCAATCCCGAAAATTACTTTGCGGAGGTGGAGCAGTCTGCCTTTACGCCCGCCCATGTCGTGCCGGGCATCGGATTTTCGCCCGATAAATTCTTGCAGGGCAGGCTGTTTTCCTATGGCGACGCACAGCGTTACAGGCTCGGTGTGAACCACAACCATATCCCTGTCAACAGGGCAAAATGCGAAGTGAACGAATACCACCGCGACGGTCTGATGCGCACTGACGGCAATTATGGCGGAGCGCCCGCATATTCGCCCAACAGCGCGGGCTATTGGACGGCGCAGCCCGAGGTGGCGGAGCCGCCGCTGGATAACGAAGGCGCTGTTTGGCGTTACGACCCGAAGGACGACCCCACCGACGACTGCTTCCGCGCGGGGGGCGACCTGTGGCGCGTTCTGACCGAGGATAAAAAGCAGATCTTGATCGACAACACCGCAGGAGACATTGCGCCCTGCACTGAAAACATCAAATACCGCCATGCGGCGCACTGCTTCCTTGCCGACCCCGAATACGGCGAACGTTTTGCAAAAGCGGCAGGTCTTGACTTTGAAAAGGTCAAGGCGCTTTCAAAGCTCTCTAACAAGGAACTTATCGAGGCGACTTTATAACAAACTTCATCCAAAAATTTTCACGCACCCGGGCGCGCGCTTTGGGTGCGTGCGCATATTACTGACAATTTCAGGAGGACATGATTATGTATCTGAAAGGTCTTATCATTGCAGTCATCGCCTTTTTGGCGATCGGGGTTTTTCATCCGGTCGTCATTTGGGCGGAATATTATTTCACCAAAAATATCTGGCCGTTGTTTTTGGCGGTTGGCGTCATCTTATCTGCCGTATCGCTTTTCATTGAAAACGTCATCATCAGCTCCGGCTTGGCAATCATCGGCATCACCGTACTGTGGAGCATCGGCGAACTTTTCCACCAGGAACAACGTGTGGCAAAGGGCTGGTTCCCGAAAAATCCTAATCGAAAATAACCGAGGTGGCACATTGAAGATCAAAACCATTCTACTCGTCATTGCCGGCTTTATCCTGCTCTTGCTGGGCGCAATCGGGGTCGTGCTGCCGGTTTTGCCGACTACGCCTTTTGTGCTGGCGGCTGCGGCATGCTTTACCTGCGTGCCGAAATTAAAGGAAAAGCTGATGCGCATCCCATTTGTCAGCGACCATTTGGACAACTACCGCAGCCGAAAGGGTCTGAGCACAAAGACCGTCGTTGTGAACCTGCTTTTTTTGTGGGCGATGCTGGGGGTTTCCTGCTATTTTACCCGCAAATTATGGCTGGGTATCCTGCTGTTTGTTGTCGGCGTTTCGGTGACGACGCACATTCTGCATATGGCAAGACCGCAGGGCGGCGATGCAAAAAAGCCGTCGCTGTCCGGTTTAGCGGAGGCGGTGTTTGACGCCGTGTATCTATGCGTCGTGCCGCTCATCGGAGTCGCCGCTTTACTGGGCGCCAAAACGCTCATGCATGTGCTTTTCGGCGTGATGGCTCTGGTGTTGGTGACGGGCGACGCCTTTCACCTGGTCCCCCGCATCGCCGCAGGCATATCGGGCGACTATGCACGGTTTGACAGAGCGCTTGCCCGGGGTAAAACGGCCGCATCGGTCAGTATGACGGTGTTTTATGTGATACTTTGGCACATCGTGCTGGTGAACTTCTCACCCGCATATGCGCAAGGCTTGACAGCAATGGTGTACGCCCTTGCAATCGTGCGGATCGTATTGGCAGCCTTTCCACAGGTTTGGGGCACAATGCGCAACCTGCCATTTACCCTGATCGGCTGCATTGTGGGAGTGACCCTCTTTGTATACAGGCGATCGGGAATCCTCGACCTGCGTTGGATGTGGCTCGGCGTGCTGCTGAGCTTTATGTTCTACCTCCCCGTCGTGCTGTGGGCAAAAAAACACCCTGCGCTGGGGATGCTGATGATTCCGAAGAGCTGCGTGTATGTTTGGATGCTCGCTGTCGGGCTGACGCTTGATTCATAAAATTAAAAAACGGAGATGTGACCGATGAATATCATTGTGGCTGTCGATCAAAACTGGGGTATTGGCTGCGGCGGGCGGCTGCTGGCGTCGATCCCGGAGGATATGCGCTTTTTTAGGCAGATGACCACCGGCAAGGTGGTGATAATGGGGCATACAACGCTGAAATCCTTGCCCGGCGGCAAGCCCCTGGCAAACAGGGTCAATATCGTGCTGTCAAAGGACGCCACGCTCAAAATCGCAGGCGCCGCCGTATGCCATTCGGTCGGCGAGTTGCTTTCAGCCGTGGCGCAATACAATGCCGAAGATGTATTTGTTATCGGTGGCGAAGCGGTCTATACGCTGCTGCTCCCCTACTGCAAAACAGCGTATGTCACCAAAATCCATGCGGCGTTCGAGGCGGACAGGCACTTCCCTGACATTGACAAGCCGGCAAACTGGCGGATAACCGACAGGTCGGAGATGAAGTTCCACAGCGGCACACCCTTTCAATTCCTGACCTATACGAATTTTATGCAAGATTTTTCTTGACATTTCGGCAATAATCAAGTATAATTCCATATTAGGGTGTCTATATTTTCCTATGGTGCCCAACAATCCTTGCGCATGTGCCAAATATGCGCCAAAGTCCAAAAGGAGGTGTCAAAAATGACTGAAATCATCAACAAGTATGAGACGATTTTTATCGTCGACAAAGACAAAACGGAAGAACAGACAAACGAAATTGTTGAGAAATTCAAGTCACTTATCGCATCGGCAGGAGAGATCGAAAGCGTCGATGTTTGGGGTTCAAGACGTCTTGCCTACCCGATAAATGACAAAAACGAAGGCTTTTATGCGCTCGTGAATTTCTCCGCCTCGCCCGAATTCCCGAAAGAGCTTGACAGAATTTACGGAATCACTGACGGTATCGTGCGTTCGATTATCGTGAAAAAAGACGAAAAGTAAGAGGTGACGTTATGCTGAACAAGGTTATTTTAATGGGCCGTTTAACCCGTGACCCCGAGCTGAAATACACGGCAAGCAATGTGCCGGTGTGCAGCTTTTCGATTGCGGTCGACAGGCGCTTTGCCAAGCAGGGCGAGCAGTCGCAGGCAGACTTCATCAACATCGTCACATGGCGGCAATCCGCCGAATTCGTCAGCAAATATTTCACGAAGGGCCGCCTCATCAATGTTGTCGGAAGCCTGCAAACCCGTAACTGGGACGACGCCAACGGCGTCAGGCACTATGCGACCGAGGTGGTTGCCGACGAAGTAAACTTTTGCGGTGACAAGCCCGCCAATCCACAGCAAGGCGGCAATGCACCGTCTCATTTCGGTAATTCGGAGCCGCAATTTCAAAACAACGGTTTTGAAGTTGTCGATACGGATGACGACCTGCCGTTCTGACGGCTGACAGTATCTTATAAGAGGAGGAAAATATCATGGCTGAAAGAAGCGACAAGCCCTTTCGCAGAAAAGCGCGCAAAAAAAGCTGCCAATTCTGCATCGATAAAGTTGAGCACATTGATTACAAGGATACCGCAAAAATCCGCAGGTTTTTGTCTGAGCGTGCAAAAATCCTGCCCAGACGTATGAGCGGCAACTGCGCTAAGCACCAAAGACAGCTCACCATTGCCATTAAGCGTGCAAGACACATTGCACTGCTGCCCTTTACTTCAGAATAATCACAGGACAGGCGGCGCCGCGTATGTTTTTGTACCATGTCCGATGTGCGCTTTGGGATAATCATGCCGCACAGTAACAAAACGCTTTCGGCGTTTTAGGTGCGCGGCAGATACCCTTTGCCGGGAAATAGATTCATGGCTTTTGTCTGATAGGAAGTTTGAGAAGCTTCCTAAAACAATAACAAAAAAAGTGTGCGTTGGCACACTTTTTTCGTTATACGGATTTCTCTCATTAAATCAGTATTAGTTTGGTATAGGGGCGTCAACAGGACATACGCCTGCACAGGCTCCGCAGTCAATGCATATGTCAGCCTCAATGACGTATATGTCCCCGCCCGCCGAAATGCAAGATACAGGACATTCCGGTTCACAGGCTCCACAGTTAATACATGCTTCTGTAATTTTGTAGCTCACCTCAAAACACCTCCTTATTGTTTGTACCCTACTGCACCATTTTATCATTAATGCCATAAAAATGGAAGAGGTTTTGAAAAATTTTAAAGAATTTATTTGCTGTCTTCCAACTTTTTAAGCTCCGCGATCTCAGCAGGCGTCAGCTTGATTTGCGAGTCGCGGATAATCACCACATCCTTCACATCATAGACATGCAGGACATTCCCATCCTCTTTGTCAAGCGTCACCTTCAATTTGCCTGTCAGGATGTTGTTATCGACCACCCTGCCCTTGCCGTCGGGCGTCTTGACTATGGCGTCAACCTTGGGGGTACGCTTCAAGAGTTTTTCATACGTATCCTGCTCGTATTTGAGACAGCACATCAGCCTGCCGCAGGTACCGGAAATTTTAGTCGGATTCAGCGACAAGCCCTGTTCCTTTGCCATCTTGATGGATACCGGCTCAAAATCGCCCAAAAACTTACGGCAGCAAAGCTCCCTGCCGCAGATCCCAAGCCCGCCCAGCATCTTTGCTTCGTCCCTGACACCGATTTGGCGAAGCTCTATCCGCGTCCTGAAAACCGTCGCAAGCGACTTGACCAGCTCACGGAAATCTATCCTGCCGTCGGCAGTAAAGTAGAAAAGGATCTTGCTGCCGTCAAAGGTGTACTCGACATTGATGAGCTTCATTTCCAGCCCATGCTCCCTGATTTTCTTCTGGCAGACGTCAAAGGCATCCTTTTCCTTCTTCTCATTTTCCTTCGATTTGGCAAAATCCTCGTTGGTCGCACGGCGAATAACGGCTTTGAGTGGTGTGACGACCGCCTCCTCCGCTACCGCACGGTTTGCGAGCACCACCTCGCCGATCTCAACGCCCCTTGCCGTTTCGACAATCACGTAGTCGTCCTTACTGTATTCCTCGCCGACGGGGTCAAAGTAATAAATCTTCCCCACACTTTTAAATCGCACGCCAATTATTTCAATCATGAATCGTCCTCCATGCTTCAATCAATAATTCGGTTATTGCCATATTATAATTGCGCCCTGTCGATACGGCGCCCCGTGTTTTTTCAATGCCGTTCAAAATTTGGAGGGCGGCAGCGGTATGTATCCTGCCGAGGCTCGGGACGCCTTCGGCGTCTTTTCCGTGCAGCGCATTTTGAAGCATAACGCTCATCACGTCCAACAAAATTCCGACGCTTTGCCTTTCCTTTTCACAAAACGCAATAGCGTCATACACGGCGGTTTCATCGGTCTTGGTAAAACGCCCGAAAAGCTCCGCCATTTGCTTTACCGTATCCAGCATGCTGACCGACGACGCATAATCCTCCGCCGCACCGATGCTTCCCGAGGCAAGGCTCACCGCAAGCGGATCCGCACTGCCGTATTTGTCGGCAAGGTACCGTGAGACGACATCAGCACCAAGCGGCGAAAAGCGCATCGTGACGGCACGGGAGCGTATGGTGGGCAGCAGGGCGCTTTCGCTGTCTGACAGCAAGATGATCATACAATAGGCCGGCGGCTCCTCAAAGACCTTCAAAAGGGCGTTCTGGGCGGCGGGGGTCATAGTATGGGCATCGGGGAACAAAAACACACGCTTTTCCGCAAGGTACGGCTTGGTATAGACGTCCACCCTTGCCAGCCGGACGGTGTCGACGCTGAGCGACGCCTTGTCCTTAACGCCGTACCGCTCGTTTGTGACGGTGATGATGTCCGCTGCGCTGCCGTTCGTTAAGTAATTGGCAAGTGCGCATGCCATAGAGGTCTTGCCGACGCCTCTTTTACCGCAGAAAATATAGGCATGTGACAGCTTGTCAGCTTCCAGCGCACAGGTCAGCCGCTTTTTGATGTCCTCGTGTCCGTAAATGCCGTCAAAAATCATACCTTTTCAAACCTGTCCACATCCAGCACGAACACCGTTGCGCCGCCTACGACGACCTCAAAGGGCCATGCGGTGGCGCCGCCCATATACATCGGGGCGGGGGCTGTGACTTCGGTCCTTGACTTGCATTTATCCTTAATAATTTCCAATACGCTTTCGACACGGTCCGCCTCCGTACCGATCAGGAAGGTGACGTTGCCCGCACGCAAAAATCCGCCTGTTGACGCAAGCTTGGTGACGTTGATCTTGTTTTTCGTCAGCGCCTCGGTGAGCTTGGCACTGTCATCATGCTGTACAATCGCTAAAATCAGCTTCATAACATCTGCCTCCTTTTAAACATAGCCTTTTCCAAGAATTCTTTGCGAAAGAGAATTTCGGCGGTGCAATCAATGCCATGCGAAACGTATAATAAGCGCCTGCACTTATTATACACTAAATATATGCGGTTTACAAGAAAAAAATTTGCATTATCAAAAAGCGCCGGAACGAAAGCCTTTGCCAAGGAATTAACTAAATGTTTTGATATGATAGGAAATAGATCTTCTATCATATCAAAAAGCGCCTAAACGGCGCTTTTTTCACGCATTCATTATTTTTTCAGATAAACAGGCAGACCGCCGTCAAATTTTGCGGCGCTTTCACCCTGTACCAGCGGCAACATATAGTCAAGCGCCGGCTGCAAAATATCGTTGCCCTCTTCGTTTATCCACTCACGGGGAACAATCTTTTCAACGTTGGCGATGGTGGAAATATCGTGCGACAGGATCTCGACTGTATAGGGGTTTTCGCTGACACGCTTGAAATACATCATATTACCGGTCTCGCCGCTGACGGCAGCCTTCACGCCCGCAGTACCAATCTGCTCCGCCTCGGAAACATCCGTTTGGGATGCGATATGCGCCGCGCACCTTTGGAGCAGGCTGAATTCGATGCTCCTGACCTTCCAGCCGAACTTCTCGTGGATGATGTCGGAAAGCACCCTTGCCGTACCGGAGAGCTGCTTATGCCCGAAGCTGTCAACGATGTCCGCCGTTGCGCCCTCGCAAACGTATTTGCCTTCCGCCGTCTTGATGCCCTCGGACACGACGGCGATGACGTTTTTATATTTTTTGCTGACTTTTTCGACATCTGAGACAAACTTGTCCACGTCAAATGCAAGCTCCGGCAGGTAAATGAGATGCGGAGCAGCCTCTTTGTCCGTTCTTGCAAGCGCAGCAGCGGCGGTGAGCCATCCTGCGTTCCTGCCCATGATTTCGATAATCGTCACGGTGTTGGTATCATAAACCTGTGCGTCGCAGGCGACCTCACGGATGCTGGACGCAATGTATTTTGCAGCCGACCCGAAGCCCGGGGTGTGGTCGGTGATGGCAAGGTCATTGTCAATGGTCTTGGGCACGCCGATGATGTTGATAGGATAGCCGATCTGCTTGGCATACTGCGAAAGCTTATGCACGGTGTCCATCGAGTCGTTGCCGCCGATATAGAAAAAGTAAGCGATATGATGCTTTTTGAATATATCAAAAATTTTCACAAAGGTTTCGTCAAATGTCTTGGGCAGCTTGCGGCGGCATGAACCAAGGTACGCCGCAGGCGTATGGATGAGCAGTTCAAGCTGTGCGGGATCGGCAAACCGCTCCGAAAGGTTGATGAAGTTCTCCGCCAACACGCCCTCTACGCCGTGCTCCGCGCCATAAATAGTTTCAATTTCTGCGACGGCAAGAGCGCCTTTGATGACGCCGGCAAGCGACGCATTGATGACGGATGTCGGTCCTCCCGACTGTCCAACGATTGCATTTCCTTTTAACATGTTCGATTTTTCCTCCTTGAATAATTCGTCTCTCGCAACATTATACAATACTCTTTGTAAAAAAGCAATTATTTTTGTATTTTCAAAAGGATTTTTAACCCGGGTGTCGAATATATATAATACAAAGGAAAAGTTTAAGGCGTAAGGAAAGGGGTGATTCCATTGGCAGGGTCGGAGTGTGAGTCAATATCTCCCGGCAGGTGCGCACAATCGGACGGGCTTGTCGATGGGATGCACGGAAATTATGTGAATTGTCTGTGGTAAGCGTTTTCGCCGCAAGGTGCTTTGGAAGGTCAGGGCGGCAAGGTTTCATGTGAAACAGGTGCAGGCAATAGCAGTGTTTTTGCAAAACCATTTTTCCGATTGAAGATAGATGAAAAAGACGAAAGTTTTTAGTGGGGTGATACCACCGAAAAATTTTGTGAGAATCAACAGGAAAGCGTAAACGAGGAAGCACCGACTGATCGGTGCTTCCTTTTCATATGAGATTTGCTGTTCATTCGCACAAATCACAGCCGTTACAATGTGTTATTTTTTTCTCGAACACCTGCTCGATGGTGCGCAGCAGCTCGGTATTCGTGATCTTTGCCGCCTGATGGATACAAAGCCTGCGGGGGGCGATGGAAATCAACGTGCTGATGAGCAGATCATCTGAGCTGATACCGCCGCCGTCCTTGATAAACTCCCGTGCGCACTGCTTGGATATATCCTCGCCCTTGTCGTCAAAAATCAAATACGTGCCGCCCCTTGGGACGATGCTGACCAAATCATACTTCGGCTTTTGCACCTCAACAAAGTATTTTAAAAGCTTGACAAACTCCTTGCACTCTTTTTCGATCATAAAATCCTCGACGGCTTTGTCGATGACCTCGCCAAGCTCGCTTTGATAATCCTTCAGCCTGAAATTCACAAACCCGTCAAGCATCAGCTTGTCGGTGGTTTCAAGGTATTTCTTCACGCTGCCGTGCACGAGGCTGTTGCTGTCTCCCACGCTTTCGCTGTATTCGACCGCCTTTTGAAAGATGCTCTTTCGGTCGGGCAGATTAAAATAAAAATAATTCTGGTTAATCAGCTTTAAAATCAGCTTGCTTTCATATGCCTCGACAATCGTCTTAGATATCGCATCAATGATCCTTTGACGGCTGTCCTCGTCCTCACCGGTTACGGTGACGGCATTTTCGTCCGTATCAACCGCAACCTCGCATCCCGCTTCGGCGGCAATTCTTTTCAGCAGCAGATTCTGTACCGTCTTTTTTTCCGTAATTACTGAGAATTGCTCCAATCCATCACTTCCTGTTTGATAGGTATAATTGACCCTATATCAATCAAACCGCCTTCGCAAAGGGATATTATGTCAACTGAATGCGCATCGGCAAACGCCTTGATCTTCGGGTAGTCCGGGTGCTGTTCTATGTTGCCGCAAAAGGCGAGCAGGTTTTTAGCGATCAGTCCGCACGCGCCGCCGATAAAGCCATAGTCCATCCCGGGCAGGGCAATGCCGCCGCTTGTGATTTCCAATACGTCGACTTCGGTTTTGCGAAGCGCCTCCGCCAGCCCGTGGTCTGAGGTGATCACCGCATTTTCACTAAGGACTGCAAGGGCACATTTAGTATATCCCTGTGACACATCAATTATACGAATACGAAATGCGTCGAGATGTTTTAAAATCTCAACGTCGGTATAAGCGGTTTTATGCAGTGCAAGACCGCCGACCCTTGCTATATTATATGCAATATCCGATGGGTAGTTACCCGACAGCGCCGCCTGTCCGCATATGACGTCAAAGCCGAGCGGCGTGAGTATACTATTGTAATAGTCAAACACTGCCGGAGCGCATACGGCTTTATTGCCGCCCAAATGAAAAAACTGCATATCGGGATGATATGCAACAGACGGCTGTACCGGAACCGCCCGGGTGAGTATCGGCGTGATGTTTAGCCTTTCAAGGTTTTTCAAAAAAACCTCGGGCGCATTTTTCGCAACAACTACGTGGGTGACCCGACCCTCGGGTAAAAATGGCGTACGAATGAACACATTAAGACCCCGTTTCATAAGATGATATTGGGCATCCCCCTTTGTTCCAACCTGCTTTTGCAGGTTGTTCATATAAAGCGTTTTTTGCCTTCGGCGGCGGTCGGTATCTCTGCCGAAGGCGGGAAACGCTGATTTGACGCATCAAAATTAGACTTCTTGTAAAACCTGTCGCAAATGGATAAGCGAGGATTTTTTCTGTTTATCAAAGCGTCAGGTTTCGCCGATACTGTATGTATCGGCGGGTTCTGACAACGATGAGAAACGGGAAAAAGACCGTTTTTGCCATTACGCAGAGGTTTTGCAACAAGTCTATTGCATGATTGGCGCATTATCTGCACAGAATAATTGCGGAGGTATGCCATATGACAAACATAAATTGTTCAAACGATTGCATTTATCAAAAGGACGGAAAATGCAGGCTGGATACCATTACAGCGATGAACATCACAAGCAGCGGCGGATGTGCATACTGCGCCAAGCCCGACACCTTCATCAGCAAGCAAAACCCTATGCGGTGAGGGTGCAGGCAAATACGCAAGGGGAGTTTCTCCGCTTGCGTACATAATTAAATTTCACGCTGCGGCGGAATGAATCCGCCTGCGCTTGCGAAAAGCGCGGCGAGCAGATGCGTTCGAGAAAGCGCATACGTGCCCGAACGCTTTTTTATATGATAGGAAATTCCTATTTTCTATTATATAAAAACATTTAATTTATTCCTTGGCGAAGGGTTTAAGCTTCGTACCAAAAAGTGCCGCAAGGTACTTTTTTTATTACCTGCTATCAAGTTCTTCTTTAATGAGCTTATTGAGCATCTGCGGGTTGCCCTGACCCTTGGTGGCACGCATCGTCTGACCGACCAAAAAGGTAACGGCTTTTTCCTTGCCCGCCTTATAGTCCGCAACAGACTGGGGGTTGGCGTCGATAATCTGTACCACGACCGCCTTTAACGCACCCTCATCACTGATTTGGACAAGCCCTTTTTCCTTGACGATCAACTCGGGGTCACGGGGGTTTTCAAAAAGCTCATCCAAAACCTTTTTGCCTGCGGTGTTGCTGATGACGCCCTCCTCGATCAGTGTTACCAGCTTGGCAAGCTGCTCGGGCAGGAAGGGGATATCCCCCGCCTCCATTGATTTTTCGTTAAGTATTTTTGAGATGTCGCCGATGATCCAGTTGCCGACCGCCTTGGGCGATACGCCGCCGGAGACAGCTTTTTCAAAGAAGTCCGCAAGACATCTCGAATTGGTGATTTGCTCCGCATCATACCGGGTCAGCCCATAGTCGCCGACATACCGTGCCTTTCTGGCGTCGGGCAGCTCGGGCAGACTGCTTTTGATTCGCTCTAACATCTCGTCGTCCACCACGATTTGGACAAGGTCGGGGTCGGGGAAGTAGCGGTAGTCCTGCGCCTCCTCTTTGCCCCGCATCGGATAGCTCTCGCCCTTGTCGTCGTTCCATTTGCGTGTTTCCTGAACAATCGTGCCGCCGTATTCCAGTTCCTCTATTTGCCGCTTGCTTTCAAAATCTATCGCTCTTACCGCGGAGCGGAACGAGTTGACGTTTTTCATCTCGGTCCGGGTGCCGAACTCAGTCTGCCCGGCGGGTCTGACGCTGACGTTGACGTCGCACCTTAGGGAACCCTGTTCCATTTTGCAGTCCGAAACCTCGATATATTCGAGGATCGCCTTGACCGATTCTAAAAACAGCCGTGCTTCCTCGGAGCTTCTGATGTCCGGTTCGGTCACGATTTCGATCAGCGGTGTACCGCCGCGGTTGAAGTCGACCAGCGTGCCGCCGCCAGCCTCGTGCAGCAGCTTGCCCGCATCCTCCTCGATGTGTATGCGGTTGATGCGGATACGCTTCACTTCGTCGCCCACGGTAATGTCGATATAGCCGCCGACGCAAAGCGGGGTGTCCAGCTGTGAAATCTGATACGCCTTGGGCAGGTCGGGGTAGAAGTAATTCTTCCTGTCCTGCTTGCCTGATCGAGTGATGGCGCAGTTCATGGCAAGCCCCGCTTTGATCGCAAATTCCACCGCCGTCTTGTTCAAAACGGGCAGTGCGCCGGGCATCGCTAAGCATACGGGGCAGCAGTGTATGTTCGGCTCGCTGCCAAAGGAGGTGGCGCAGCCGCAGTACATTTTCGTCACGGTCGAAAGCTCGGAATGGATTTCAAGACCAACCACTGTTTCGTAGTTCATACTGACCTCCCCTCCTTTTCACCGATGATTGCTCTGTGTTTGTGGAACTGCGTATTCTGCTCGAAGGTGTACGCTGCGCGCAGCACCATTTCCTCGCCGAGCGTTCTGCCGATGATTTGCAGACCGATCGGCATCCCGCCGCCGTCAAAACCGCAGGGAATGGATATGCCGGGCAATCCCGCAATGTTGACCGACACGGTACACAGATCGTTCAAATACATTTCGAGCGGGCTGCCGGTCTTTTCACCGAATGTGAAAGCGGTCGCCATCGTCGTTGGTGTGACGATGAAATCATACTTCTCAAACTGCTCCTTAAAATCGTTACAGATGACCGTCCGGACCTTTTGCGCCTTTTTATAATACGCATCGTAATAACCGCTGCTGAGGGCGTAAGTGCCGACCATAATGCGACGCTTGACTTCGTCGCCGAAGCCCTCGCTGCGTGAATTCTCGTACAGCTCCTTTAAGTTGTCGAAGCTTTCCGTCCTGTGACCGTAGCGGATGCCGTCAAAGCGTGCCAGGTTAGAGCTTGCCTCGGCGCCCGAAATGATATAGTATGCAGGCAGGGCATATTTCGCCGCCTTCATGGTGTATTCGCCGACAGTCGCGCCCAGCGACCTGAACACATCCAGCGCCGCCAAAACCGCCGCCTTGACCTCGTCGTTCACGCCGTCCTGCAAATAGTCGGTCGCCACGCCGATTTTTAGACCCTTGACGTCATTCACCAGCGCTTTTGTGTAATCTACCTTAGAAACATTCAGCGAAGTGCTGTCCGCAGGGTCGTGTCCCACGATGGTATTGAGCACATTTGCACAGTCGGTAACGTCCTTGGTCAGCGGACCGATCTGGTCGAGTGAGGACGCAAAGGCGATACAGCCGAAACGCGAAACCAGCCCATAGGTGGGCTTCATGCCGACCACGCCGCAAAATGACGCAGGCTGACGGATAGAGCCGCCGGTGTCCGAGCCGAGCGTGAACACCGCACTGCCCGCACTGACCGCCGCCGCCGAGCCGCCGCTCGAACCGCCGGGCACCTTCTGCAAATCATAGGGATTGCGTGTCTTTTGAAAATAGGAGTTTTCGGTCGACGATCCCATGGCAAACTCGTCCATGTTCAGCTTGCCGAGTACGGGCGAGCCGCCCTCATTGACTTTTTTCACCACAAATGCGTCGTAGAACGGTACAAAGGTTTCAAGCATCCTCGAAGAGCAGGTCGTTTTCACCCCGTTGGTGCACAGGTTGTCCTTAAATGCCATGGGAACGCCCTCTAACGCGCCGATCCGCTCGCCTCTCGTGATTTTGGCGTCCACCCTTTTGGCGGCTTCGATCGCCGCTTCGCTCGTTCTGGCAAGGTATGCCTCCACTTTATCGTCCACGCTGTCGATACGCGTGATGACCGATTTGGTAATTTCCTCGCTGGTCGCTTCCTTGCCGACCAGCAGGTCGTGTATCTCATGCGCTGTCAAATCATAATAGTTCAAGCCTTTTCAATCCCTTCATCCGCATCAAGATTAGTTTAATCAAGATTAGTTTAATCAAAATCATTCCACAACCTTCGGTACCTCAAAGCAGCCGTTCATCTTACCGGGCGCGTTTTGCAAAAGCGCCTCACGGTCATAGAGGTTGGTCACCACGTCCTCACGCAGCACATTTTGCAAGTTGATGGCGTGGAAGGTCGGGTCGACGCCCTCGGTATCCACTTCGCCAAGCATGTCCGCAAAGCCGATAATATCCTCCATATCGCTGACAAACCTGCCCTCTTCCTCTGCTCCGAATTTCAGCCGAGCCAAATTTGCCACATATTTGACATCGTCTACCGTCAGTTTCATATGCCCAATCCTTTCCGCATTAAAATTCATAAGTAGTATTATATATCAATTCATCGCTTATTGCAACATGGTCTTAAATTCTTCTTCATCAATGACCGCCACCCCGAGCTGCCGTGCTTTTTCAAGCTTGCTGCCCGCTTCCTCGCCCGCCAGCACATAGTCGGTCTTTTTTGAAACGCTGCCGGACACCTTTCCGCCATAGCGCTCAATGATTGCCGTCGCCTCGTCACGCTTATAGGTCGGCAGTGTACCGGTCAGGACAAAGGTTTTCCCTGTAAAGCGATTGTCCTTTACATTGCTCTCATACGTGAGGTTCACACCCGCAAAGCGCAGTTTACTGATGATGTCGATTGCCGAATCGTTCGCAAAGAACCGGGTAACGCTGTCGGCGATTGCGCCGCCGACATCAAAGATTTGTGACAGCTCCTCTTTTGTGGCGCCGGCTAATTTGTCAATGTCGCCGAAATGCTGCGCCAGCGATTTTGCGGTCTTGCTGCCCACATGACGTATGCCGAGGGCGAAAATCACACGGTCAAGCCCTGCGTCCTTTGACGCTTCTATCGCATTGATGATGTTAGCGGCGGACTTTTCCGCCATGCGCTCCAAGGGGAGCAGGTCATCCGCTTTTAAATAGTATAAGTCGGCGCCGGTCGCTATCAGGTCGTTGTCCGCAAGCTGCTGCAATATGGCGCTGCCAAGTCCGTCAATATTCATCGCGTCACGGCTGGCGAAGTGGATGATGTTCCGTATTTTCTGTGCCGGACAGGCGGGATTGACGCAACGGGTTGCCGCCTCGCCCTCCTCACGGATGACCTCGCTGCCGCATGCGGGACAGTTTGCCGGCATCTGATAGATCTGCTCGCTGCCGTCGCGCTTCTCCTTGACGCTCTCTATCACTTCGGGGATGATGTCGCCAGCCTTGCGGATGATCACGGTATCGCCGATACGGATATCCTTTGCGGTGATGTTGTCAATGTTGTGCAGCGTTGCCTTTGACACGGTCGAGCCCGCGATCCGCACGGGTGACAGCACCGCATTGGGAGTCAGCACTCCTGTTCTTCCCACCTTGATCGCAATGTCCAGCAATTGGGTTTCCTTTTGCTCGGCAGGGTATTTGTAGGCAATCGCCCACCGCGGGGCTTTCGACGTGCTGCCGAGGAGCTGGCGATGTGTAAAGTCATTGACCTTTATAACCGCGCCGTCGATTTCAAAGGGCAGATTTCCACGCTCCTCGCCGATCCTGTCGATTTCCAACACGACATCGCTGATGTCCGCAAAGGACCGGTACATGGGCGACACCGCGAAGCCCAGTTCTTTTAAAAAGTTTAGGCTTTGGATGTGGGTCGAAATTTCCGCCCCCGTGGCCTGTTGGATATTGAACACGAAAATATCAAGGTTTCGCTGTGCCGTCACCCTGCTGTCAAGCTGGCGCAGCGAGCCTGCCGCCGCATTTCGCGGGTTGGCAAACAACGGCTGTTCCTCTATCTCGCGCTGTTCGTTCAGCCGTGCAAAGCTGTCGGTCGACATATACACCTCGCCCCGCACCTCAATAAACGGCAACGGCTTGGTAAGGCGCTGCGGTATCGTTTTGACGGTTTTTAAGTTTTCGGTGACATCCTCGCCGGTGACGCCGTCGCCGCGTGTCGAGCCGCGGACGAAAACGCCGTTTTCGTATTCGAGCGACACGCTCAGTCCGTCAATCTTCGCCTCGACCACATATTCGGGGGCTTGTCCCGCAAGTGCCTTGCGTACAGCAGCGTCAAAGGCAAGCACCTCTTCCTTTGAAAATGCGTCGTTTAAGCTCTCCATCGGCACGGTGTGCGTAACCGTCGCAAAACCCCTTTGCGGTTTGCCGCCAACCTGCTTTGTCGGCGAATCGGGCGTAGCAAACAACGGATATTCCTCTTCAAGCGCTTTTAGCTCCCGCACCAGCGCGTCGTATTCAAAATCAGTGACGGTCGGGCTGTCGGCGTTATAATAGCTTTCGTTGTGACGCTGTATCTCCGCCTTTAACCATACCATACGTTCCTGTATCATTTCACACCTCAAAAATTGAAAGATTCACGTATTGATTATTGAAGTTATTATACCAAATATTGCGCTAATTAACAACCCCGATATTTGCGTACGCGTCGGGAACCTTTCCGACAATGATGGTCTGCGCGACGGGCAGCGACGAGCTAACCTCGACCGACGCCGTCTGGGTCGGCAAAATTGCGGAAACATTCAGCTTGACGTCCAGCAGCACCTCGTATTTGGTCTGGTTGATGCCCGCAGCCGTGAAAGTATTGGAAAAGTCTATGGCTGTTGTCCCGACCGTCACAATTTTCATAGGAATTTTCGGACCCCTGCCCGACAAAAACTCCTGATTAAAAAGGTTGCCGACCGGGATGCCGATTTCCTTGGTGTCTATCTCACTGAGCCTTTTTTGGATGACCCTCGTCAGTTCCGCTTTCAAGGTGTTCATCCTTGCCACATTGGCGGTGATAGCGGTGATTTCACCGTCCGTATTCTTTTGAATGTCATAGAGCTGCAAGAATTCTGCATTGTTTTGCGTGATCTGCTGCGTCACCGCCTCATTAATGATAGCGACGCCCAGCGCCTTTGACTTGGCTTCCGCCAATGAAACGGCGATCGGAAGCAGCTGACCCCTGACAAGCGACAAAATCCAAAGGAGAAGCAGCAATATCCATATGGTATGTATTAAGACGGTTATGCGAAGCCTTCTTCTCCTGAATGAGTAACCGAAATGCGAGCCGAAACGGCTGACCAATATCTTCACAATACACACCCCCGTCTTTTATTGTATGCGTATAGGGATAACGGTGTGAATAAAATATGTTGCATGGTATATGTCGAGGAATGAATTGTTTTTATGATGCAAGGCGCTTTTGCGCCTTGCATCATAAAAAACGGTCAACCTGCGATTGGCAAGTTGACCGTCCAAATTACTTTATGCCGTTTTCATATGCCTGAACCATCTTTTTAACCATCTGTCCGCCGACTGATCCAGCCTGTTTTGATGTCAAATCGCCGTTGTAGCCTGCCTTTAAGGTTACGCCAACTTCATTTGCCGATTCCATTTTGAACTTGTTGAGTGCGTCTCTTGCCTGAGGTACAAGTGTTCTGTTACTTGCCACTGAAAATACATCTCCTTTGTTTATCATAATTGCTTTTGCACTATTATTTTAGACCGACAAAGGATTTATATACTGGAATGATATTCATGAATTGGCATTTTTTAATAGCTGCACCCATGCCTCTGCCTTGAAGCCGACCAAAACTGTATCTTTGGCGACAGCGATCGGGCGTTTGACCAGCATTCCGTCGGTTGCAAGCAGCGTAAACTGCTCGTCATCGCTCATGGACGCCAATTTTTTTGACAATTCGAGGGACTTATATAGCAACCCGCTGGTATTGAAAAACCGTTTGAGCGGTAGGCCGCTCGCTTTGTGCCATGCGCGAAGCTCCGCTTCGGTAGGATTTTGCGCCTTAATGTTGCGGCAGGCATAACCGACGCCGTTGTCGTCTAACCATTTTTGCGCTTTTTGACAGGTAGTGCATTTTGGATAACAGATGAAAAGCATGGCAGTTCCCCCTTATTATTTGGCTTTGAGCGTAACGACGACAATTTCGGGTCGGTTGAAAATGCGCGGAACCGAAACGGCGTTGCCGATCCCCCGGCTGACGATATATGTATTGCCGTTTTGCCGGTACCGTCCGCCGCTGTATTTCGGAAACCAGTCGCCGTGCGGGGATTTCAGCCCGCCGACAAACGGAATGCGCACCTGTCCGCCGTGTATATGCCCCGACAAAATCAAATCAAACCCCTTATCGTCAAATATATCAAGCATATTTGCCCTGTGGAACAGCAGAATGTTAAAGCCGGCCTCCGGCTTAACCTTCTTCATGCTTTTCAAAACGGCGGCATATGCCTCGCCGTCATCCCACACCGACGGGTCTGAGATGCCGTGGAGGGCAAGGGTTTCGCCATCCTTTGCGACGGCAACGCTTTCATCCTCTAAAAACCGCACGCCATAATCCTTTTCGCACATATCGCGCAAGGCGTCAAACCGTCCCGTCCATTTATCGTGGTTGCCGGAAACCGCATAGCGCATATCGGGAAGGTCGGTGTTTGAAAGCAGGTGATTGAGTGTTTCTAAGCTGCCTGCAACGCCCTCGTCGACCAAATCGCCGGTCAGCACGACCATATCGGCGTGCTGCTTTTCAATCAACGCCGTCAGCGCATCATTATTGTTCCCGAAAACCCCGCCCTGAATGTCAGAGAGCTGCAATATCTTAAAGCCGTCAAAGGCGGGCGGGATTTTTTCGCTGACGACGCTGTATCTTGTGACGCCGACGGTGTTGTTTTGCCAATTGATAAAAGGTTTTGCCGACAGCGCAAGAACCACCGCTGCCAAAATTAAAAGTTTACTTCTCATAAGTCACCGCCAACCGTATGATTTTGCCGTTAATCCTCCGTCAAAATGCCGCTACCCGACACAGGGATGGCTTCGCCTAAATATTTCGGCTCAGGGCGCAGAATTTCGCACTGTAAAAAGGCTTTTATGCGTGCTAAAAACTCACGGGTTTTTTGGACCTCCATCTCATAGGCGTCGTAGTCCTCGGACTCGATCCCGGCGGCGGAAAGACCGAGCTTATCCGCAATATACAGCGCACGTACAAGATGTTCCCTTTGCGTGACGATGATCGCGTTTTTTGCCATAAACACATCCCGTGCACGGTACATGGTGTCATAGGTGTTAAACCCTGCATGGTCCATAAAAACAGCGTCTTTGGACACGCCGTTTCGCATCAGGTATTCGCGCATCACGCCCACCTCATTGTAGCCCTGCCTGCCGTGGTCGCCCGACACAATGATCTTGGGCGCTTTACCCGTACGATACACTTCGAGCGCCATATCAAGCCTTTTGGCGAGGGTGTACGAAACGGCGTCACCGGACACGGCAGCGCCTAAAACGATGATGCAGTCCGCCTCGCCGGCGGATCGGATGTCTGTGAGATATCGCTCGCCGGACCGTGTGACATAGACGTTTACGGCGAGGATGCCGGCAAACGCCGCAAGCGCCAAAATAAGTGCAGTCAAAAACACGATTTTTATCTTTCGCAAGTACATATCTTGCCCCACCATTCATCCTATTTTTTCACTTATTCAAAAAGTGCCCTTCGGCACTTTTTGGTATATTGATTAATAATATTTCGTATCATAGGTCTTTGCCGCAGGCTTCATATCGTCTGTCCATACCATGATTTTAATCCGCTTAACCGTGGCAGGCGGCGCACTGGAAAACTTCATAGGTATTTTATCACCCGTCCAGGGCAGCATATCAATATCAGCCGACACCACTTCGATGAGCTTGTTGTCCCCGTCATAGAGCGACACATAGACCGTGCCGGTAACGGCTTCGGCGGAGGCGTTATTTAAATGCACAATAAACCTTTGCGTGTCATAAACACTGCTTCTGACGTTATAAGCCCCTCCTCCCGCAAACAGCATGTTGCGGATGAGAATTTCCTGACCGGAGGGCTGCCGGACTGTTTTGAGGATAAAATTGACTCCGGTTGTGTTCACATTGCCCGGGAACAGCTTCGCCCCGTCAACGCTTTCGACGACGCCGTCATCACTGTAATACCCGTATGGCATGAGCATGGCGGAATTGTCGCCATAAGTCACATCGTAGCGCAGGACGACCCCTGCAGCGTCCGCAGGGATACTGACGGAATAAGGCTTGGCGCCGTCCCCCTCTTCAAATTCGACCGAAACATATTCGGGCAACAAAAACCACCGGGGCTGGTGCGTTGCGTTACCGGTAAGCTCCGGCTTGACACTCACTGCACACGGCGCGTCAAAGCCGTCGGGTCTCGTCACCGTGCCGCTGACCGTGTTTATATGCAGCAGGACAATCTCAACGTTATTGGCAGTCATCGGCAGAGTCGTCGCATTGCCCCACGCAGAGGTCGTGCCGCTTGCCGCGTAAAACGCCTGCCGATAATAGCCGCTGCCCTCCGCAAGCGCATACCGGAGCTTATAACCATCAAAGGTCGGGTCATCCGGGATGTACAGCGTATATTGTCCACTGTTTTCGCCGGACTGAATCAGAAGGGTATCGGCGCTTTGGGACGTGTAGCTTGACGTTCCCTTGCCGTTGTCAAAAACCAGCTCGGCATGGACATTGCCGTAAATGCCGCTTTGCGCATATTCACCCTCCGGCAGCCGGATAGTACCGGTGACCGGAAGTTGTTTAAGCAGGGTAAAGTTGATATTTTCCGCCGTGTTATTTTCCATAGGAAATTTGTATTGCTGGTTGCGTGCCGACACGCCGGCTGCCGTCAGATAACCGCTGCGCCACAGGGATTCCGACTGTGTGATGACGCTGTATGACAACGCAAATCCCTTGACCGCATCGGACAAATAAAGCGTATAGACAGCCTGTGTGCCGCCCGCAGGGATAGTGACCATGACGGCATCGCTCCCGCTGCGCAGAAGCAGTTTCAGTCCGCCGGCAGGCGCTGTGACGCCCTGCGGCAGGCTGATGGCGCCGCTGATGCTTGGCGCGGACAATATCTCAATATTGATGCTGCCGAGGTCATGGGTCGCTTCGCTGACCCTGTCAGCCTCTGCACTGCCAGCCACCGTACCGCTGCCGGAGTAGTAGCCGTCGACGAAGTGTGGATAATCAAGCGTATAGCTGATTTGGTAATCCGCCGCGCCGTATGACGTCAAGGTATAGGGACTGCTTGATTCACCCTCTTTTATGGTGACGGATGTGCTTTGATAACCATTGGATATTTCAATATCCATATCCTCCTGCGCCGTCATGTTCCCCGGCAGTGAGATGACGCCGGATATCTCGACGGTCGCATCGACTATGGCGACCATAAAGTTGAGCTCTTTGCTGGCATAGGGCAAAGCCAGCCGCACGCGGTCGTATGCTTGCCCAACCGTATGATAATTGTCCCGGTTGATGACCTCGCAGGCGGCATACACCGAATCGAAGGCTTCATCATACGCATAGGGCAACGCGTAATCCACGCTGCTTTCGCCCTCGGGAATCATAACGGTAACCGAAAACAGCTTATATGTTTCAACCGGCAAAGGATGCGGCTGAAAATTCGTCGCTTTGACAGACACCTCGACCTCAATGCCGCCCTCGTCCGCGGTTTTGCCCGCCGGCAGGGAAACCGTCCCGTAAATCACCGGCTGCGCAACGCTGATGGAAATATCCCCGACATTTCCATTACCGGGGTCAAACAGCCGCGCGGCGGCATAATCATAAGTAAAACCACCGGCGGCATCCAAAAAGCCGCCCATGTAATATGAGTAAAATTCAAGCGCATAGGTATAGTCGCCGTATACCGGCAGGGTCACAAAAAACTCCGCGGTATCCGATCCGGGGGCTTTTTGAAAAGAACCGCACCGGAAGCCATATCCGCTCGACTGCGACCTATGGTAGGCATAGATATCGATTCGGTCATTGCTTTCTCTGAGCGCCGGGTCGTAGTGGATCGTCCCCTTAATGACCATTCCGGTCAAAATGTCCAAGCTGACGCTGTCCGGCAGATTTGACATATCAATGTAATCCTCTTCCGAATATCTAACCGGCACAGTGCCGTCCGGCGTATAATACCCGTAAGGGACATACCCCTCCACCTCGTCTTTGAGCCGGTAGTATATATAAACCTCCCTGATGTCGCCCGGAATATTAAAGGCGGCGGCGGATCCATCAATTGCGGACCATTGATTGTACCGAAACGAGTTCCAAACCAAAATGTCCACCGCGCCTGCATAGCCGTTCCGGTTGATGGCGACCGGCAGCACACGGTTCCTGAGAACTTCAAGGTCGGCGACCGTGTCGCTGCCGATCAAAATATTGTGCCCTACATAATAGGACTGCGTGCCGTAATACGAGTAGTACCCGGTCGGGTAATAGCTGGTAAAGGCAGCCGGATCGACCAATTCATACGCCACCTTGTACTCCGCATAGTCCAAACCGTCGTTGACATCTATGCTATAAGTGCCGCTGCCGCTGTTGGCGCCGACAGTGGTATAGGCAAACGCTGGTTCGTATACACTTTCAGAAACAGTCATCACGCTGACCTTAAACAGGATACCGCCGGCGGGCGCCGTGTCGCTGCCGGGCAGGCGGATGGTGCCGCTGACACGTTTTGACTCCGGCAGGACAGGGCGTTCGTTCAAATCGATATTAATTTTAGAGAGCGTCTCGCTGACCGTCACGCCGCTGCCGAAAACCGACGCGATCAAATTAACGGAGATATAATTCATATAATTCGTTCTGTAAACAGGGTCGGGGAATAATTGCGCGACGCCGTTAACCAGCACCGCATCCGACCCGAAGGTGATTTTAAGCTCGGTGCCGTAACGGCTGACGGTGATCTCGCCGTCATACGCCCTGTATGTAAAGCCATACTCATCCAAGTGCCACATTTGGCAGTAATATTTGCCGGCGTTTTTTTCAATTTTGCTCTTGACGCTACCGACGGAGCCGTTGAAGTGCAGCGTCATATCAGTCCTTTCCGCCGCAACAAGCATGGGCAGCAGCATATTGAGCAACAGTACGACAATGAGCAGTTTGGACAATTTTTTGTTCATAAAATCATACCTCACTTTTTCGGCAGAACGATGTTGGTGTAGCTGTCATAGTATCTGCACAAAGAATTTGTTGTTTCATTCATAGCCTTTGCCTGTGCATACAGAGCGTCCCGCTCCGTTTGATAGATGCCCGCTTCTTTCATGCCCTCCAACGCCACAAAACAGGCGTCGTAAGCCGCTTGCTGACGGGGCGCAAGCCTGACCCATTCCTTTGACCAGCGGTATGTTTCCATATTGTCGCCCCGGGCGTATGCCATTTGGCTGAGCTGCGCAACCACCAAAGCGTCATTGGGACGCATAGCGTTTTTCTCAAGCAATGCCTCATAGTCCATGCCGCCTGCGTTTTGCACGGCGACCGAGACGCCCATCGTAACGGCGACCGTGATCAGCAATGCGGATACCGCAATCAGCGGCTGTTTTTTGACCGCAACCCGCCTTTTTGCACCGTAACCAAGCAATATACCCAAAATCAGCAGCGTCGCGCCGAAGCTCATGTCGATATCGACCGTGCTGTGCATGACCAGCAATATCAATGATGCGATGAGTGCCAAATGCAAGTCCTTCCCCGTGCCGCGCCATAACCTGTACAGACCCAAAAAGCCGAAAACCGGCAGCGGCACAAAGAAAATCATTCCAAGTATACCATTATCCACGGCGATTTGCAACAGTGAGTTGTGGATGTATTTGACATTATAGCCCATCGACTGAACGGCAAACTGTTTGGTCTGCCACTCGCCCGCGCCTATGCCGATCGGGTGCGACAGAAACAGCGACAAGGCGTCCTGCCAGTAAATCAGACGGCTGACAAGGGTCGACTGCATCAACAGCGCCTCCTTGCCGGACGCGAAAAGGTACGCGGCGCCGCCGACCGCCAAAAGAAATACCGCTGCCGCTCCCCAAACCGCACGCCTGTGCTTAAAGCACACGGCAATGGCGACCGATGCGGCAAAGCAGGCGATGCCAAAGCGTGAAAAGGTGAGAATCAGTCCCGCCAAATTGATAAGCAGACACCACAGATGCAGTTTTTTTCGAGCGGTATCCTCCCTGAAATATGCATATGCCAGCATGGCGCCGATACCGCAGTAGACCGCCGTCAGATTGGCATAGCCCACAGACGACTGCATCCTGAACATGCCGTCTATTTCAGCCGCCCATTCGGGAAACCGCAAAATTTTGAAGTACGCCAAAATCCCCATTGCCGACACCAGCGTGACCCCCGCGTAGACACCCGCAAGCATTTTATTTTTGAGAGTGTTGTCGCTGAGCACCACAATGACCGCAAAGCCCAGCCAGCGGAGGCTTTCAGTTGCCGCACCGAAAAAACCGGCGTTTGCCGTCGCCACCGGCAGGAGATTGACCAATATCATGGCGGCGGACAGGACAATGAGCGCAGGGCTGACCGTCACTTTGTTTTTTTGTGCATACCAAATCAGCAAAGCCAGCAGCAGACAGACAACGCTCATATGCTGGAAATAAAAATAACTGCCCTGAAAGACAATGGCAACCGCCACTGCGGCGGATACCGAGGCATTTAGCGCCATGGGAAAGTGCTTGTTTTGCTGTTTCAAATAACATCAACCTTTAATCGGAAGTGTTGTACACAATGATTATATTATAAATTCCCACATTTTTCAACAAAATTCTTAGTGAATAACAAAAAAGCGTTCGGGCAGATGCGTAAGCTCAGGCGAGGTTGATTTCCGCCGAAGCGTGGAAATAGCATAATAAGAGCAAAGCGTTCGAGCGCGTATGCGCTTTCTCGAACGCCTCCGCTCGCCGCGCGAGCGAAAGCACCGGCGGATTCATTTCGCCGGTGCGCGGAAATTACGCCGATTTTGCGTAATTTCCTATATATAAAGAACAAAAGGCACCTTGCATTATTATGCAAAGCGCCTTAAAAACATGGCGTTCTAAATCAATCAGCTTTGGTGATCTTGGAAATTGAGACCTCATAGGCGGTTTTGGTAATACAGCTGCTGTCGCAGAGCTTCTTCTGATACTCCCTGCTTTGCACACGCCCCTGTATCACAACCTTGTCGCCGACACCGAGCAGGCTTGCGCTCTTGGCGTTTCGTCCCCATGCGATGCAGGGGATATAGTCTGATTTGTTATATGTACGGTTGACCGCAATCAACAGGTCTGTGATTTCTCTGCCGAAGGGCGTGATCCGGAATATCGGCGGCTTGCACACATAGCCGGTCAGGGATATTTCATTGATGCAGCCGCAGATTTTCTCGGCGCTGGCGTGTGCGATTTCCTTGGCAAATACGGTGAGGATCAGCTTGTTGCCGCACGGCGAATTGTTGTTGTACGAACGGAACTGCCCCGTGATGCACACCTTGTCGCCAACCTTGATGCATTTGCTGTGCAGGAGCTGTTCCGATACCGTAACGACAATGACGTCACAGTTTCCGGACAGACGGGGCGTTTCGAGTGAAAAATTGTAGAACTTTTCGCAATAGACCTCGTGGCTGAACTTGAATTCGCCTCCGACCGTGCCGACAAGCGATACGCAATTATTGTTCTGTACGCTTTGCAAAATTTGTCGCCCTCCGTTCTCATATGTTTTGGATACTCTATAAGTATGCAAAACGCTATGATTTAGAACACAAATTTTGAAAGCGTTTCAACCGACACGCCGCCGATCAAAAGCATACCGGCGACCAACATCACAAAGTCTGGGTCGCAGTCCCCCATCAGGCTGACGGAGAACTCCTGCGGCTCGATGACATTGCCGCAAAGGTCGGTGACGGCACGCTGCAAGCACAGTACCATGTGGGTGTCCTCTATGCTCGATACCGTCAGGGTAGCTTTGCTGCCCATGCCATAGGTGAGCACATACGCCATCCGGCGGCTCAGCGCATCGATCGATGCGGCGTCGTCAAGTCTTACGAAAAACACTTTGTCATGTGCTTCCACAGCAGGCAAGCCAATCACCCCTTGCATTTAAGCATTGGGGAGTTGAACACACACAGCCCCCGCTGCGTTAATTTTGCGTCTTTCTTTGTTGTCGTCGTCGGCTGGCGCCAGCCAACCTTCCTCCTCCGACGTGAAATCCATCAAAATTTCCCGCAGTGGGGGTGCTTCGCAGTTTTGAACGAACGGATTTTTATTCAGGCAAGTAAAATCACGCAGATAATACTGACGTATTGCCAAGGGATTTTGCACCGCATGAGCACAAATCTGCCGTTCAAAACCTATGTGGGTTCAACTCCCCAATGCTTATGCTGTGCAATATCGGTTTAATCTATGCAAGATTTTTCAGGACGTGTTGACACTAAACCAAACGCATGCCTTTTTGGCGCATTTTGCACCATACCGTGTTGAATCTTCTTGCCAAAAACAGATTATACCTGCGAAAATTCGCCTTGTCCGGCACAAAATGCGTTCAAAAAACATACATTCATTTAGTGTCAACACGTCCTATTCCGCCGGTGGTCGGGTCCATAATAAGACCATAGACGGCAACATCTTTCGGAATAAGCGGATGCCCCGTGATGGCTTTCACCGTCGCCCGCACAGAGTCCTCTGCGCTGTCAAAGCCGCTCAGCCAGCTTTTGAGGTCAAACCCGCAATATGCGATCAAATCCATCTGTTGCTGCGTGACGCCCCGTGCCTGCATCTTTTCAAAAATAGCGGCGCTGTCAAGGCTTTGCATGCCGCAGTCACTGTGACCGATGACCAAGATTTCCTCGACCTCCAAATTATAGACAGCGATGATCAGGCTGCGCATAACGCTGCCGAAAGGCGACGTGATGACCGCACCCGCATTCTTAACCAGCTTGACGTCGCCGTTTTTAAGACCGAGTGACGCCGGCAAAAGCTCCGTCAGACGTGCGTCCATGCAGGAGAGTATCGCTATCTTTTTATTTGGGAATTTGTCGGTGACGTATTGTTCATATTGCTTCCCGTCGACGAACCGGCGGTTGAAGTCCAGGATTTGTTCAAGCATTGCATCACTCCTTTTGAATGATTGTATCATCTTTTTTGGTGCTTTTCAACGCCCTTATTGTAACAAACTATGACAAAATTCTATACTATATATATTGTAAAGACATTTTACGCTGCACTGTCGTGCTCGCGGCAGTGCGCAGCAAAATATTGAGCAGAAAGGCAAAATGCTTATGAAACCAATCAATATCCCCGTTATGCCGGAAAACCCGATGCTGGCACAGGCGTATGTTCCCTTTCAAACCTGGCCTGACAAGCTGTACAGCTTAGAAGACGGGCTGCGCTACGGCACGATTTTTCCAGAACTAAACCAGCCGATGTCCTGGTATGAATGGGAGGACTAACAAAATGACAGAGCGTGAAAAACGGTTAAAGGAAATTCAGGAGCTCGACTTTCGCATGCTCGACTTGCAGCTGTTTCTCGACACCCACCCCTTTGAAACCAAAGCAGTTGAGGAATTTAACAGCGCTTCTAAAAAGCTCGGCGCGATGAAAACGCATTATGAAAGGCTGTACGGACCGCTTATGCTGACAGGTGACAATTATACAACTCCGTGGCAGTGGATCGAAGGTCCGTGGCCGTGGCAAAGTTACAGACTCGGAAAAGAGGAGGCATAAGTTTTCAACCTTATGCAATGACCAGCTATACGCCTTATCCGGCTCACGGTAAGTGCGTGGTCAAATTTCTATAAAATTTTGTGAGCCGGAAAGGCTAATGGTCATCATTTATGTGGGAATATGAAAAAATGCTGCAATATCCCATCAACATCAAAAATACCAATCCCCGCCTTGCTAAGGCGATTATCTCGCAATACGGCGGTCCCGACGGCGAGCTCGGCGCATCGCTGCGCTATCTGTCGCAACGGTTTACGATGCCCAACGACATCGCTCGTGCGACGCTCAACGACATCGGTAGTGAGGCATCAAAATGACGATGGTCGCCGGAAAAGGCTGTAAATCGCCATTTTGCGGGCAATAGGTTGAGGTGGATGTCTACCCGGTTTTCGTCATAAACCGTGATTTTGTCAAGGATATGACGGTAGAAAGTGTCGTTCCACTGCTCCCCGAAGACAAGGCTCTTGAGCGCAGACGAGATATCGGACAGCAGTTTTTCGTGATTCTCCCACAGTACGGTCTGCTTTTTGCAGCTTTCCATTCCCTTGCCGATTATATCCATCTCTTGGTCACACTTTGCGTTCATGGTCTGAAAATCCTGTTTGGAGATATCCTTATTCAGATAAAGTTCCAGCAACCGTTGTTTCTTTTCAGAAATTTGTTTGACCTTGTCTTGAAGGTTTTCTGACTTGTCGGTTTCACCACTTGAATCAATTACCTTTTTGATGATACCCGTTAGGTTGTCAACAGTCTTCTGGGTGTCCATTTGAAGACTTTTCACCACCTCCTGCATCATCAGCTTAGCGTCTTCATCATTGAGGGACATACAGGAACAGCCCACTTGATTATCGGCCTTGTCAACATGCGGCGCACCGTTTTTCGCGCCCTCATAGCACCGCCACGCCTTATAAATGCTTTCGTCCTTGCGTTTTTTCGTGCGGGATACAAAAGAACATCCGCAGATACCACATTTGATTTTGCCAGAGAAGCAATAACGGTTAGAGTGCTTGGTCTTTTGCTCGCCTGAAGGAGAACGGCGGACCAATTCCGCCTGGGCTTTATCAAACATTTCACGGCTGATAATAGGTTCGTGGTGATCATGGAGGACAACAAATTCTTCTTCGCCCTTGTTATACTTTTTTTCATGAGTCAAGTAGCTGGGCGTGAAGGTTTTTTTCTGGACAAGGTCACCGCAATATTTTTCATTGCGCAGTACCCGCAAAATAACCGTATTGGACCATTGTTTCATGTAAGTAGCAGTTTGAATGCCATCCTCACGCAGTTCACGTGCGATAACGTGGGTGCCCTTGTCCTCGTTAACAAATTTGTGGAAGATAAGGCGCACAATGTCCGCGCCTTCTTCATTGATATAGAGTTTACCGTCTCGGACATCGTAACCCAGCATATCCCGGCCAAACACTACGCCTTGTTCCATGCGCCGTTTTTGCCCCCATTTTACACGGTCGGAGGTTTTACGGCTTTCCTCTTGCGCGATGGATGACATAATAGTCAACCGCAACTCGGCGTCTGCATCCAGAGTGTTAATATTGTCGTTCATAAAGAAGACGCCAATACCAAGGTCTTTCAGCTTGCGGGTATAGAAGATACTGTCCAACGTGTTACGGGCAAAACGGCTGATTTCCTTTGTGATAATCAGATCGAAGGTATGTCTTTGGGCGTCTGCCATCATACGGTTGAAGGCATGGCGTTTTTTGGTGCTGGTGCCAGTGATACCTTCGTCTACATAAACCTCCGTAAGCTCCCAGAAAGGATTGCGCTCTATGTAATCACGAAAGTATTTTTTCTGGCTTTCCAACGAATTCACCTGATCATCCTTGTCCGTCGATACCCGGCAGTAAGCGGCAACCCGCTGCGGCTTATCGGAATATGGAATCAAACTCATGCCCTCCTCTCTGATTTAAATTTATCAACCACCTTTATTTTAAGAAATTTATCTTTTCGCGTCTACAAGTGTTGCACTTTTATTTTTGAAAAGTCAATTTTTTATGCTCGGCTTTTGCAGTTCTTCGACACACCGCTCAAACTGCCACTGTGCTAGGAGGCCCCGGTCCAGCAGTGATAAAAGCAGCGCAGTTTGATAATTTTCTAGGAAAGGTTGTGGACCGGACAACTTATCCGGCTGCTTGTCATCCACCACTTCCATAAGCATAAAACAGTTTTTCGCCATTGGACAGACCTCCTTTCTCCTGAATTTTGGGCAGAAAAAATACCAGACGATTTTTTTCGTCTGGTATTATTTTATGTGGTACTGGTTGTACGGTATGAGAAGAACAATTATGGATTATGAGAATTTGAATAGAGCACCTTCCCGATATGTCCCTAATTTAGATAACCTTTCTGTGTTTAAAGCGTCCCTTAACACTAAACGACCCCAAAGTTAGACCGTCTTGATAGCCATTAGGTAAGTGTTTGATATATCTTCCACCTGTTCCCTGGTTCCAAACCTGACAGGAACCTTCTGATTCATCAAGCTTTCATACCAAACGAGCTTCTTATCCCGAAGCATAGTTTTGGGCAATTTGGGGCAAAGCGAAATCGTATAGCAGCAGTTGTTTGATTTGTCCGGCTTTTCTTTCAAGTTAAAATATCTCTGTGTATTTTGACTTACTTCACTTATTTTAAAATTGTAAATGACATTTGACTTCATGGCAACTCTGATAATCCCAGTTCTTTTAAAAATTCATTATGCCTAGCTTTTACCTTGCTTATCGTATCCTCAATTTTATCCAGATTATTTTTGACTTCAGCAATATCAATGATTTCTTCTGCTATTGCCGTACTCACATATCTTGATATGTTCAGATTGAAATTATTCTTTTCGATTTCTTCCATAGATACACGACGCGAATACTTTTTGTCATCTTCTTTTCGATATTGATATGTGTCAACTATTTTGTCGATATGCACTGGCAATAGGACGTTTTGACGTTTCCCCTTTTCGTAGTACTCACTTGCGTTGATAAACAACACGTCATTAGATTTCTTGCACTTTTTAAGCACGAGAATGCACACCGGAATACCTGTAGAGAAAAACAGATTTGCCGGTAATCCTATTATCGTGTCAATATTACCATCTTTGAGCAATTTTGTTCTTATTTTTTCCTCCGCACCACCACGGAACAAAACACCATGAGGCAAAATTATTGCCATAGTGCCTTCGTCACTTAAGAAGTGGAAACCATGTAGCAAAAAGGCAAAATCGGCAGCCGATTTTGGGGCGAGTCCGTAGCTTTTAAAGCGAAAATCTTCTGCAAGCGTGTCATTTGGCTCCCAACGGTAACTGAAAGGTGGATTGGCTACAACTGCGTCGCACTCCAATTTCTTTGCCGGGTTCATCTCACTTAAAATATCCCAGTCATTTAATAGTGAATCTCCGTGGAATATTTGAAACTCAGAATCTTTGAATCCATGAAGTAGCATGTTCATACGAGCAAGGTTGTAAGTTGTGATGTTCTTTTCTTGTCCATATATCTGTCCAATACTGTTTGGCTCAAGTTGCTTTTTAACGTTGATAAGGAGTGAACCCGAACCACAAGCAAAGTCCAGCAAATTGTTAATATACTTTTTTTTGCCTGTACTAGGGTCTTGGCTATCAAGTATAACGATGCGAGAAAGGATGGTTGAAATCTGCTGGGGAGTGTAGAACTCTCCAGCTTTTTTACCTGAGCCCGCCGCAAATTGACCTATCAAATATTCATAGGCATTTCCTAAAAGATCTATTTCATTTGAAAATTCAGAAAGTCCTTCGGCAATTTCGGTTATAATTGAGCACAGCGTTTCATTACGAAATTCATATGTTTTACCAAGTTTATCTGAGTCAAGATTTACCTCAGAGAACAACCCTCTGAAAGTGCTATCAAAAGATTCGTTTTCTATAAATTTGAAGCCTTTTTGCAGGTTTTTTAAAAGATGTTTATTTTGTGTTCGTGCTAACTCATAAATATTGCTCCATAGATAATGTGGCTTAATTACAAAATGCACTTTACGGCGCATTTGTTTTTCAAAAGTGACCACTTGGTCTAAATTTTTGATATACCAAACAATAAGAGGTGTTAGCTTTTTGCTTTCAAGCAGTTCCTCATATTCCTCGATAATTGCCTTCAATGCTTTCTCTTCCAATGCCTGTTTGGAAAAATGCTTAGCTATCTGGTTTTTTAAGCTATTGATAACATCATCTTGTTTCTCGTTAGCAACTGCATTTTCTATCTCTTTTTCACACTCTGTATAATCACTGCCAAGCTCTTTTTTTGCGGATTCCTCATAATTGTCGGAGAGGTAGCGCAGAAAAAGGAAAGATAGCATATAATCACGAAAGTCATCCGCATTCATAGCACCACGTAGTTTATCGGCAATCCCCCACAGGGTTGCCCCTAATTGTTTTTGTTGTGTATCATTCATTCCCGACCCTCCTGAACTTGATTATCTTCAAATAGTTTCTTATTGAAATTATAATCATCTAAAAAATTATTTAGTATGTTTTTGAAATGTTCTTTATTTTCTTCAACCATTTCTTTGGGATCAAATAAAGAATAATTTCCATGGCTCAAGAGGTTTATTATTCTTGTGTAGATAGGCTCGTCCTCATCCGCTCCCTTTCTTATACAAGAAGAGAAGTGGGCAAAACCATGAAAAGATGCTGTCTTTTCTATTATATTTCTAAGGACATTAAAGTGATACGTATATAATGCCCCTAAATCAGACGCTTTTTTCAACTCCTTTAATAATGCAACATGATGAAAGAAAGGTGTTTTTGTTGTATCTTTAAGTACATACGTACCACTCGTGGCGTTTTTTTGCAAAAATAATTGTTCGGCATTATTAATTTCATTGCATAAAACATTAAAAAACAATGTATGATGTGATGAAACAATTACTTTAACATCGTTACCACTCATTAATTGTGCCAAATGACTTGCAACAGCAATAACATTATTGTCATCTAAAGAAGAAATAGGGTCATCTACATAGATATACTTTACCCAGTTATACGATTCTACTTTATCCACAACCAACTGAACAACAGCAAGAAAGAAGCACCAAACAAAGATGTTTTCTTCGCCACGAGATATTTTTATATTGTCAACTCTTTGTGTCGCACCTGAAATTAGTACATTTCTAAAAAAGCTAATTGCCGAGTTTTCATAATTGATGAAAAAATCGAAATCGGCATACCTATGTAGCAGAGGGCGAATCCTGCTTTCCATTTCAAGCTCTTTTAAGCCTGCAAAAAATCGGGAGCTGCTATTTAACCTTAGTAGACGGTCTGTATCATTTTCTAAATCATTATCCCAATAAAAGAGGTCTTCAGTAAATGCGTTATAGTATAAAGTATCAGCTGTTTTTTCTCCAGTATCACCAATTAACTGTTGACCTAATGATTTAAACTCAACAGAAAGCCTTGTCTTACCTGTACCATTATATGCAAACAGTACAATATATTTCTTTTCATCTAACAGCATTCTGAAATATTCAGCAGTTTCTTTCAGTGAGTTGAATTGTTTATCTCCTATCCTTTTGAGTATAAAATCTATTTTTGTAAGTACTTCCGTAGATAAACCATCTTTTAAAGTATATTCTACCGAGCCCTTCGGCTTTTTATAATTATCGTTAAATATTTTTTTGTATTGCTGAAAATTATCGTTGTTAAGTTTCTTGTTAATTAGCTTATTAAATTCCTCTTTGGTAAATTTAGATGGAATGTTTATACTCATTCTCCCACCTCCTCAATGGAAGGGAACAGCCCTTGCATTAAACCTTTTTTGTGTGCCTGTATCGCTTCAATTTTTTCTGCTTGTGCATTTAGGAAATATTCCACGTTAGATAAGCAATCCGCTATTTTTTGTTGTTCTTTTTTGCTCGCAGGATAGATTAAAGGCATATTCATGAAATCCTCGCTCGATATGCTCATACGATCATGCCTTGCACCAGTATTCGAGATATTTTTTAAGTACTGGTGCCAACATGTTGTTTTGAAAAAATGCGCAAAATAGTCATTGCTTTTGCTTTTAAATCTAAACACTGTGTACAAAGGCGAAATAACACCTTTGCCCATATTATTCCTTGATATAGGACCAACTGGAGCTGTTACTGATATTCTTGGATTATATACGTAGTCGCCTTTATCAAGAACATAATAATTAGCGAGATTACTTTGGTTTGCAATATCTTTGTCAAAAAAATCTTGCTGGTTTACAACTCCATTAACAGCGGAATTTGTAAGCACACGATTTAATCTCTTATCATTGTTTTTTTGTGTTATTTTTACAGCTAAAAAGTTAAGTGCACTTGTTTTCCAATCTCCACTACCCCTAAACTCCGGAAATCTCCATTCAGGCAGAGTTTCACCCTCAGCGGGAAACAACTTCTGCATTAAACCTTTTTTGTGTGCTCTAAGTGCCGACAGCTTTTTATCCTCGGCGGCGATGAGGTCGTCCAGGGAGGATAGGCAGTCGGCTATTTTTTGTTGTTCGTTATTATCAGGTTTTGGCATCAATATAGCAGAAAACTGGCTATAGCTTACCATTTTGCCATCTCTAATTCCCTCTAAGTCTTTATTTAAATCTTGGATAAACCTATTGGTTTTAAAGTAATGCTTATAATATGGCTCTATGACATCAACTTTTTTTCGCAAGATTATATATGCAGGACTACAAATACCATGAAAGAGAGAGTATTCGATGCCACCTTGAAAAGACCTTAAGCTTATAATAAAGTCACCTTTTTCTACAACTTTATAACTTTCAAGGCTTTTATCTGTTACCGACACATTATAATCAATCTGATCTCTTGGAATTGCTCCATGTTCCTGCGTTATAGCAAGAACGGGAAGATCTGAATTATGATTTTTATTACTGATTGCTTCAAATATAAAATTTCCATTTTCAAGATTAATTGCGCCATTGCTTTTAAACTCTGGAAACCTCAACTTCGGCAACACTTTTGTTTTTTCTTTATTATTCATACGCTTTTAACCCCACAATCTCACGCCCACCTGCTAACTTTTTCAGTAGCGGAATTAAATCCTCCATCAACTCCAGCTCTTTCTTGGTTCTATCTCTCCAGCTAAGGCCAAGGGGCTCTAATAGGTCACTTAGTTTTTCACCATCAAAAATCATGCGCGCCATTATTTTATCAACAAAGGCTTGCAATGATGCTGGCTCTATACCATGTTTATTTGCAATTGCAGCCAGTTCTTTAGCCGATTTTTCTGCCTTAAATTTTTGATAGCCTGCTCTTATGGATTTTTCATCCAATCCCTTTCCGGCTTCCAACGTATTGATATATTCTTCTATATCTTCTCGTTCATCCATCAAGTTGGAGGTCGAAGATATAAGGTCGATCAATTCTTTCTTGGTCATTTTTTCTTTTTTAGGCACATTAGGCTGTGTGTATTTAGAAATCAGCGACATGATGTAATCATAGTCAATGATAGCAGAGGAAAACAGAACAAACTCAAAATCGAGCTGTTCAACCTCTGGTGCCTTATCCACAATATCTTTGCCTTGCTGTACCTTTAGCCTTTGAGCAGTCTCGATATATGCTCCACGGAATGCACGCAAAGTATCCTCCGGTAACAATTCTTCAATTTTTGCAGCTTGTTCTTCTTTTATATCTGTATATTGGTCAAGCTGCGTTTTAAGGCGTTGCACCTCTTTGAATTTATCAATAAATTCTGCACGTGCCGTGTCACCCTTCAGATTGCTTACTTCCTCCGGTTTGCACTCCAATCCCTGTGATTGCATAAACTTTTCAAGCTCGGCAACAGCCTTATCCAGCTTTTTAACCACAACAGGAGCCGGATCAACAAGCCAAATTTCCTTTACTTTCTCGCTATTTTCCTTGCCGGAAAAGAGTGTAATAGCATCATTAACCTCATTTTCGTGTCCTCTAAAGTCAATAATGTTACCATATGGCTTCGTGGGGTTCAAAACACGATTTGTTCTTGAAAAAGCCTGAATTAAGCCATGCTGTTTTAAGTTTTTATCAACATACAGTGTGTTTAGATACTTGGAATCAAAGCCTGTTAACAGCATATCCACAACAATGATTATATCAATCTTGTTTTTGTGTGAATAATCCGCATTTGTGTATTGCTGGTCTTTAATACGTTTTTGCACATCTTGATAATATAAGTCAAATTCGTTTATGCTGTGGTTCGTGCCATATTGCCTGTTGTAATCGTCGACTATAACTTTAAGTGCAGCTTTTTTCTTGTCAGGTTCCTGTTCGTTGTCGGCTTTTTCCTGTGCAAGGTCTTCTTGAAGCTGTTTCACGTCTTTATTTCCCTCAGCTGGTGGAGAAAAGACGCAAGCAATATTTAGCGGATTAAAGTTTTCATCACCACTATTTTTGAGATCTTCTTGCAAAGTTTTAAACAGTTCAAAATATTCGATTGCGTCATTAATCGAAGCAGTTGCGAAGATTGCATTGTATCTTCTGTTATATGTTGCAGCATCATGCTTTGATAAGATTGCTTCGGCAATTGCTTGTTTATATTCCTTCGAGGATGCTTTTATAGCCACCTTATCATCTTCTGGCTTGAAATAATCAATATGAAAGCGCAGGACATTACCATCATCAATTGCATGTGTTATGGTGTAGGCGTGAAGCTCCTTTTGAAAAACATCTTTTGTTGTTCTGTAAGAACCCACGGTGCCATCAATTTGCTTATATGTTGAGTTTTTTTCAAAAATTGGTGTTCCGGTAAAACCGAAAAGCTGTGCTTTTGGGAAAAATGTCTTTATTGCATCGTGGTTATCACCAAACTGGGAGCGATGGCATTCATCAAAAATAATTGCCATTCGCTTATCCCTAAGTTTTTCTAATCTTTCTTTAAAGGTGAGTTCACCTTTTTTCTTTTTCTCTTGGTTACGCCTGCTATCTTCATCAAGGGCAAGCCCAAGCTTTTGGATGGTGGTAACAATCACCTTGTCTTTGTAGTCGTCAGATGTAAGGCGTCTGACCAAACTTTCGGTGTTTGTGTTTTCCTCAACGCAGCCCTCTTGGAATTTATTAAATTCTAAGCGTGTTTGCCTATCAAGGTCTTTTCTGTCCACGACAAATAAACACTTTTCAATTTCGGGATTGTCCTTCAAAAGTGTTGATGTTTTGAAAGAGGTGAGCGTTTTTCCGCTTCCGGTAGTATGCCAAATGTATCCGTTGCCACGATTTTGCTCAATGCAGTCCATAATTGCCTTAACAGCATAAATCTGATAAGGACGCATAATCATCAATTTTTGTTCGCTTACTACAAGAACCATGTATCGGCTGATTAATTGCCCAAGAGTGCATTTAGGTAAAAATCTATTCGAAAAGTCATACAGGTTAGTTATCTTTTTATTTTCTTCATCTGCAAACTCATAGATTGGCAAAAATCTTTCGTCGGCATTAAAACAAAAGTGTTCTTTATGGTTGTTTGCAAAATAGTATGTATTTGTTTCGTTGCTCACGATAAAAAGCTGCATAAAGCAAAGAAGCGAGTTTGTGTATCCATTGCCTTGATCGTTTTTATACTCTACAATTTGCTCCATTGCCTTTTTGGGTGTAATTTGTAGAGTCTTTAACTCAATCTGAACAACAGGAACGCCGTTAATGAGGATAATAACATCATAACGGTGGTTGCTGTTATCTGTGTTTATACGCAACTGATTTATCACTTCAAACTCATTTTTACACCAGTCTTTGATGTTTACAAGAGTGTATTGCAGGGGTGTGTCATCATCACGCTTAAAAGTATTAATTTCACGTAATGTTTTTGCTGCCGCAAATACATCAGCAGTTATAATTCCATCTCTAAGACGTGCAAATTCGGAATCGCTTAAATTCACTTTGTTCAAACGCTGAAAATGCGCTCTGAAATTCTTTTCAAGTGAAGCTTTATCCCTAATATCATCACGGTATGTATATTTTAAATCCTTAAGCTTACCAATGAAAGAATCTTCTATTTGCTTTTCAGTCTTCACTACTAATCTCCTCTCACTACTTGATTATCCATTTTATGTGATTACAGATGTCAAAGGCTATTTTTTACGACGATCGTTCCGTGCAGTGTATTCAAGAAGTTTTACACACTATAAATTAAAATAGGTGATCGTTCGTTGCCTTCTTAGTTATAATCATTTTACTTATATGATGGTCATTCTAGATGCCTCATCATGTTATAATCAAAAATTTCAAAGCTATCCAATAATTTTTTTGAGTCGTCGTATTGCTGGAATACAAATACAAGAGCCAGATAAGTTGACCATTGCAAAGGTCGACGTTTCGTCTCAATAAGCATCATGGATTGTCGGGTCACTCCAATTTTCCTTGCTAAATCTTTTTGAGTGATACGAATGGATGCTCTTAATACGGGCAAGTGCCTCGACATTTTTTCTATATATTCTTCCTGTTTTTGAGTTAATGGTTCCTTTTCCATTGCATCACCTCGCATTTTGCTATTATATCACATTTGTTGCAAAAAGTAAATCCTCATGATAAATTTTTTAGCTTTGAGACATGGACAGCTTTTTAATAGTAATGATGCTCCGTTCCGTTAATCACAGCGCCGTGCCTTTCGCCGGTATGAACAGCCCGGAGATATCCGCGCCTTCCAGCTCAAGCAGTTGAATTTTTTTGCCGATGCCTCCGGCATAGCCTGTCAGGCTTCCGTTTGAGCCTACTACCCGGTGGCAGGGAATGATGATGGAGATGGGATTATGCGCCACAGCCCCGCCGACCGCCTGACCCGACATGCTTGGCCTGTTCATTCTGCCCGCAGCCTCTTTTGCGATCTGGCCATAGGTTGTCACCTTGCCGTAAGGAATCCGGCATAAAATCTCCCATACGGTCTGGCGGAATGGCCCGCCGATGAGGGCTAAGGGAATCTCGGAGATTGCGGGCTGCTTGCCCGCGAAATACTTGTCCAGCCATTCCTTTGCGGCGGCGAATATGGGCAGATCATCGTTTTGTGTCATAGTCTCCGGCACGGCACCGCCGAAGTATTTTTGCCCCTCCAGCCACAGGCCGGCAAGATTTTCGCCATCGCTTCCAAGCGTAATCGGTCCCACAGGTGATAAATAGTGTGTCGAATAAACCATATCTTAATCTCCTTGCAATGCGGTTGTGATCAATGACGCCGATATACGGAGCGCTTTGACCCTGTTTTTGAGCAGCGTCCACTGAGGGGTGCCCTGCGTTAGCTTTTCCTGCGCTTTTTCGCACTTGCCGATCAGTGAAGTGATGGCCCGAAGCGCCTCCGTTAAGTCTTCTTTTGAGAAATAATCCATAAAAACCTCCCGATATTTGTTTTATCCGATTTGCGGATCGGGGTTGGCATCCAATGTAACAAAATAGTCGTATAACGGCATCAGGAATGCAAAACCGCCCGCAAGGCGGTCAGCCAATTCAGGCGAAAAGAGCTCCATACCATTGGGTTGAGTATGGATTAATGAAAAGGATTTTTTATTGTACCATTCCGCTGTCTTAGGGGTGGGCGCTGTCTTTTTTCTTACATATTCGAGGCCTTCCAGAACAAATTCCTCTTGCTTTTCAAGAGGCGCAATGAGTCTTTCAAATTGCTTCGGCGCTTTGTCAATACGCGCCCGGAGCTTTGCCATGGTGAGCGGCTTTGCCTGATAATAACCCAGGCCGTAGCTCCAGCTTTCAGGCTCCAACTCAAACCAGAATACGGGGGTAGATGTCCACTCCTCGCTGGGCCGTTCAATGGAAAACCACAGATGATCCCTGTACGGGCCGTCGCCGCGCAGGCGTCTGGCGTCCTTGTAAATGCGCGCAATCTTGTGAATAAAACCGCGGTCGCCGTATTGACCGGTAACCCGTTCAAACACCTCCTGCCCTAACTCCTTCATGGGATACAAAAAATCGCGCCGGTACTCGTCTTTGTGTTCTTCAAACCAAGCTTTCCGGTTATTAAAGCGGAGGTTCCACATAAAGTCAATGGTGCGGGGGGAAAACCCCTCAAACATGTTCATCACCCTTATCTTTCATCATATCGTACAATTGATTGACTGTTTTCCAGTTGCGCGCCGTAGCCGAACCAAATACCTTTGCAATGCGGGCCGCGAGCTTTGACTTGCGTATGCTCTGCCGACAAAGGAGATACAGCTCTCTTTTTCCTGTCCGCAGGATATCTTTGCCGGCACACTCCGTGCATATTGCGTCGATCTGCATCTGTTCCGGCGTATGATCTAAAAAATAAATGTAAAGATGCTCAACCTGCGGATCAGCGGCTTGGGCTGCCGTTATCTCATTCGCTGTGAACGGGAGCCGATCAATCAAAAGCCGCATTTCGTCTTCGCTCCGTATCAATACGTCACTTTCAAAACCAAAGCGGTCAATAAAACCGGTTCTGATTGTCTCGTGCAAAACGGCTTCGTCAAGCGCGGTTTCGAAAACAGCATTGCCGCTTTGAATATAGGTCTTTACCTTGCCAAGACCCAAATCATGAAGCAATTGTTTTAAATCGTCCATCCTGACGATGTTTTTCCCGCCGACATTAATCCCTTTCAAAAGCACGGCATATCTCATAAGCCTTCTCCTGTTCCCATCATCCTATGAACGAAATTTTATTCTTGTCGGGCTCATGGGGCGGCTTGGTGGTGTTTGCGTATCCCAACAATACCGAACAACCAAAGGCATAGCCGTCAGGGAAGCCCAACCGCTTACTGAATTCTTCCGCACGGAGACCGCTGGCGAACGCCAGACCGGTAAATCCGCACATAATGTTGGCGATTCCCAGCGAGGTTGCGGCCAGCGTGATATTCTGGCATAGGATACCGCAGTCAATCAACGCGGGGCCGTATTGTGTCGGATCAATCGGGACGACAATCATACAGGGCGCGCCGTAGAACAGCCTGCCGCCGCGCTCCATAATCCTGTTGTAAGAGGACTTGTCCTCCATACCCGCAAGATAAGACATTCCTTCCGCTTCCATCTCCCGCATCAGCGTTTGGTCTTTTACAACGATCACCCGCCATGCCTGACGGTTCATCCCGCTGGGCGCCTGTATGGCGGCTTCGGCGATTGCCTGAAGGATTTCATCGGATGGCATCTCGCTTTTAAAATCACGGCAGGAATACCGCTCTGCGATTACGTTTAACGTTTCGTTCATGTTATCTGCTCCTTTGCTTCTCTCATTCGTAAATCATTTCAATTTCAAAATCCTTGCCGGACGTTTTGGGCGTGATGGATTTGACTTCCTTACCTTCGTTTTCAAGAGCGGTAACGATGTGGCGCGTTATAATGCCCATATCGATTTTACTCATTTTCGATTTCAACAGCATTTGCGTAAGGCCCCTTCCGAAATAGCGCACGGTGACGCAGCCGTCCCCGAAAAACAGCTTCCAGGGCTGGGAGTTGCACGCAGACGGAGCCAGACGCGCCGCCTGTGCCAGATGATTGTCTTTATTGCTGATTTCACTTATGGACAGGCGGTTAAATTCCTTTTCGCTTGTTCTGAAGGGCACAGTGCTTTGCCCAAAGGCAAGCATAATGCAAAAGCCGGACTCTTTTTCCTTCTGCTTCCCGAACCCAAGCCATAAACCGCCAAGTCCTAAACTTTGAATATATAGATCCGCCTTTTCCAATACATACCCCACATTGGCATATGCAGCGTCGCCGGGCGGGCAGAAGCTCATAATATAATGCGGCGCGGAAGCGCCCTTTACCTTGTCCGCCGAAACAATGTCAAACCGCGCGTTTTGTCCCTGCAACTGTCTGGTATTTGTGATAAACGCGCGAATGTCATTCAGCGTTTTTTCGTCCAGCGGCGTTCTATCGTATTTTCTCACTGAGCGTCTTTTGAAAATGATTTCATACAGTGTCATAGAATGACCTCCTTGCATTAGATGGAAACTACCCTTAACATAGTGGCATTTAATCATTTATGAACTCATACAACGAATTTCTCAGAACATTCCTATAATCACCATTCTGGTTTGATTTTTTCTGAATATCATATAAATACGAAAATCCGTTGCTTTTTGCATTCTGAGCTTGGTCATATTTATGTTGTTTATAAAGTGAATACGCCCCTGTTGTCATAATACCTAAATTTAGTAACGATATTGTAGTAGAGTTCATGTTTGAAATACGGTTCGCTACTTCTACGCTTGCTGAAAAAAACAAATTAGAGGCACCTGTCCATTTTACAATTTTAAGCATGTCCATGCTTTTCTTATACTCCGTTAATCCATTTTGGATTTCATTCTTTATATCATTTAATCTATCATCATATACCTCGGTCAATTCATATTCAGATAGTTTTTTAGCAGCAGAATTCATTATGTCCATAAAATTTTGTCTCTCATCTTTCCTCGTTCGCCTGAAATCAAGAATTTGTTGAGGACTAAAATCTAAAATATTAGCTGGTATAAAATCCCTAATGAGTAAATCCATAATGACATGATTGTGATATGGGGAGCATTCATCATCAAATGGTTCTTTATGAATATTAAAGTATGTATATCCAGCCCAAGCGATAGAGTTGTCTGTTACAACAGACATTTTATTTTCAATTGCCATAACGTTTGCTAAATAAATCATGTATAAAGCTACAAAATCTTCGGGAAGGTCTTCAAACCATTCGCTATCAGATTTTCCAAATCCTTGGTTTATAAGCATGTTTCTAACTTGATAATCTATCTTTTCTCGATGCAAGCGAGCTGTATTACTATTATACTTTCTTTTTGTATCAAGTGCGGCGGCACTCCACTTTTGTGTTTTCAAATTTTCAATGAATAACTTGGCCGTATTTTTCGTATATTTTTTTGGTGAAAGGTGAATCCCAATTTCTCCATCAGAAATTAATTCTTGAATATTTCGGCATTCATGAAGTTTAACTCCATCTGGTACAATTCTATAAATTCTATCCCACAAAAGAGCTGCTGCCCACAACCATTCGTAATCTTCAAATTGGATTGTTGGATAATAAAGCACATAGTTTTGACTAAAATTCATTATACAAACCTCCATTCCTGTTAACAAATTCACATTATAGCCATTATCATCACTTCTACGAACTTTGCATTATATAAATAATCTGAAACTCTATTAAAAATATAAACTACGACGGTCTATTCAGCGTAGCATTTCAATAGCATACAATGGTAAATTCAGCAGCCATTCCTCACGCTTGTAATCCGACATGGATGTGCGGACGGACATCTCCGGCTGAAACTTTTCGTAATAGGTTTTAAGGCTTTTTGCCTTTAAATTTGTTTCGGCCTTTACCTCAATGGGAATAACGTTACTGCCGTTATCCACAACAAAGTCAATTTCCGAGCCGCCGCGGTCATTTGTCCAGTAATAGGTTTCCAGTTCTTTGACCGTTTTCAATTGCTGCAAAACATATTGCTCGGTCAGCGCACCCTTAAATTCCTTGAAAAGTGCATTGCCGTCTAAAAGTGTGCTTTGTTTCAGGCGTACCATACAGGAAAGCAGGCCGACGTCAAGCAAAAACAATTTAAAGGATTTTAAATCCTCATAGGCTTTGAGCGGCAGTCTCGGGCTATTTACCCGGTGAACCTTGTGGATAAGGCCGCAATCGGTCAGCCAGAGCATAGCCTGTTCGTATTCCTTCGCGCGCGCACCCTCTTTAATTAGCCCGTAAATAAATTTCTTGTTCTCCTTAGTAAGCTGGGCGGGAATACTGTTCCAGAGCATTCGGATTCGCGGAACAACGTCGTGGGGCGCATGCTTGGAAAAATCCTGCTCGTAAGCGTCAAGCATGCGCTGCTGTATATTCCGCACCTCGGTAAAATCTTTATTCTCGGAAAAACTATAGACGGCTTCCGGCATACCGCCCACATAATAGTAATATTTGAGCATGTCTATATAGGTTTGTTTAAAGGTCGTTGCCATTTCAAAATCATTCTTTTGCAAAACCTCTACATACTGTGCGTTGCCCATTGCGGTAAGAAACTCCGTAAAGCTCAAAGGGTACAAATCCAAAAACTCTACCTTGCCCACCGGAAAGGAAGTGCCTTGGTGTAAGGCAACCCCTAAAAGCGAACCGGCACACACGATCTGATATTCAGGCGCGTTTTCGTTAAAGTATTTCAGGGAAGTTAGCGCTTTAGGCACCTCCTGAATTTCATCGAAGACCAGCAGGGTATCGGCAGGATTGATCTTTTGACCGGAATAGAGCTCCAAACCGATGATAATACGCTGTACATCCAAATCAGAGGAAAACAGTTCCGTCATATGCTGGTTATTGTCAAAGCTGATATATACGGTTTTATTGAAGGCAACCCGGCCAAATTCCTTCATAAGCCAGGTCTTGCCGACCTGCCTTGCGCCACGGATAATGAGCGGTTTTTTATTCTGCCTTGCCTTCCATTTATGCAGTTCTTCTATTGCTGTTCTATACATGGTACATCACCTCGCAATATAAGTATACCCCACTTTAACAAAAAATGCAACGAAATTCAGATATTTTATTACACTTTTTACGTTGAATACTGATTGTAAGGTGATCGCAAATATTTTTAATGCCGGATTCCAGCTTGGAAATGTACCGGCGTTTTTCATCACGACTCAATGCCTTTTCCTTGTGGTCCATTCCAAGGACATAATAAAACGGTGGTAGGGCAGCAGGCAAGTAAAAACCACGAATGATACGACATTTTTCACACAGATGGCTTATCAGGATACTGTTCAAGCAATTTCAAAACATAGCTGCCATAAAGATCGAACGCTTCTTTATGGAATCTTAAATGAACGACATTTTGGCTTACCGCATCCGGATACTGTTTTCTATAACATTCAATATAATAACACAGCATATTCCAATGGCCGCTTTGACTGCATTGCCGAAAACAATCCATTACTGCCTCTACGTTTATTGCTTTTGCCTTAACAAGACACATAATCTTACAAAAAGAAGAGACGGCAACATGAAAGATTGCCGTCTCGTTAAGGGATAAATTCTTATTTAAGATTTTTTCTTGTTTTAGTTCTTCAATTGCTTTCTTTCTTTTCACGTGAATATTATTCAATTTGAATCGCTCCTTTTTATAATAGATATAATTTATAAAATTCATTTTTGGGACCAACGGGGGCGGTAGGTGCAACAGGGTCTGCAAAACCAAAACTAAATCCATTTTGTAGGACCAACGGGGGCGGTGGGTGCAAAAGGGTCTGTAAAACCAAAACTAAATTTATTTTACAGGGCCAGCGGGAGCGGTGGATGCAACAGGACCCACAAACAAAATAAAATTTCATAATCAAGGCTTTACCTTGTTGAAGAGTAAGGCCTCAAAACGCCTCTATCATGGGAAATGTTACTGTATGAACGGATCAGAAAATTTGAACCGAACTGTAAGGTCACCCCCTTCTTCAATATAAATTACGTCAATCAGCTCGGAGAGGATATCGCGGTTTATTTCATCCAATTCCAAATGCTGCTTAAAAAAGTCAAGCTGCCGGCATTCTTTTTCCTGAATATCCTCACACGATTGCCGCTCCGTTTTTAGCTGCTTAATACCGAACTCCGTTTGCTCCATCTCATCTGCATACTGCTGTTTAAAATGCTGATACTCTTCTTCCGAAATACCCCCGTTTTTCCAGTCTTCATAAAGAGATTTCTGATATGACTGGATTCTGCGAAGTTTTCTCTGACGCGATTTCAAAAGAACCTCAGCCGAGTTGTTTGTGGTTTTAGCGGATGGACTTTGGATGGCGGAAATTATTTCCGTTGTATCGGGGATTGCTCTTATATGAAGCTTCAAAATGGCAAAGACTGCATCCTTGAGCTTTTCCTCACGAATGGAATGCCGGGTGCAGGCTTGCTTGGATAATTCTGTGTATGTACGGCATATGTAGTAGGTATACTTACCGTCAGATTTGCGATGCATGGCTCTTTTACAATCGGCACAGCGCAAAAAACCTGAAAAAGTATAAAGCATGAGTTTACCCGGTGCCGTTCGGGTATCGCGGGCCAAAAGGCTTTGCACCTTGTAAAAGGTTGCCCTGTCTACGACGGCTTTGTGGGTATTTTCGACTATGATCCAATCCTCTTTGGACATGACTTCCACCACCTGGCATTTGAAGCTTTTCACTCTTTGTCGTCCCTGAACCATATTGCCGATATACATGGGATTTTCCAAGATGCGTTTGATAACGCTCGGATGCCAGTAAGATGAACCGAACTCCCGACAAGAATTTTGGTATTTATGGCCTTTCGACTGCTTATAAGCTGTTGGATTTAAAATACCCAGATCGTTCAGCCTTTGGGCGATTTTGATTTGGCTGATCTCGTCGCAGACAAACCAATGAAAGACCATTCTAACCACACAGGCTGCTTCTTCATCCACAACCAAATGATGATGGTCCAGGGGATTCTTTTCATAACCATATGGCGCAAAAGCCCCGATAAATTCACCGCGTTTGCGCTTCATGTCAAGCACATTCCTCACCTTAACGGAGGTTTACCGGCAAAAATCATCGTTGACCACGTTTTGCATGGGGATCATCACATTATTCATCAAGTCAGGGTTTTTCACACTGTCGATTGCGGGATATTCCAGAGAGATAAACCGCACATTCATGGATACAAACAGATATTCCAGATAATATCCTGCTTCATAATAATTTCTCGACAGGCGGGAGAGGTCTTTGACGATCACGCAATCAATTATCCCTTTTTGTATATCTTGCAACAGCAGCTGGAATGCTGTCCTGTCGGAATCTGTGCCCGTATGCCCTGCATCTTCATAAAATTTAATACCGCTGAACTCATCCTCGTTGGCGTCAACAAAACCGCACAGACACTTCTTTTGATTTTCTATGCTGTATTGCGTGCTGTTTTTATCCTCCTTGGATATCCTGACATAAAGCCCCGGACGCCACTTTTTTGACTGTACCGACTGAGAGGTTTTCCTGTGATTTCTCCTTCCCATATCTGTTCCCTCCTAATTCGACGTCCTTCTGGCAAAATACACAGCCAGAAGCGTATCCAGTGATTGCCCATCGGGAGAAAACTCGACTTTTCCTTTTGTTGTTCCCACCCGCATACAGTAAGGATTTTTGACCTGCTTCAGATATTGGGCTTTTCGCTCGTCGGCTGAAAGCGACGGATCGATGTGGATTTCTAAAATATCCGCTAAGTCTGCCAAATCCATTTGCTTTGTGGTTGCCTTGCTGAGTTTTTCCAATTTCTTTTTTGTAAACATACATTTTCCTCCTAAAGTAAAATATAAGCTATCATACCTTAGGAGTATGCGTTATTACAAATTGATCACCACCCTAACATCATACATTCTCCCTCCCTTCGGCACCGGCTTGTCCGCCTCATCCCCACATAAAACAAGACCCCTCCTGTCCGCCATTTTACCAGCGAACAGGAAGCGCCATTTTGATACCTCACAAGGCACCGAGGAACTGGGACACTTGGAAATGGTCGGCACGATCGTGCACCAGCTGACGAGAAACCTGACGCCTGCCGAGGTTAAAAAGGGCGGCTTTGACGATTATTACACCGACCACAGGCTGGGCGTTTATCCGCAAAGCGCAGGCGGCACGCCGTTTTCGGCGGCAGCGCTTGCCGTAAAGGGCGACCCGATCGCAGACCTCAACGAAGACCTCGCCGCAGAGCAAAAAGCAAGATCAACATATGAGAACCTGATCCGTCTTGCGGACGACCCCGACGTCATCGAACCGCTAAGATTTTTGCGTGCCCGTGAAATCGTGCACTATCAGCGTTTCGGTGAAACGCTCAGGGTGCTGCTCGAAGATATGCAGAGAAAGCGGGTTCACGTCGTCAAAAAATAATCAGATCAAGCAATACATTCGGGCACACAGGCGCTTTCCCGAACGCATCCGCTAAAAAGGCTTTCTCCGGTATACCGGAGAAAGCCTTTTCGTACACTTATAGGAAATTACGTAAAATCGGCGTGATTTCCGCGCTCCGGCGAACAGAAGCGTTCAAGAAGGCGCATACGCGCTCGAACGCTTTTTCATGTCAAATTAATATGCCACGCCCTGCGCATACATCGCTTCGGCAACCTTCAAAAAGCCGGCAATGTTAGCGCCCATGACAAGATTATCCGCATCGCCATATGCGCTTGCCGCTTCGCTTGCCGCCGTGTAGATGTTGGTCATGATATCTTTGAGCTTTTCATCCACTTCTTCAAACGTCCACGAATAGCGCATACTGTTCTGGCTCATTTCCAGCGCCGAGGTGGCAACACCGCCCGCATTCGCCGCTTTCGCAGGTCCAAAGATGACCTTATTAGCCAAGAACACTGAAACGGCTTCCGCAGTCGAAGGCATATTTGCGCCCTCGCCTACCGCATAGCAGCCGTTTGCAATCAGCGTTTTTGCGGCGGTCTCGTCAAGCTCGTTCTGCGTTGCGCACGGAAGCGCAATATCGCACGGAATGGTCCAAATTCCGGCGCAGCCCTCGGTATAGACTGCGTTGGGATGATACTTCACATATTCTATGATGCGTTTTCTCTCGACTTCCTTGATCCGCTGAACGGTATCCAGCTTGATCCCATCGGCATCGTAGATGTATCCGTTGGAATCGCTGAGCGCCACAACCTTGCCGCCCAGCTGGTATACCTTCTGCGTAGCATAGATCGCTACGTTGCCCGAACCCGAGATCACAACCGTCGCATCCTTAAACGACTTGCCCTTTGCTTTGAGCGCCTCATCCATAAAATAGCACAGCCCATAACCGGTCGCTTCGGTTCTGACAAGGCTGCCGCCCCATTGAAGTCCCTTACCGGTGAGTACACCGGTAAACTCATTGCGCAAACGCTTATATTGTCCGTACATATAGCCGATCTCTCTTGCGCCGGTGCCGATATCGCCGGCAGGCACATCCGTGTCTGCGCCGATATGCTTAGACAGCTCCGTCATAAAGCTCTGGCAGAACCGCATCACTTCGCCGTCCGACTTTCCCTTGGGGTCAAAGTCGCTGCCGCCTTTGCCGCCGCCGATCGGAAGACCGGTCAAAGAGTTCTTAAAAATCTGCTCGAACCCCAAAAACTTCAAAATACTCGCATTAACGGAAGGATGCAGGCGAAGTCCGCCCTTATACGGTCCAATCGCACTGTTGAACTGAATGCGAAAGCCCCTGTTGACCTGTACCTTTCCGCTGTCGTCAACCCACGGAACACGAAAGAGAATCTGACGTTCCGGCTCCACGATCCTTTCAAAAATTCCGGCGTCAACCCACTGCGGCTTCCTTTCAGCCACCGGCTCCAACGACTCCAAAACTTCTCTGACTGCCTGATGAAATTCCGGCTCATTGGGATTTCTCTTGATCACCTGATCCATCACGTGCCCTAATGTTTTCATGTCTAAAAACCCCTTTGTTATTAGATTTTTTACTTTAAAACATAGCACACTGCCAACAGAGCAAACGCCGGTCATATGTACACATCCGCCCTAAATATACACTGCGCCACATATTAAATTCATAGCTACTCCGGATGCCTTGCCGTACCTCCGGCGCTCCCGATTTACGAATATCTCCTCCGAAAATTTTGCAATTTGCAATTATTTTTTAGCATATTTCAAAACACAGCTGTCATCCTTAGAAATTATAGCAAAAAACCGCAAAAAATGCAAGTGTTTAGATAAATTTTTTTATTTTTTATGAATTCCGCCAAATTTATGCCGCTGAGCCTGCAGCTATGCCGAATAAAAATGCCGCATGGAATATTGACATTTTTGCGCCGGAATGATAACATGACATTTAATATAGAACTGTCTAATATTACAATGGGGGTAATGTTTATGAAGATTGCTTTTTCAACCGTAGGCTGTCCCGAGTGGAGCTGGACCGAGATATATTCGATGGCGAAGGACTTAGGGTTTAACGGCATCGAAGTCCGTGGACTGGAATCCGAAATCAGCGTTGCAAAGGCAAAGCCTTTCAGCGGCCACGAGCTTCACAAAACCGTGGCGAATTTAGGACAGCTCGGACTCGAAATCGCATGTTTCTCTTCCTCCTGCTGCGTCAGCAGCGCCGGCGGAACCGGCGTTTTGGCGGAGGGCTTTGAATACATTGAGCTTGCGGCAAACTCCGGCACGAAATATGTGCGCATCCTCGGCGATATCCAGCCGGGCTTTACGGGCGACGTCGACGATGCGGTGGTGATCACCAACCTTAAAATACTCTCTGCGTTGGCGGAGTACAAACACGTGACCCTTTTGATCGAAACCAACGGCGTGTATGCCGACTCGGCAAGGCTCAAAAAGGTCATCGAGGCGGTTGCAAGCCCTGCAATCATGGCGCTGTGGGACATCCACCACACCGTGCGCTATTTTAACGAAACCCCCGAGGCGACCATCGAAAACATCGGCAAGTACATCAGGCACGTCCATGTGAAGGACTCGGTCATGGAGGGCGAAAACGTCGTCTACAAAATGGCAGGCGAGGGAGACATTCCGCTGTATCAGGCGTTCGATCTGCTTGGCGGTACCGGCTTTGACGGCTATATCTCACTCGAATGGGTCAAGCGCTGGAACAGCAACTTAGAGGACGCCGCCGTCGCCTTCCCTCACTTTGCCAACTATATGGCGGAATATTTTGAACGGGTGCAAAAAGCGCGTGTGCGCAGCGTCATCAACACGCCTGCGCAAGGGCAGTGCCTTTTTGAAAAAGACATTCTGATCGACCTCACCTTCGGTCAGGTGCTTGACAAGGTGGCAAAGGAATTTCCGGACCAATATGCCTTTAAGTACACGACAAGGGATTATACCCGTACATACAAAGAATTTCTCGAAGAGGTCAACGTCGCATCCCGCGCGCTCATTGCCATGGGCGTCAAAAGGGGCGACCATGTCGCTATCTGGGCGACCAACTATCCCCACTGGTTCATCACCTTTTGGGCGACGGTGCGCATCGGCGCGATTTTGGTGACCGTCAATACAGCGTACAAAATCCACGAGGCGGAGTATCTTCTCCGTCAGTCGGACACGCATACTCTCGTGATGATCGACGGCTACAAAGACTCGAACTATGTCGAAATCATCAAGGAAATCTGTCCCGAGCTTGAAGGCTGCGCGCCGGGCAAGCTGGCGTCAAAGCGTCTGCCCGTTTTGAAAAATGTTATCACGGTCGACTCCGTGCAAAAGGGCTGCTATTTTTGGGACAACGCCATGAGGCTTGCCGAAAACGTCAGCGTTGATGCGCTGAGCAAGACCTTTGAGGGTATCAAAAAAGACGATGTCTGCAATATGCAATACACCTCCGGCACGACGGGTTTCCCCAAGGGCGTTATGCTGACGCATTACAACGTCGTCAACAACGGCAAGTGCATCGGCGACTGTATGGATTTCACCACCGCTGACCGCCTGCTGATCCAGGTGCCGATGTTCCACTGCTTCGGGATGGTACTGGCGATGACGGCAGCGATGACCCACGGCACGACCATGGTGCCGATCGAATACTTCCAGCCTGCACGGGCGCTTGAAGCCATTCAAAAGGAAAAAATCACCGCCATGCACGGCGTGCCAACGATGTTTATTGCGATCATGGAGCATCCCGACTTTAAAAACACCGACTTCTCGCATATGAGAACAGGCATCATGGCAGGCTCGCCCTGCCCGATTTCGGTCATGCAGGATGTCGTGGACGTCATGAATATGAAAGACATCACCATTGTGTTCGGTCAGACCGAAAGCTCACCCGGCTGCACCCAGAGCCGTGTCGGCGACCCGCTCGAAGTGCGTGTCGGCACCGTCGGCAGGGCGTTGCCCGGGGTGGAGTGCAAAATAGTCGACCCCGCCACCAATCAGGACCT
>JAKJBX010000023.1 GCA_022706765.1 Bacillota bacterium
TTTCACATCTTCGATGTGTCAAAAGTGCCTGCGGCGCTTTTAGGTGCGCAGCCGAAAGCCTTTGCCAAGGAATGAATTAACTTTCTTTTTTTCACATCTTCGATGTGAAAAAAAGAGCCGCAACACCATACATTGCGGCTCTTTGTATTAAGCGTCTTTTTTGATAACTTCTCTGCCCTTATAGTAGCCACATGCGCCGCACACTCTGTGTGGCAATTTGAATTCGTGACATTGCGGACATTTGATGAGGCCCGGCAATTCAAGCTTCCAATGCGCACGTCTGTTATCACGTCGTTGCTTAGATACGCGTCTTTTTGGTACTGCCATAGTCGTTCACCTCCAAAAATCAATCACTAACGGTCGAGCAGTTTTTTGAGGGCCGCCAAGCGCTCGTCAATCTCGCCGACCATGCAATTGCAGGTTTCGTTATTTAAGTTTGCGCCGCATTCGGCGCACAGCCCCTTGCAATCATCCCGGCAATAGAATTGTATGGGCATATGCATGAACAGATACATCATTGTGACGCTGTCCACATTAAGCGCCGTGCCGTCCAAGGTGACATCCTCGCCGATCACCTCGCTGATGTGAAACGTCAGGTTTTCGGTGACGGGGGACAGACATCTTGAACACACGGTGGTCAGGACGGAAGAAACATCCGCTTCAAGCTTAATACGCCCGAAAGCGTTTATCGCCCTGCCCGAAACGTGTGAAACCGCAGTCAGGTTGTTGTCGGAGGTCGTAACCTCGCCGCTGATGGCTATTTCCGAGCCTTCATTGTCCATGATGGGAAACAAATCAACATTCATAGATGACATTATATAATTTATTTACCGGTTTGTCAAGAATTAATTTCCACGCACTCGAACGCTTTTTCATTTTACCAGTTCGAGGGTTTCCAGCGCAATCATCAGTTCCTCGTTGGTGGGGATGACAAGCATCCTGACCTTTGCTGCGTCGGTGCTGATGTCGATTTCCTTGCCGCGCTGTGCGTTCTTTTCGGGGTCGATCTTAATACCCTTGTAAGAGAGGTTGTCGACGATGGCGCTCCTCATGGACGAGTTGTTCTCGCCGATGCCGGCGGTGAACACGATCGCATCAATGCCGCCCATGATGGCGGAGTAGGTGCCGATATATTTGCGGACGTTGTAGATGAACATATTGATGGCAAGCGTCGCCTTTTCGTCGCCCTTTTCCATAGCGTCGGTGAGGTCGCGGAAATCGCTGCTGAGCTGTGATACACCGATGACGCCGGATTTTTTGTTCAGGACATCGCTCATTTGGTCGATGCTCAAATTTTCCTTTTCCATCAAAAAGCATACGATTGCAGGGTCAATGTCGCCCGAACGGGTGCCCATCGGCACGCCGGCAAGCGGAGTAAAGCCCATGGAGGTGTCGATGGATTTTCCGTGGTCGACGGCAGTAACGCTCGAACCGTTGCCGAGGTGGAGCGTGATTAGTTTAAGCTTTTCGATCGGCTTGCCGAGCATCTTCGCCGCACGCTGCGCTACGTATTTGTGCGACGTGCCGTGGAAGCCGTACTTTCTGATTTTGTATTTTTCATAGTATTCATAAGGGATCGCGTACATATACGCTTCCTTTGGGATGGTCTGGTGAAACGCCGTGTCAAACACCGCTACCTGCGGTACACCGGGCATGACCTGCTCACATGCCTCGATGCCGGTGAGATTCGGTGGGTTGTGCAGAGGCGCCAGCTCGCAGCATGCGTCGATGGCTTTTTTGACGGCGTCGTCAATGATGACCGACTGCTTGAAGAATTCGCCGCCGTGCACCACACGGTGACCGACTGCGCCGATTTCGTCCATGCCTGCGATGACGCCGTGGTACTTGTCGACCAGTGCGCCGATGACCAGCGTGATAGCGTCTGCGTGCGTATCCATCGGCGAAACGATGGATACGCAGTCCTTGCCGAGCGGCTGGTGCTTCAAGTTTGAGCCTTCGATACCGATACGCTCACACAGACCCTTTGCCAGTACGGCGGAGGTGTCCATATCGATTAGCTGATATTTGAGCGACGAGCTGCCGGCGTTAATAACCAAAATATTCAACGAAAAAACTTCCTTTCATAATAAACAGGCGTTGACGCCTTATTTTTGTCTACTTCTGCGCCTGCACACAGGTGATCGCCGTTACGCCGACGATGTCGTCCGCGCTGCAACCCCTTGAAAGGTCGTTGACAGGCTTTGCGATGCCTTGGGTGATCGGACCGTAAGCCTCTGCCTTTGCCAGTCGCTGAACCAGCTTATAGCCGATATTGCCGGCATTGAGGTCGGGGAACACCAGTACGTTTGCGCTGCCCGCGACGGTGCTGGACGGCGCTTTGGACCTGCCGATTTCGGGAACGATCGCGGCGTCGAGCTGGAACTCGCCGTCTAAGATGAGGTCGGGGCGTTTTTCTTTGGCGAGACTGGTGGCAAGCTGCATCTTGTCGACCAGCGGGTTTTTGGCGCTGCCGTATGTGGAGTAGGAAAGCATCGCCACACGCGCCTGTGTCTCGACCAGCTGCTCGAAGGAAGCGGCGGAGCTGATGGCGATTTCCGAAACTGCATCCGCATCGGGGTTTTCGTTTAGCCCCGAGTCGGCGAAGAGGAAGATGCCATCCTGACCGTATTCGCAGTCGGGCACGCACATCACGAAAAATGCGCTGACCAGCTTGGTGCCGGGCGTTGTTTTCAGAATTTGAAGGCTGGGGCGCAGCACGTTTGAGGTAGAATTGACCGCACCTGCAACCATACCGTCCGCCGCACCCGTCTGAACAAGCATCACGCCGAAGTACAGAGGATTTTTGACGGTTTCGGTAGCCTGCTCGGGGGTGACGCCCTTTGATTTTCTCATATCATAAAAGCTGCTTGCAAACGCTTCGAGCTTGTCGCTCTTTTCAGGGTCGATGACTGTCGCCTTTGAAATATCCATGCCCTGCGCCAGCTCGGACACCTTAGACTCATTGCCTAAGATGATCAAGTCCGCAATACCCTCGCGCAAAATAATGTCCGCTGCCGTAATGGTGCGGATATCTTCGCCCTCTGCCAGCACGATGGTTTTTTTCTGCGCCCTCGCCCTGTCTTTGATTCTCTCCAAAAAATTACTCACCTATAAGAACCTCCTAATACTTTATCACAAAATATTATACATTTTTTTGACGAATTTGTAAATATTATTTTATAATTTTATGGATTGTGATATAATCAAAAAGCGTATGGCGCACTTTTTCGTGCGAAACCACAAGTTTAAACGGAAATCTTTTGAAGAAAAGGTAAAATCATATGAAAATCGTTGGCATCATAACAGAATATAATCCCTTCCACAACGGGCATCAATATCAGGCTATGCAGGCAAAAGCGCTGTCGGGCGCCGACTGTGCCGTGGCGGTGATGAGCGGGAACTTCGTCCAGCGGGGTGAGCCGGCGATTTGCGACAAATGGTCGAGGGCGCACATGGCGGTGTCCTGCGGGGTGGATTTGGTGATCGAGCTTCCCGCAGTATACGCCATGCAGTCGGCGGAGTATTTTGCTATGGGCGGCGTGCGGCTTTTGGACGCCATGGGTGCGGATTTTATCAGCTTCGGCGTCGAGGACGACTGTTTGGATGCGCTGACCCGGGCGGCGGACTTGCTCTGCACCGAGCCACAGGGCTTTAAGGATATGCTGGCCGAGGGGCTTGCCGAAGGGCTGAGCTTTCCCGAGGCAAGGGCACGTGCGGCAGCGCATTATGGTGCGGTGTCGGTGCTGGCGACGCCGAACAACATCCTCGCCGTGGAATATTTAAAAGCCATGCGGCGAATCGGCGCAAAAATGCAGCCTGTCCCCGTAAAACGCCGGGGCTCGCAGCACGACGGCTTTGGCAGCGCATCCTACGTCAGGGGCATCGACCACAGCGCCGCAAAGGCGTTTATGCCCGAGGCGGCGTATGACATCTATGCGGAAGAGATTAGAAGCGGTAGAGCGCCCGTCAATATTAAAGCCATCGAGCCGGCCATCCTGTCACGGCTGCGGCTGATGGATGCCGAAACGCTTTCACACATCAGCGGCGTGTCTGAGGGGCTGGAAAATCGTATCAAACAGGCGGCAAACGACAATACCGGCATAGGCGGCGTCATCGACAGTATCAAAACAAAGCGTTATACCCATTCGCGGATACGCCGGATCATGCTAAACGTATTGCTCGGCATCACCCGCACTGACATCACGGCGCCGCCGCAGTATTTGCGGGTGCTTGCCATGAGCGGCGGCGGCAGGGCTGCGCTGAAACAAATCACGGCAAAGTCCGACCTTCCTGTGATTGTCAAGACTGCCGGCGCCGGGGCGACGGATATGCTCCGCAAGGACTTTGCGGCGACCGACATCTATGCGCTGATGTACCCAAATGAAAAGGAGCGCGTCGGCAACCTCGACTATTACAGGTCGCCGATAGTAAAATAAATCAGGGTGCCGGCTTTTTCGGCACCCTGTGTGTTAACCTTTTCTTGAATTTTTCTCTTTGGCATACCGTCTCATCTGCTTCATGCTGCCCATACCCCCGAACATGGCGTTTATTTTTTCGGCTTCGATCTGTTTGGCGTTCAGCCCGTCATAGCGTGCTTCCTTTTTGAGCTTTTCATAATTTTCAAACCGCTTTGCGTCCAGCATACCATCTGCGATGGCGGCGGCAATGGCACAGCCCGGCTCACCGCTGTGGGTGCAGTCGCCGAATTTGCACAGCCCGGCGAGCGTGTCAATGTCAGCAAACGACTGGGACAAGTCCGCACTGTCAACGCCGAGCTCCCGCATACCTGGCGTGTCGATGACGATGCCGCCGTTTTTTAGAAGGATCAACTCACGCCTGGTCGTGGTATGCCTGCCCTTGCCGTCGCTTCTGATGTCTGAGGTCGCAAGCAGCTCCTCGTCCGCCAGGCGGTTGATCAGCGTCGATTTTCCCACGCCGGAAGAGCCGATGAATGAGGCGGTAACACCTTCTCTTAGATATGAAAATAATGCTTGATATGAGCGCTCGTCAAGGCTTGAAACCGTGACGACCTCCGCCCCGACGGCGACGCTTGCCGTTTCTTCAAGCCGCCGCGTGATGTCGCCGCACAGATCCGCCTTGGTCAGAACAACCACCGGCGTTGCGCCGCTGCTCCACGCCACCGAAAGGTAGCGCTCCAGCCTGCGCAGGTTGAAATCGCTGACGAGCGACATGCAGATAAATACATAGTCGATATTTGCCGCCACCACCTGGGACTGAACTTTTGTGCCGGCAGCCGTCCGTTCAAAGATGCTTTTTCGTGAAAGCACATGGTGAATGACGGCATTTCCCGCACCGCCCTTCCGGCTGACCATCACAAAGTCACCGACCGCAGGGAAATCCGAGGGTTTTTTGGCGTCAAAACGCAGCTTGCCCGAAACCTCGGCAAGCGCCTCGCCTGAATCGGTCGCCACCTTGTAGAGGTTATTGTATTGCAGCGTCACCCTGCCGATGTCCAGTTCCGGAAAAAGACTTGCTTCTTTGATGATACGCACGTCAGTGCCGTATTTTTTCAGTGTATCCATTTTAATTTATCCTCCTTAAATGACATAAATGTGTCCTTTGGAGGTATTATGCGGATATTATTTGACACATACCTCCGTATCAAATACAATCTCTGCCGCATAGGCTGATTTTTTCATTATCCATATCCCCTTTCTCTTATAAATTCTAAACAAAAATATCAAAAAGTGCCTTTCGGCACTTTTTAGTGCGCTGACGCAGGATTTTGCCGTCAGCCGTTATTTTTATCCTGAACATTGTTGATGAATGACACAATGTCGTTTTGCGTGGACTTGTCGATGTCGTCGAGATGGATGCACACCAGGTTGTGCGTTTCCGAAGCGCTTTGGCAACGGACGATGGTCCCGCTGATGGGGATCTCCTTGCCCGCAATATTGAGCGAACCCTTGATCGGCTCATTTTTGTCAAAATTGATTTCCGACATCAGCGCAATACCGTTTCCGCTGATGTCGACTGTTTTGGCGGAGCCGTAGCCCTCCAAGTTTACGTCAAGCGCCACCTTCAACCGGAAAAACTCACGGCGCTGGACACGGGTATAGCTGCTGGTAACCTTGATATGCAGCAGAGAACTAAACCCCCTGCTGATTCTGTCGGTCACCTCAGCCTCTGCCCAATAGGCGGCGTCCTCACGGGGAACGGTCATTTTGAGCGTTCTGCCGACGCACCTTTCGGCGTCATTGCCAACGGGCGGCGTTACCAGATATTCATTTTGGGAAAGCACTTTATCAATCGTGCAGTTATAGCTGACGGAAGAAAAAACGCCTTCTGAAATCAGAAATCTCAGTTCAAGGTTCTCTCCGGCTTTCAGCTCAGTAGGCTCCATGAGAATAACACCTCAATATGTAAATACTTGCGTTTCTACCGAATATTTTATAATAGAATGGCGGCGATGTCAACCATTTTGTGGACGATTGCGAAAAAAAACGGTAATCACTTGATAACAGCGCCAAAAAGTGGTATGATTGCAGTAGAAAATGGGAGGAGGGCGTGTTTTGTCTGTTGCCGATCGGTTAAAATCTGTTGTTGAGAAAAATAAGCTGCTGCTGTCGGAGCTGGAAACGGAAATTACAAGCATCTCTGAAAGCGAAACGGTCATCCGGCTTGACGCCGTCAGGAGCGAATTGCAAGGACTCAAAGCGGCGCACGAGGAGCTGACCCGAAAATTCAGTGAAACGTCAAGCGAAAACGCCGCACTGAAAAATGCGCTGTATGAGCAGATTTACAACGAAAAGCTGAGTATTTTAAAGCTATCGTCCGAAAGGCTTGACGCCTATTTTGGCGCGAATTATGAAAGCGAAATGAATAGGCTGTCGGAACTGGAAAGCCGCACAAGGCAGCGAATAGACGAAATGACCCATACCTTGCGTGAGAGCAGGGTCGCGGTAAGCGACGAAATATATGTAAAACTCGAAGAACTTACGGCGTTGCTGGATCGAAAGGTGACCGAGGCAAGGGCGGCGTATGCGCAAAACAGCGGCGCCTTTTCAGACAACAAGGCGGCTGAGTTTGAGGCGCTCAAAAACGAGCGGATGACAGACGACGCCATCGGACATGTGCTGAAAAAGAACAACGTCGAAGCGTTTGTGGGGCTTAATTTGATCAATAAGCTGGGTATTTTGCTGATTATCATCGGTGTGATTGCGGCGTCACAATATTCTTATTTCAAGCTGCCGCCCGCGTTAAAGGGCGTGATGATGTTTGCCGTCGGCGGACTTTTGCTGGCGGGCGGAGAATTTTTGAACCGCAGAAAAGCCAATATCTTTTCGCTCGGACTCAGCGGCGGGGGCGTTGCGGTGTTGTACGCCGCACTGTCCATCAGCTATTTCGGGCTTCATATTCTTGGTATGTATCTTGCCATTGTTTTATGTATACTGATAACCGCAGGCGCATTTGTGCTGTCACAGCGGTACAATTCGCAAACGATTGCCGCCTTTGCCCTGATCGGGGGTTATATCCCGATATTTGCCGCACTGGATAACATCGCCGTCACATACAGTGCGATGGTTTACTTTGTCATACTCAACAGCTTCGCGCTGCTCACGGCTGTGCGTAAAAAATGGCGTATTACCATGTTTATCGGCTTTTTCTTAAACCTGATAGGAACCACCGTCATTGTGTTTGAAACCACAGGCTTTAACTATGGGAAATTGGACACGAAAGGCATCATCACCATCCTCTATGTTGTCTTAGCCTTCCTGATTTATACCGCCATTCCGCTCGCCGGTACATATGTCAGCAAAATCAGGCTCAAAGCAAGCGATGTGACCCTGCTTGCGCTCAATACTTTTTTCAGTGCGCTCATCATGTACGGATTGTTCTACGCCACCGATCTTTCGGACTATATGGGCATTTTAGCGGTGATTTTTGCGGCGGTTTACCTGCTGACGGGCAGAGTCGTCGAAACAAAGCTGAGCGGGGAAAAGCGTGTGCGCGACTTGTTTTATCTGACGGGTTTTGTGTTTGTCGTGCTGATTATCGCATTCCAATTCGGCAAAGCCTGGTGGTCGCTGGGCTGGCTGGCGGAGGGCACAGCGCTTTCATGCTACGGTATTTTGCGGGGAGAACGGCGGTTTAAAAAGAGCGGGCTCATCATTTTCGGACTGTGCGTCATGTCGTTTTTGTATTTCGACCTGCTGCTCCGTATCGACAACCTGTTTGCCTACAAATATTTTGCGGTGACCTTGGGCAGCTTGCTTATCCTTGGGTCTTACGCCGCCGCAAAAACGCTGTCGTCGCCGTTTGAAAAGGCATTTAAATATATGACCTCGGCGAACCTGTGGCTGTATGCCATGTATTTGATTTTGAGCAAGCTTGCCAAGGTCATCAATACCGTACGCCTTGACGGCGGTTATCTGGTGTTGTCCCTTGCGGTGGTCACGACCATTGCCACCGCCTATGCCCTGCCGAGGATCCGCCTATTGACCGACCGGGGGATGCGTGTGCTTTCCATGGCGCTGTATGTCATTGCAACGCTGGCGCTGCTTATCGGGAACGCCGGAAATACGTTGATGCCGTCCGGGGCCGTTTCTCTGCCGCTGAGGATTACCGGCAGCCTGGTTATTGCGTTTGTGGGGATACTGTCGGTGCTTGCGTTGAGAGATTTGGTCTTGTGGCTCGTGATGGAAAGAAAGTTGGGCGTCGAATGGTATCCGCTGATTGTGTCGATGTATTTTGTAATACTGCTGACGCAGAGTTTGATCACGCAGTACGACCTGTCAGCCACAAGCGGTGCAATCACTATTATCTATGTCGTTACCGCCTTGTCTTGGATAGTCTTTGGTTTTGCAAGACGGTATGCGTTTATCCGCAGGTTTGGTTTGGCGCTTGCCATTCTTTCAGTCGCCAAGCTGTTTGTGGTTGACCTGTCATTTTTGAGTGATATTTACCGCATTGTTTCATATTTTGTATTAGGCGTGGTGCTGGTCGCCATATCCTTTGTCTATCAGTATTTCAGCAAAAGACTCGAAACGGAGGTGCCGTCTTTTGAAAATACGGGTGTTTAGCCTGTGTCTTGCGGCTTTCCTTTGCGCCGGGTATACGGCGTTTGCCATGTCGGCGGAGGTTGAAATCACCGGCGGGAGGAAGTATAAATCGGTCAGGCTCGTGCCGCAGATTTATAACAATGCCGGCAAAAATCTGGCAGATATCAGGGTGAAGGACGCGGATGGAAATGATGTGCCGTACTTTATCAACAGCTATGAGCTGCATGTCGGCAAGGACGTTTGGCACTACGCTATGACCCTGAACAACAGCTTTGTCAAGGACGAATACTACTATGCGGACTATGTCATTGATAACATTCCCGACCACGATGTGACGGCGACTTCGATCAAAGTCGAAACTGCAGCGTTCGGCTTTGCCAAAAGGGTCGAGCTGTACGGCGGATACGATAATATCAACTGGGAAAAGATAACGGAAGAAACGCTCTATCGTGTCGACGACAGCGAAAAGCTTGCCATTGCGTTTTCCAAGCCGCAAAAATATACGCACTATCGGTTTAAGCTGTCCAATAACCTTGAAAAAATCACGTTCAAAAACGTCCGGCTGGAATACAGCGGCAATGTGGTGTCCAAGGAATATTTCAGCGAAGCCTTAAAAGCGGACTATACTGTCACGACGACCGGCAGCCAGACAGTGATTGCCATCAAGCATATGCGTCATATCAAAGTGGATGCCATCACCATCGAAACGGACAGCGTGTTTAAGCGCTATGCCGCCCTGCCGGGCGGCGAGCGGAAGCTGATTTACAACCTTGATTTTAACCAAATGCGCTACACCGATACGACGCTTTACGCGCAAGGGTATGCAAGCGACGGGGATGTGTTTGCCGTCACTATTATCAACGGAGACGACAAACCGATTGATATAAAGGGCGTCAGCATTTCGTATTTTGCGGACGAGATTGTATTTGCCGCCGAGCGCAGGGATATCCATCAAATCACCTTTGGCGTCAGCGACCGGACCACGCCGCCCAGCTATGACATCGCAAGGTATAAGGATATGATATTAAGCGAGGGCACGGACATGCTGAGCGTCGGCGCAATAGATGCTCAAAAGGCGGCGGAGCCGTCGGGCCGTGACTATAAAATGCTGTTTAATATCATCATCAGTGCGGTTGCGCTTTTGCTTGCCGTATTGATTTTGCAAAAATTGAAAAAAGATAAGGGAGAGAAAAAAGATGAACATTAAAAAGGGTTGGATTATTTTAGCGGTTGTTGTGCTGCTCGTGTTGCTTGTTATCGGTGGATTTTCCAGCCGCTACAACGCTTTGGTGACGGAATACGAAAACATCGACGCCAAGTGGAGTCAGGTGGAAAGCGCTCTGCAATTAAGAGCAGATCTCATACCAAATCTTGTGGCGACGGTCAAGGGCTATGCCGCACACGAGGAGCAAATCTTTACAGCGATTGCTGAGGCGAGGTCAAAGCTCATCGGCGCGACCGGCGTTGACGAAACAGCTCAGGCAAGAGGTGAGCTGGAGGGCGCACTCAGCAGGCTGCTTGCCATCAGCGAAGCGTATCCGATCTTGAAGGCGGATCAGAGTTTCATAGCATTGCAGGATTCGCTTGAAGGTACGGAATACAGAATCCGTGTTGCAAGGATGGACTATAACACAGCTGTCCAGACTTACAACACCATGCGCAAGCGGTTCCCGACCAACATCTACGCCGCCGTTTTCGGCTATGAGGCAAGGGCGTATTTCGAGGCGGACGAAGGCGCAAGGACGGTTCCGCAGGTTCAATTTTAAGGGGTATATTGGGGTGAGTCGGCATGCCAAAGTTTAAATATGCGTTAGTCCTTTGTCTGTGCGTGCTGATGAGCGGTCTTTCCGTCGTCGCCCAGCCGGAGCTGCCGCAGCAAAGCGCTTATTATATCAATGACTACGCCGGTGTCATGAGTGACACCGCAAGGCAAACGGCGGAGGCGCTCTCGGCGGAGCTTGACCAAAAAACCACGGCGCAGCTGGTCGTTGTGATTGTCGGGTCCATCGGCGACAGCCCAGTGGAGGAGTATGCCACGGCGCTTTTCAGAAAGTGGGGCATCGGGCAAAAGGATAAAAACAACGGCGTATTGCTGCTGCTCGCCATAAACGAGCGAAAGTCACGCGTCGAGGTCGGCTATGGGCTTGAAGGCAGGCTGCCGGACGGAAAAACAGGACGCATTCAGGATACGTATTTGGTGCCGAATCTTTCAAAAGGCGATTATGACGCCGCCATCGTTTCGACCTGTCAGGCGCTGGCGGTTGAGATTGCCGCCGAATAC
>JAKJBX010000014.1 GCA_022706765.1 Bacillota bacterium
CGATGCGCAGTGACCGTACTCGTGAACGACGACATTGAATTCGTCCTCTAAGGTTTCGATTTTGTTGTAATCGACAAATATGGCATAGTCCTCGTCCATTCTTAGCGTAGCCGCCTTGTGTTCGATAACCTTATGGCTTTCTAAAAAGATACTATCCTTCTGTAACTCATTGTACAGGGTAGTCAAAGCCTGCATTAAATCACTTTCTTTCTTCTCTCTCTTTTCGTTTCTTGTTGAAAATAGGCGTAATATTGATCATGAGCTTTACGGTATTGGCTGACAACTGGCAGACGATAAACGTTGTGCCGAACTCTATCAAAGCATTATAAGAATATTGCCTATGTGAGCCGTAATGTGATTGCCGCCGAGTGGGATCAGATTATCTGCGACGGGTATGAAGCAACACAGATTGTGATAAGGCATCTGATTGCATACGGTCATCGCCGAATCGGCTATATCGGTGAGGTTTCAAACGAGGTGCGTTACCAGGCATATTGCGACACGCTACGTGAGCATGGCTTGGAATGCTCAGCAAATATGGTTGGCAAGTGCCAGCAGAGCGGGGCAGGGGGATACGATGGCGCCAAGCTGCTGCTGAATACAGCAAATCCGCTTCCCACCGCCGTATTTTGTGCAACCGACATCGCTGCCCTCGGTGCAATGCGACGCTTTTCCGAGTCAAAAATCGACGTTCCGCATCAGCTTTCCGTCGTCGGCATGGACAATATTGATTTGGCAGGTTATGTATCGCCCATGCTGACCACAGTAGAAATGCCGATTGCTGAAATGGGCAAGGTGGCACTGCAAACCCTTGTCGATAGAATCAATAAACGCCACAGACTGCCGATGAAAATCTTTTTGCCGAACAGGCTGGTGATCCGAGAGAGTGTTGCCAATTTAAACTCAGGGTCATACATATGATGCACGGCAAAGCGTAACGAACATCTGACGAATGTCAGAAAAGTCTAAAAGCGTGCGTTTATCTGACGCCGTCAAGAATCCGTCCATGCAAAGGCGGCTTTCCCACGAAGCCGCATCATCTCCGAAGATGTCCTCCCACACATGCTTGCCTGCCGTCAGAGTCAGCGATGCGAGCGTGAGGTCAAAAATCCCGCACTGCCTAAGCCGATTCACAACCGATTTATAATCGGGATTGCCCTCTAACACACCGATGAAAGCCGTTTCGGGCAGCATGTCGGAAAGCTTTGCATACACTGCCTCACCAAGCGGATGATGCGATCCGTGGCCGACAAAGAGCGTCGACTCTTGCCGATATTCCCGTTTCAGGATTTCGGAAAGTGTTGCGATGTTTTCGTCCGATGACAAAAGCGCCCTGCCGACCACCGCATGCCTTGCAAATTCGGCGGCTTCGGCGCACAGCCTGTTATATTCAAAACCAGGCAGCAAATAAATCGGCTGAATCAGAAGGCATTCCGATTCCGACTCCGCAATCCCTGCTGCAACGGTTTTTGCCGTAATGACACGCCGATTGGGAAAGGCGTTTTCAAAATCACACGCAAGTGCCGATAGATTTCCAAACCCGACCAGCAATATCTCTGCCTCTGTTATTGTGCTTGACATCTTTTTCACCATACTTTCTTAAAAGGAATGATACCTATGAAACGCATTAACCTGATCATTTTAACCTTAGTAATCATATTTTTCGCCGGCTGCAACGCCTCAAATCCAAGCCAGCCATTGGTTGGCGGCGTGACATTCAGTGACGCACTCGAACACACCATTCACGTTTCGGACAGCGACAGGGTAATTGCCGCCTCGGCAAGCTTTGCCCAACTGTGGTTACTGGCAGGCGGCAAACTCGTCGGCACAACCGAGGATACCTTTAAGGCTAACCTTGATTTGTCTGAAAACGTTACCAATATAGGAAGCCTGCACACACCCGGTTTAGAAACGATCATTGCACTAAATCCCCAGTTGGTCATTCTTTCGGCGGACATCAGCGGTCACACTGCGCTTTATGATCAACTGACCACAGCAGGCATCAATACTGCCTATTTTTCGGTCGAAATATTTGAGGACTATCTGAGTATGCTCAAAACCTGCACCGATATCACAGGCAGAACGGATTTATATGAACAAAACGGTTTGCAAATTCAAACGCAGATTACCGATATTGTCGCCAAGACAAGTGGCAAGCCTGCACCAAAGGTGCTGCTGCTGCGTGCAGGGGCGGGAAAAGTCGCTGCACGCAGCAGCAACACCATGGCAGGTGCGATGCTTAAGGATTTAGGATGCCTGAATATTGCCGACAGCGAAACAGATCTGCTGGACGATTTGAGCATGGAGGCTGTCATTGCGCAAGACCCCGACTTTATTTTTGTAACAACCATGGGTGATTCGATGGAAAAGGCGCAAAAAGCACTGCAAGACACACTGCTTTCAAACCCTGCATGGGCAAATTTACGCGCAGTCAAAAGCGGTCGCTACATCACGTTGCAAAAGGATTTATTTCACTTAAAACCAAACGACCGTTGGGACGAAGCTTACGAAAAGCTTTGGGAGCTTTTATATGGAAAACAATAAAAGAAATATCCTTATCATAATTGCCTGCACAGCTTGCTTGGTGCTGGCTGCACTGATGGCACTCTCACAAGGGGCGGTGCGTTTAAGCCTGACAGAGCTTTTGCACGGCTTAACTGATGGCAGCAATGAAACCGCAAGGCGCATTTTGCTTCATGTCCGCCTGCCTCGCCTGCTGGCAGCCTTGCTTGCAGGGGCAGGACTTTCGGTCTCGGGCGTGCTGATTCAGACCGTGCTGCAAAACCCGCTTGCAAGTCCAGGCATCATAGGCGTAAACGCAGGAGCCGGGCTTAGTGTTGCGCTGTGTATGGCGCTGCTGCCAAGTGCGATTGCGGTTTTGCCGCTTGCGGCGTTTGTGGGTGCATTTGCGGCGGTTATGCTCGTCTATGGTATCGCACGCAGGGCGGGTGCCTCGCGCATCACGCTGGTACTGTCGGGCGTGGCAATATCCAGCCTGATGACGGCGGGAATCAATACATTAGCTACGCTGTATCCCGATATTATGAGCGGATTGCGTGATTTTCAAAATGGTGGCCTCTCGGGCGTTTCCACGGGCAGGCTTACCCCCGCTGCACTTGTCATCATGCTCGGAATTGCGGCATCGCTGACGCTTGCAGGCGAACTTGATGTGCTGGGCTTAGGCGAAACCACAGCGGCTTCTTTAGGACTGCACGTGCGGCTTTACCGCTTTTTGTTTCTGACGCTGGCAGCCGCGCTGGCAGGTGCGGCGGTCAGCTTTGCGGGATTGCTTGGCTTTGTAGGGCTGATTGTGCCGCACATGGCACGATTTGTGCTGGGCGGCGGCGGAAAGCGTGTCTTGATTGCACTGTCATCACTAATGGGGGCGACATTTTTAGTGTTGTGCGATACCGCCGCACGAACGATATTTTCGCCTTTTGAGCTGCCTGTGGGCATTTTAGTCGCCTATTTGGGCGTACCATTTTTCCTGTGGTTGCTCTTGCGCGAAAGGAGGAAACGCCATGATTGAACTGAAAAACGTGACAGGCGGATATGGGCATTTTGAGGCGGTGCGTGATGTGTCACTGACCTTTTTGAACGGTCAAATTACCGCTTTGGTTGGCCCTAACGGGTGCGGAAAAAGCACGCTACTGAGTCTTTGCAACGGTCAGCTTTCGCCGCATCAGGGGAATGTTTTGGTGGACGGTCAGCGCCTTGATGCACTGTCGCGTACGCAAATTGCCAGAAAAATCGCCCTGCTGCCGCAAAGCCGAACGGTGCCTGATATTACGGTTGAATCCCTTGCGCTGCACAGCAGATTTCCATGGCTTGGCTATCCACGTGTGTATCAAAACGATGACAACGCCGCCGCACACAAAGCAATGCAGCGGGCAGGAATTACGGAAAGCCGGCACAAGCTGCTCACCCATCTTTCCGGCGGACAGCGGCAAAAGGCATACCTTGCCATGCTGCTGGCGCAAAGCACAGACAACATCCTTTTGGACGAGCCGACAACCTATCTGGACATTGCGCATCAACTGACACTGATTGCACTGATGACGGAGCTAAAACAAGCTGGCAAATGCGTTGTTACGGTTCTGCACGATTTGGGCATGGCACTCGACATTGCCGACTGTGTCGCGGTGATGAAGGACGGCAGGCTGTTGGTTGCCAAAGCGCCGAACGAGGTGATTGCGTCGGGTGCGGTGGAAGCCGCATTCGGCGTAACAATAACCCGCGGGGAACGGTATGCTTTCACAAAAACTGACTAAGAAGCGCGGTCTGCGTTTTTCAAGACCTTCAAGACCAATCAGCTTAATCAGCTCACCCATACGCTCTTTGATATAGGCTTTGTCTTTTTTTTGCACCTGCAGACCAAAGGCGATGTTGTCAAACACCGTCATGTAACGAAAAAGCGCATAATTTTGAAACACAAATCCAATCCCTCGACGGCTGGCAGGCAGGTTGTTCACGCGCTGTCCGTCAATGATGATATCGCTGCTGTCCGGCGTTTCCAGCCCTGCAATCATACGCAATATGGTGGTTTTGCCGCTGCCCGAGGGTCCCAGCAACCCAATCAGCTTACCTTTTTCTATCGAAAAACTGACGTTGTCCGACGCCTGAAAACTCCCGAATTTTTTGTTTATATCTTTAAGTTCTACATACATAGCAATTATCCCTCTTCTCTCTTGATGCGGTATTCAACAATGTTACGTAAAATGAGTACGATTACCGCAATCAGCACCAAAATTGAAGATAACGCAAACGCCGCTGTCAGCTTGAATTCGTTGAATAAAATTTCCACATGCAGCGGAAGTGTGTTGGTTTTGCCTCGCAGATGCCCCGACACCACCGACACCGCACCGAATTCGCCCAACACCCGAGCAGCACAAAGAATGACGCCGTACAGCAACCCCTATTTGATATGGGGGAAGGTGACAAAAATCGTGGCAAGCATAATGCCCGGTATGGCAAAAACAACTTTAATATCCCACGCTTCTAAAAACGGATTTGCCCAGCCGATGCGGCCGAATACAAGGATGAAAACCAAACCTGCAATAATGGGTGAGATGGAAAATGGAATGTCTATCAGGGTAGTGAGTACCTGCTTTCCCCGAAAAGGGTATTGACAACGATTGTAATTCCTGTTGCCAGCAGGGTAAGATTAAGTGCCTTCACCGTATAATCGTCGGTGACGGCATGATAAAATGTGTGCCACCCCTGGTGAAGCGAATAGACAAGCACTGTCGATAGTGGCAGAACAAGCATAGTAACTAAAAATGCGACACTTAATAATACAAGTATTCCTTTGACGAAATTGTGCTTCAACCAACTTACCCCCTCGCAATTTTATCGATTTTCGCCTGAATGGTGTTGATGCAAAACAGCAGAATAAAGGCAAAAATAACCATAACCAGCGCAATGGAGGTGGCGGCGGCGTAGTTGAACTGCTCCAGCTTATTCATAATAATCAGTAGCGTAATCTGTGTTTGATAGGGAATGTTCCCCGCAATAAACACCACACTGCCATATTCACCAATCGAGCGAGCAAAGGCAAGCCCAAACCCCGTCAGCGCAGCCGGCAGGATTTCCGGCATAACCACCGTAAAAAATTCGGACTGGGCTTGAGCCCAACACCGAAGCCGCTTCCTCATACTGTGGTTCCAGCTTTTCCAGCACGGGCTGGATAGACCGCACGACAAAAGGGATGCCGATAAATATCATGGCAATGGTAATGCCAATGGTGGTGTAGGAAATTTCAACTCCAAACTTGATAAACAGCGCACCGATCCAACCTTTTTCAGAATACAGCGTGGTTAGGGCAATGCCTGCAACCGCCGTTGGCAGCGCAAATGGCAGCTCAATCAGTCCGTCCAAAATCCGCCGAAGCGGAAACTTATAGCGCGTCAGAACCCATGCAAGCAAAATGCCGAAGATGACGTTAGTGACGGCAGCTATCGTCGCACACGAAAGGCTCACCTTGTATGTTGCCACCGTCTGTTTGTCGGTAATCACCCGCCAAAAATCGGCAAGTGTAGAGTTTGCAAGGGTTAGAAGGATTGATAACAGGGGAATCAGCACAATCAGGCTGAGTATCGTTATGGTAACGCACATGGAAAGCCCAAAGCCCGGTATCACGTTGCTTTGCCGCTTTTTGATGCATTTTGCAAAAATAATCATTTGTCGTTCCTCCTGTTATCAACAATTTAGCATGTGCTATTTTTTATATATCTGGTCGAAAATCGTACCGTCCGCAAAGAACTTCTCGGTTGCCTTTGTCCCGCCCCCAAAGTCGTCGTCGATGTTAACCAGTTTAATATTCAGGTCGAAAACCTTGCCGAATTCCTTCAAAATTTCGGGGTTGGAGGGACGGTAATAGTTCTGACCTACCAAACGCTGCGCCTCATCTGAATAGATGAATTGCATTTGGAAACCATTTACGGTTACGGTTATAAATTGGCGGTGAAGCAAAATGAAATTTAAATCCTTGACTATGCGGATATGGGTGACGTTTACGACGGTTATTTTGAACATTATTTCGATTACATCGCTTTTGTATTTTATTGCCTTTCGTATGGCCGATGAAAATGTGAAAATGCAGGAGGATTTAAAACGGGCGAATGAAGAGGAAAAATCTTTTTTGCAAAGCATATCCTATGTGCTTGATAATCAATATGAAGCATAACAATATTCAATTTACAGATATATACATCAACCCTTTCTTCATATGAACCTCAAAACCGGAGCGGTTAATGGTTTTGTTTAGTGTTCTGAAATACTTGTAGCAGGCGACTTCCAACGCCGAACTTTCCACACATTATTTAATAAATAATTGTAATCAACTGTTTATCCTCATTCCATTCAACATTTGCGTCAAAGGCTTCTGCAACAGCACGAAACGGAACAAGCGTCCTGCCATTAACAAGGCGGGCGGGAGTATCAAGCCAAATCATATTACCATTTATATACATCTCGTTTTTATCAACGGAAATTTTTATTGTTGTATCATCTTTTACTGCTGATACTGTTTGTAATTCATTATCCCACAACACTTCTGCGTTTAACGCTTCAAATATGACCCTCAACGGTAATAAAGTGAGATTATTTTCAACTAACGGTCTGAAAAACCAATTATTTTCTTCTATCAATCTATGCTTTCCATCAATATTTATAATTGGATTGTTTAGAGCAAGGCATATATAATTTCCGTTGTTATTAACTTGTGGCTTTGGAATTTCATAGGCGGCGAGCAAACCATAACCAAAATCATGCTGAGATACAAGCATTCCGTTTGACAACCTTGCATCAAAACGCCTTATTGCAATATCGCAGATTATGTTGTCATTATTGTCGTATGTTTTTCCGTCTTTAGAATATAATAAAAGATTAAAATTATCATCATAATAAGCGTAATTGAAACCGGTTGTTGCATTAAACGCAACAGGAAAAAATCCACTATTAAAAACGTAACCGTGTTCACATTCTAAAACTTCATTTCCATACCAATCAATTGCGCCATATTTGTTAGAATCATTAATTGATTTCCTTGATGAAATAATTGATAAATAGTCTTTGTTTAGCTTCATTATCTCATACAGGGAAGGGTCATAAGTCAGATGACTTATTGTTTTTTTGTGTATATCATAAACACCAAATTTGTCGTCACTCATTACCAAACAAAACTTATCGGTATATATATCCCTATATATGCTTTCAAATTCCACGGGCACTAAAATATTATTATTTATATCAACAAGCCCCCAGCTGTCATTTTGCCTTGCTTGAAAAATACCAACGAGCTCGGGATTTTGATAAGAATTATAATATGGGTTTGCTTTTAATTCATCATATACAAAAGGTATTAAAACGGCATTGTTTGTATCTATTACGCCATATTTGTCATTTTGCTTTGCAATAAACACAAGTTTATCGTTACAATTATAAGCTGAAATAGCGTCATACTCTATTTCGGTACATTCTTTGGAACCTACGCTATATATACCGTATTTTCCGTCTTTGTTTATTTGCAAATATTCCACATCAGCCGAATTATGATATGTGCTTGTTTTGGTTTCCCTAATTGCGCTTACAGCCTCAAATTCAAATGGCAATATTATAGAATAATCTTCATCGACAATTCCCCACTTATCATCTTTTTTAATCACGAATAAAGCAGACTTGTTTTCCTGATTAATAATTGTAAGGTTTCTCGGGTCGTCCAATTCACCTATTGGCTCACCATATTCATTAAACAAAATCCATTGCTTTTCTATTTCTCCTAAAACAAAACTATTGTACATTCTAAATGAACTAAGGGTAAAGTCTTGAACAATATCGCCGTTTGTATCTATTATTCCAAACATTCCGTCCTTTTTTACAACCGCTATTCCTTTACCCGTAAAATAACTTGGTATTATTCTGATTTCTGCATAGGGATACGGGTCGGGTTGAACTCTGCTTAAAATGTAGGAACTTTGCAAATTTGCCTCAAGACCGCTAAAAATGACCTCCCCTTGCCTATTAACCATACTGTATCCATAGGAAAATTGCTGTTCAAGCTCATCAAGTTTAGTATAAACGTTCCAAGGCGAAGAAGTGTAAAAAACACTATGTGATGTTGTTGCAGAAAACGCCAAAGATAAACCAATAGATTCATTGCGAACAAAGGAATATCCATTTATAAACTCACTCATACAGCCATATCCCATACCGTATTCCGTTAATTCGTTCCCGTTAATATCCAAAACTGTTTCTCTTCCGTTTACAATAGCATTTGCTATTCCGTTATTAAATGTTCCTAATTTTTCATATATGAAATCGACAATAACATTTCCATTGGCATCAATACACCCGTGCTTTCCGTCCTTTATAAGCCATAGCCTGTCACCTTGAAACAGGACTGTTCTCGCAAAATAAGAACCATTAATCAAAGAATACCCATCGTTTGGGGAAACAATATATTTCCCATATTGGTTTATAAGCGTCAAGCGCTTGTCGGAATCTACAATGTAAGTAAATCTATTATCATAACGAATTAAATTGTTTTTCGGGTCGGATATGCTGTGAATTGCATAATCCCTTGATGATTCAGCGAATACGGGATTCATTTCAGCAAATAAAATGAAAGCTAAAATTAGCAATAACATTTTCTTCATAACATCAACAACCTTTCAAAAAAATGCTTTTATTTTTATAGTTATTTTATAACATTCGCCGTAAATTTACAATATATTCTTTCAAAAAATCGACTCCGCACCAAACCCGCAGCTTTTTCCATAACAAAAAACCGCTTAAACACTGCGTTTAGGCGGTTTTTGTTTTATCTGTGCACAATTCCGTGCGTTCTTCTTCCCTTGAAAAGAAATGCAAACCATACTGCCGCGCCGGATGTGTCTACTTTATATTAAACGGTTTTAAGAATTTATCCGCCTCTGCCGGCTTACCGTCCACTTCCACGGACACCTTTGCAAACACCCACCCCTCAACCTTGGCGGGGTCAACGCCGGCTTTGATCAGCGGCTCGGGGTTCAGCATGAATACAATGTCCTTATCGTTTGTACTCAAATCCTTTGCCCATTCAAACATATTGCCACCCCCCACATCGACGCCGTAATGGTCAAGAGCGGTGTGATAGCCGATCCTGTCACGGTACAGCTCGACGATATATGCGTAGGAGGCAAACGGGGTCGCTGTGCCGTCGTACGTCAAATCATCGTTTCCCAGCTTGACCCCGACCGTCAGCCTGCCGTCATAAAGCGCATAGTTTTCCGGAAGCTTTGCCGGATCAAGTCCCGCCGCTATGAACGGCTGCGCATCCAGCTCCAACAACACGTCATGGAGCGGGCTTTTGCTGTAATTTTCGCTCCATATGAACCTTGCGCCGTTATCCGGCGCCGCCAGCGACCACCCGCCGTTTCTTTCGTCGGGCGTAACCTGATCCGGTATAGCGTCAAGCACGGCGTCAAATGAAGCAACCGATCCCTTGCCGACCACGTCAAGGCTTTTAGTCAGACCGCAAGCAGCGAGGGAAAACACCATTACCGCCGCAAGCCCAGTCAGGGCGGCTGCGCTGAATATGTTTTTCATCATACATCAATCCCTTCAAAATGATTTATGCCTTGAATCCTTTTAGTCTGAGCGCGTTTGTCAGCACCGATACCGAGCTGAGGCTCATGGCGGCGGCGGCAAATATGGGGTTTAAAAGCGGTCCGCCGAACAGATGGAGCAGGCCGGCGGCAATCGGGATACCGATCACATTGTAGCCAAACGCCCAAAACAGGTTCTGCTTAATGTTGACAATGGTTTTCTTGCTGAGGTAAACGGCGGTCGGCACATCCATCAAATCCGAACGCATCAGTACGATGTCGGCGGATTCCATTGCCACATCCGTACCCGAGCCGATCGCAATGCCAAGGTCTGCCTGAGCCAGCGCGGGTGCGTCGTTAATGCCGTCGCCGACCATGGCAACCTTTCTTCCTCCGTCTTGCAGCTTTTTGACCTCGTTGGACTTATCCTGCGGCAAAACCTCCGCCAGCACACGGTCAATGCCCACCTGACGGGCGATCGCGGCGGCGGTTTTTTTGTTATCCCCTGTGATCATGGCAACCTCAATGCCCATCCTGTGAAGCTTTTCAACAGCACTCCGGCTGGACGCCTTGACAACGTCCGACACGGCGACAATACCCGCCGCCTTACCATCAAACGCCACATACATGGGCGTTTTGCCTTCCTCCGCAAGACGGTCATTGTCCTGCTCCGACGCCGAAAGAGATATGCCGGATTCGTCTATAAGCTTGCGGTTTCCCGCAAGCACGGTCACACCGTTGATTTTCGCCTCAATGCCCCGTCCGGTTATGGCTTTAAAATCCTCTGCGCCAAGCAAGGGGATTCCCTTGTCCTCCGCCCCGCGTACGATCGCCTGACCCAGCGGATGCTCCGAGCCCTTTTCCGCTGACGCCGTCATCTGCAACAGGTCGTCCGCCCGAACCCCTCCGAGGGGCAGCACATCGGTCACCGTCGGCTTTCCTTCCGTAATGGTGCCGGTCTTGTCAAGCACGACGGTGTTGATTTTGTGCGCCATTTCCAACGCCTCTCCGCCCTTGATCAAAATACCGTTTTCGGCGCCCTTGCCTGTACCCACCATGATGGCGGTGGGTGTCGCAAGCCCCAAAGCGCAAGGGCAGGCAATCACGAGGACGGAAATGAATATGGTCAGCGCAAATTCCAGATCTCTTGTGCCGATATACCATGCGATTCCCGCAACGACGGCGATCACGCACACGATGGGCACAAAAATCCCGGACACAATGTCCGCCATCTGCGCAATGGGCGCCTTTGACCCCTGCGCATCCTCCACCAGCTTGATAATTTGCGCCAGCGCCGTATCGCTGCCGATTTTCTCCGCCCGAAACTGAATCGTGCCGTTCGTATTCAGCGAGGCGGCGTACACCTGATCCCCCGCTTTTTTGTCGACCGGCATGCTTTCGCCGGTCAGCATGGATTCATCAATGGCGGTATGCCCGTCCAGCACCGTGCCGTCCACAGGGATCTTAGCGCCGGGCTTTACGACCAACACATCACCGATTGCCACGTCATTAATGGGGATTTCCTTTTCCGCACCGTCAATCAGTACAATGGCAGTCTTTGGCGCAAGTCCCATCAGCTTCTTGATCGCCTCGCCGGTCCTGCCCTTTGAAACGGCTTCCAGGGTTTTGCCCAGCAGTATCAACGCGATAATAACGCCTGCGGTTTCGTAATAAAGGGAGTCGACCGCCCCGAACCTGCCGCCCGCGATCTGCCAGGTGTTCCACATGCTGAATAGCACGGCGGCGGTGGTGCCGATCGCAATCAACGAGTCCATGTTAGGGCTTCGCTGCCAAAGCGCTTTAAATCCCACGGTATAGAATTTATACCCTACGCCGATGACGGGAAGCGTCAGCGCAAGTTCCAGCAAAGCGTATATCAAAGGATATTTCATGGGGTCAAGTCCGCCGGGGAAAGGCAGGCGCACAACGGTAACCATCGGCGCCATGGCGACATATAAAAGCGGTAGGGCAAATACGGCGGCTATGATGAATTTTGTCCGCAGTATCCGAATGTCCTTTTGTTTTGCCGCCCTGTCGGCGTCCGCCGCATCGGGTCTGGAAGCATCCGCCACCTTGTATCCGGCGTTTTCAATGGCATCCTTGATAGCCGATAACCGAATGATTTGCGGGTTGTACACAACAGCCGCCTTTTCCGCAGCGAGATTGACCGATACGCTCTCCACGCCGTCCAGCTTACGGACGACCCTTTCAACCCTTTGGGAACAAGCCGCACATGTCATTCCCCTGATATTTAATACCTGACTGTCCATTTAGAGATCACCTCACTATTATTCTTCACATAATATGCGGGATTTATTTGACGCTTGACATACCATACCCCTCATAGTACAATTATAACTGTAATCATAAAAATAGCAAGTACGCACTTTATTGTACAATAGTATCTAAAAGGATACTAAAAGGAGGTTTTAAGATATGAACTGTCATTGTGAAGGATATAACTGTCCGGTCGACGTGACACTCGACATGATCGGCGGGAAATACAAATCCTTGATCCTATGGCATTTAGTGAATCGAACGCTTCGGTTCGGGGCGCTTAAAAAACTCATTTCCCAAGCCACGTCCAAAATGCTCACACAGCAGCTGCGTGAGCTTGAAGAGGACGGGCTTGTGACCCGCACGGTCTACCCCGTTGTCCCGCCGAAAGTGGAATATGCCCTGACCGATTTGGGCAGAAGCATCCGACCTATCCTGACGGCTATGTATGATTGGGGCGCTGATTATATGCAAAAAAGGGGCATGGAGATCAATTGCTCCATGTCCCAAGAACCGTAATGTCCGAATGACCGGTGTCAGACGCCCGGCGTTCCCGCCTCAACGACCGTAATGGATGATCGGATCATGCCCATCCAGCAGCTGTACGGGAACTTGCCTGTCTTTTGCGGGGTGAACACGATCACGTTCTCCCCCGTCTTAAATTCATATTCAATACCGAATGCGGGAATCTGCATACGGTTGTTGCATCCGTTTATACTCCCCGGCGGTGCGTCAATGACCCATCTGACCTCCCTGCCCACCTGTACGGTTATGGCGGGATACCTGCCGCCCGAGAGCTTGCTGTGAATGACCTGAACGCCCTGCGTCTGTTCGCTGTCCGACTGCGGGGGCGGAGCATCGGGAGTCCTGCCGGATAGGGGAAGCCCTGACAGGCTCCACCCGCTTGAAGCCATCGAAACACCTAAAACGACTACCAAAATCGCACCGACCGTCGTCACTTTCCGTGTGAATTTTTGACTCAGCACAGCGCTGAACGCACCCAGCCCGAACATCAGCGGTACGGTACCGAGGCTGAACAAAAGCATGGAAAGTGCGCCTTTCCAAAGGCTTCCCGACGACAAGGCGTAAAGCTGCATCGCCTGCAAGGGACCGCAAGGCATCAGCCCGTTGAGCAGCCCTACGTAAAATGGACTTTTGCTTACGGACTTTTCAGCTTCAAGCTTTCCGGCAATCGCCTTCGGCATACGAGGGGTCAGCCGTCTCAGCCACGGGAAAATCCCTAACATATTAACGCCCATGACGACCATAAACATGCCCGCAATAAGCTGGACAATCCCCCGGAAGCCGCCCGACAGGCTGATAACAGAGCCCAGTGCGCCGACAATACCGCCCAGCGCCGTATAGGAAATCACCCGCCCGAGATTATACAAAAAGCTCGGCAGCAAAGCGGACCGGCGTTCGCCTCCAGCTTTTCCCGCACCCCGGGGAATACATTGTGAAAGGTTGATGCCGCCGCACATGGCAACGCAGTGGAGTGAGGTGAGCAATCCGATGATAAACAGCATACCGTAGCTTGTTCCCGCTTCCGCAAGGGGGAAGGCGCTTGCCAGGAGGCTGCCAATATCAAATTGCTGTAACAGGACGGACAACGCAAGGATAATGAAGATAACGCCAATAAGCAGACGCCTGCCTGCTGAGGAAGGCATGTCTTCTGACGCCCGGTAGCCCAGACCATTTATGACAGAAACAATATCCTTTAAAGAAATCATATCCGCATCATAAGTAACTGTGGCGGTGCCCGACGCGTAATTGACCGCAGCGCTTTGAATACCGGCAGTTTTTCTGAGCTTTCGCTCAATTTTTTGCTGACAGCTGATGCAGATCATCCCTTGCACACTGAGCATTTGGGTTTTGTTTCCGGACGCCATAGAGGCCTCCCTCCGATCTCTATCATGATGTATTATACCAAAAAGTTGTGTTGAAGTGATGTGTGCGGGACTGTGACCGGGAAAAGCCACGGGAAAAACCGGGCTTTGGCGTTATTTACGGCGCTCACGCCCTTCCGGGGTTTCGTACGCTTCGGGCGTGTATTTGACCCGGGAGAAGTTCTTGATCAAAAGCTCGGCGTCCAGCACTTCGCCTCCCTTTCGCACCAGCTTTCTGCGCCAGATTTCGTTTTGGCGGTAAAACTCGTCCCCTAGCCTGACAAAGCGGTGCGCCTTTTCAAACACGTGGTAGCAAAACGGCAGGTCCTCGCTCACCCGCAGGTCGCCGTTTAAGCATTTGTCGTCAAACCAAAATTTGAGCTGAAAGATATAAGGCGTGTTGTTTGTAAACTGGTAATCGAGGTAGTTATAAAAGATGGTTGCGCCGCTTCCAAACGGCACCACCCTTCCCTCGTCGGGGAACGGGTCAAAGCTGTGGTGATGGCGCTCGGTAACGGTCAGCGGACTGTGCAGCACAAGCCAGTTGATCAGATTGGCGATCTGGCACAGTCCGCCGCCCACGCCCTCATGCGCCTCGCCGCCCAGCAAAACCATGCCGTTTTGATAGCCCTTCTTTTTTGTCGGTCTGCCGACCAGATAACAAAATGAAAAAGTTTCACCCGGTCGGATGACGATGCCGCTCAGCTTTTTGACCGCAAGCCTTAAATTGACCACCTTGTTTTCTTGAAGCCACATATCACTGTCGCCAAGCTTTCTGACTAGCACCGACTGGTGCTTTTTGACACGGTAAGGCAGCGCATGGTCCGACAGGGTCCTGGCAAAACGGACCTTACCAGTCAGCCATCTGACATGCCTTGCCGTCTGGCGGACAAAAACGCTCATATGGTACAAAATCGGGTGCATACCCGACAGCGGCTTTCTCGGCATATATTCACCTCGTATCAAAAGTCCATGACGTTTTAGGTATGCTGACGTCAGCCTTTGCCAAGGAATAAATAAAACACTTCTGAAATCTGTCAACAAATCTCTATGGTGTTTTTTGCAGTTTTTGATTTAAAGCTGACCAACTGGGACACCAAAATGCCGGCGAAGATGAGCAGGCAGCCGATATAGCCTCTCGTGTCCATGCGTTCGCCGAGGATGACCGCCGCCCCCAGTGCGGCAAACAGTGATTCGAGCGAAAAGATGATCGCCGCCTGTGCGGGCGGAACATGCCTTTGCGCCATAATTTGCAGAGTGTAGGCGATACCCACCGACAAAAGCCCGCCATAGATAATCGGCATACAGCCCGCAGCGATACCCGACAGGCTGACCTCCTCAAACGTAAACGCCAACGCCAAATTAATTATCCCGCAGATCAAAAACTGTGTGATGGAATAGCGTATGGGGTACACCTTTCTCGCCCATCGGTCGATGACCAAAATGTGCGCCGTCCAAAAGATGACGCCGATCAGCAACAGCAAATCGCCCATACCGACCATTCCAAACCCTTCCCTGACGCTGAGCAGATAGACGCCCGACAAGGCGGTCGCTGCGCCGAGCCATACGCCGATCCCTGCCCTGCGCCCAACAAATGTACCGGTAATGGGCACAGCAACGATATAAAGGCTGGTAATGAAACCGGCCTTGCCGGCGGAATTGGTGAGCGCAACGCCATATTGCTGCAAGGTTGACGCGGCAAACAGCACAAGCCCTGTCGCCACGCCGTAAGTGACGGTTTTGCGGTCGAACCAGCCGTTTTTTTCAAATACGAGTGCGACGGGCACCAGCGATGCGGCGCCGAGCAAAAAACGCACGCCGCCATAGGTGAGCGGACCGACATGCTGCATACCCGCAAGCTGTGCAACGAAAGCAACGCCCCATATTAGGGACGTTGTAAAGAGCATGATTAACGCTTTTATTCTGAGGTTCATTTCATCACCGTAAATTTCGAGGGGGAAATACCGTCTGTTTGCACTTTCCCTATAATATCGAGTTTAAAAACTGCTGCGTGCGGGGGTTTTGCGGAGCGGTAAACAGCCGCTCGGGCAGACCCTCCTCGGCGATATATCCGTCGGACATAAACACGACGCGGTTTGCCGCCTCACGTGCAAAGCCCATCTCATGCGTGACGACCAGCATCGTCATGCCGCTTTTCGCCAAGTCCTTCATAACGCCCAAAACCTCGCCGACCAGCTCGGGATCAAGCGCTGAGGTCGGTTCGTCAAACAGCATGATTTTCGGCTCCATTGCCAGCGCACGTGCGATGGCAACACGCTGCTGCTGCCCGCCGGACAGCTTTGACGGATAGACGTCCGCCTTTTCGGACAGACCGACCTTTGCCAAAATGCCGCGCCCAAGCTCTTCCGCCTTTTCCTTTGGCATTTGCTTGACCGCAATGGGCGCCAGCGTGACGTTTTCGAGTACGGTCTTGTGCGGGAACAGGTTAAAGGACTGGAACACCATCCCCATTTCGAGCAGCAGCGACTTATGCTTCGCGGGGTCACTGTCATGCACCGTAGCGTTCTTTTCACGATGCAAGAACAGCTCGCCATCAACAAAAATTTTGCCGCTGGTGATGGTTTCGAGCTGGTTCAAGGAACGCAAGAAGGTTGACTTGCCTGCGCCGCTGGGACCTATGATGCATACGACCTCGCCCTTTTCGACGTTAAAATCGACATCCCTTAAAACTTCCAGTGTGCCGAATGACTTGCACAATTTTTCAGTTCGTATAACGGACATGATATGACCATTAGCCTTTCCGGCTCACAAATTCAATAAACCCTATGACAACGCACTTACCGTGAGCCGGATAAGGCGTATAAATGGTCACTGCGCCAAAATGCGGGTGCTGTCAAGCACTTTCACTGCGCATTTTGTGCGCAACCTAAGGATAAATGTTTGAAACAAGTTTCAAACTTTATCCTCATTGATGGATTTCCCACGGGCTTGTCAGCTATTCATAGATGGACAGGCGTTTTTCAAGGCGATTGAAAATAGCGGTAAAGAACGCCGTAATGATCAAATATATCAGCATAGCGGGAATGTACACGAGAGAGCTTGCTTTGTTGGAGGCAATCATTCTCGTTTGGAAGGTCAGGTCGGTCAGGGCGATGATGGATACCAGTGAGGTGTCTTTGAGTACCATGACAAATTCGTTGCAGACCGGGGGAATCATGCGCCGGTATGCCTGCGGGATAATGATGAGCCGCATGGTCTGTCCGTAGGTCAGCCCCAGCGCTTTTGCCGCTTCAAACTGTCCTTTATGTATGGACTGGATGGCGGCGCGTATGATTTCGGCAAGGTATGCCGCTATGTTCAGGCTGAATGCTATCCAGGCCGCTAAAAAGCGGCTGTTGATGGTCATGAAAGGAAATATATTGGGCAATGTGTAGTAAACGAAAAACAGCTGCATCAAAAGCGGCGTGCCGCGGAAGAAAAACACATAGCCGCTGCATACCGCACTGATGATTTTGTCTTTAGAAATTTTGCCCAATGCGAGAAAAACAGCCAACACCAGCGCCGTACTCACACTCGCAGCCGTGAGCGCAAGCGTGACACCCGTCGCCTTTATCAGCATAGGCAACCAGCCAACAATTTTTATAAGCGCATCTTCCATCGTTTTCACCCTGCTTAAAGATTATTGAATCAAATGAAATGAATAGGGCGGGGTGTAATGCCCCGCCCCGTTATACATTTCAAATATTACTTATCGCCTAAGTTAATAACAGGTTTTTCGGTGACGACACGGAGACCTTTTGTAAAGTCCTCACCGAAGTGTTTTTCAGCAATCTTGCCCATCTCGCCCGTGTAATACAGTGTGTCGATCGCCGCCTCGATCGCCGCCGCAAGCTCGGTGGCGTTCTTGCTCAGGCAGATGCCCATAGGCTCGGGCTCCTCTGAATTCCATACACGCTTGTACGCGTCATTGTCTTTGGTGTAGTATGCCGCCACAACGCTGTCAACATATACCGCGTCGACGCGTCCGAGTTTCAAATCGTCAAAGCATTGGGTGACCTTTTCATAGCGCAGTACTTCGATTTTAATGCCCGCGTCAACCAGCTCCTGAATGCTGTCGCTGGCGGTCGTTGCGTCCTGCACGGCGATTTTTTTGCCGGCAAAGCTTTCAGGGGTGATCAGAGCGCCCTTCGTGACGACGCACAGACGATTCGCCACGTACGGCTCTGTGAGCAGGTATTTTTCCTGGCGGTCCGTTGTAATGGATACCGCGGAAATGATGGCGTCGTACTGATTCTTTTCAAGCCCTGCGAAAATACCGTCCCATGAGGTATTGATAAATTCGACCTTCAAGCCCAGGACCTCGCCGAGCGCCTTTGCGACGTCGACGTCAAAGCCGATAAAGTCTTTTCCGTCATCGGTGGTATATTCCATTGGCGGATAGCCGACCTCCATACCGATGGTGAGCTTTCCTGCCGTTTTGGTAAGCTGCTTTGCGCCCGAGCCGTCTGTCTGCTGAGCAGCCTGCTGACAGCCGGCAAGCATGGATACCGCCAACAAAGCCACACAACACAGTGCAACATATTTCATTATTTTCCTCATGGACTCATGACCCCCTATAATAATATCGTATTGCCGCAAGATTTACATAACTGTCATTTCAACATTTTATCCGATTTTTCTGCAAAAGTCAATATGCAATTTTCATAGGGCGTGCTCACCGGAGCATCCCTAATTGTTTGACCAATGCTATGCGCTTTTGCACGCTGTCGCTTTGGTCATTGCCCTCAATGGTATAGGTTTTGATGTGCTTGGTTCTGTTTGCCAGAGAAAAAACAAAATGAAAACTCCTGTGAAGCCATGCGAACGGATACAACAGCCTTGATTTGGACACATAGGGGTATTTTTTACCCAAGACCTCTGCCGATGGAAAAATATTGACAAGCGTCGCATTGCGCCACCATTTCCTGAGCGATTCTTTTTTTACCGAATCGCTCAGCTTCAGCCGGGTGTATACTCTTGAAAAGCTGTTGCGGAAGATGTCGTCTTTCCCGTATACGCCGCCCTTTTCCATGTCGTCCAGAACGGCTTCCAGCAAGCGCATGTCCGTGACGGCGCCGCTGATGCGGTGCAGCTCGCCGGCGTCGAATTGTAGGTAGACTTCCCCTATGCTGACACATACATCATAGAAATAATCAAAATTTAGCCGTTTGAGAAAATCGTCAAAATAAGCCCAGTCGATCTCATGGATATAACAGGCATTATAGCGCAGCATATCCATCAGCTGCTTAACGCCCACGCCACAGGTCAAAAAGTGCTTAATGAGGTGCATGGCGATAAAGATGGCGCCGTTTGTAAACCCAAGGGTTTTATAAAGGTAGCCGTCCTCGGTCTCAACGGTCCTATACGCCTCCTCCCGCATCGCCTGGTTTTCAAACCAAATATCTTCATAGATCTCGTCATAGAGCGACACATGGAATTCCAAAAGCCCCGTCCGCTCGTCATGGTACTCCAAATGGTGCGAGTTTATGCCGCGGTTTCTGCACTTGAAGCCCTTGCTTTTGAGAAAACGGCTGACGGCTTGTTCATGCGCAGGGTCGATCAAAATATCCGTATCGGAGGAAATTCGCAGCGCCGGACTGGCATAATTCTGCGCCAAAACCTCGCCCTTCAAGATACAGCACGCAATCCCCGCCCTTTCCAGCTCACCGATCAGCTCATAAACAGCTTTTTGCCTTTGGGTGTGCGCGACGACCATCATATACATGCTCTGACTGACGGACTGCAACACCTCCGGCTCCAAGGATATTTCACCCGCCGTATGGGCGTTTTTCAGCGCGGAAAAAACAATCGGACTGACGCTTTGCCGATGGGCAAGCTGTATGACCTCCGGCACATTGACCGGACGGGTTATTTTCGGGACGACATCCTTTGCGCCGCAGGAAAACAGATAAAGCAAATCATAAAAGGATGGATTCATAGCATGACCTCATTTTTTAAGCCAAACAGTTTTGTTTACGATATGTGTATAGCTTTGAATTAGTTTGACCACCTTGACAGACACGTTGGTGTCATAATAATCAAGCGGCATGACGACCTCTTCCTGATTGTCATACATCGACACGGCAAGCGCGACGGCTCCGGCAACATCGTCGCTTTGGATGCCGCCGATGACGACCGTTCCCTTATCCAAAACCTCGGGGCGTTCGGTGGAGGTGCGGATAAGCACGCCCGGGAAATTCAGCATGGCGCTTTCCTCAGACAGCGTTCCGCTGTCCGACAAAACGCAATAGCTGCCCATTTGCAGCCGGTTATAATCCAAAAACCCAAACGGTTTGAGGTTTTGTACCAGCGGGTGGAACTTGAACTGCCGCTGCTCGATAAACTTCATGCTCCTCGGATGGGTGGAGTAGATCACGGGCATACGGTAGGTTTCGGCAATAGCGTTGATAGCGTTCATCAGCGCTGTGAAGTTTTCAGGGATGTCGATGTTCTCCTCACGGTGCGCCGAGACCAGGATATAATTTTTCGGTGTAAGCCCCAGCCGCTCCAAAACGTCGCTTTGGTTTATCTTGTCCATATGGTCCCTGAGCACCTCCCTCATGGGAGAGCCGGTCACAAAGACGGTCTTGCCGTCGATGCCCTCGGACAAGAGGTAGCGTCTGGCGTTTTCGGTGTAAGGCAGGTTGATGTCGGAAATATGATCCACAATTTTGCGGTTAATCATCTCCGAAACGTTCCAGTCCCAGCAGCGGTTCCCTGCTTCCATATGAAAAATCGGAATTTTCAGCCGCTTGGCGGAAATCGCCGAAAGCGCCGAGTTGGTGTCGCCGAGCAGCAAAACGGCGTCCGGACGCTCCTGTTCCATCAGGACATAGGACTTGGCAATGATGTTGCCCATGGTTTCCCCTAAATTGCCGCCAACGCTGTCTAAATAAAAGTTCGGCTCCCTAAGCGCCAGGTCCTTAAAAAAGACTTCGTTTAGCGTATAGTCCCAGTTTTGTCCCGTATGCACCAACATATGGTCAAAATATTTGTCGCATGCCTTGATGCACGCGGACAGGCGAATGATCTCCGGACGCGTGCCCACGATCGTCATTACTTTCAGTTTGCCGCCCATACTACACCTCCAAAAAATAGGTATCCGGAAAGTCCTTGTCAAACAGCTCGCTGCACCACATAACAGTGACCATATCGGTGTCGCCGAGGTTTTCGATGTTGTGGGTATAACCGCAGGGGATGTCCACCGCTTCGAGCTTGTCACCGCTCACATAGTATTCGATCACCCGATCGCTGTCCGGCTTCCGGAAACGGATGACGCCCCTGCCGCTCACCACCAGGAATTTTTCGTTTTTCGTGTGGTGCCAGTGATTTCCCTTGGTAATCCCCGGCTTTGCGACGTTAACGGACACCTGACCCCTGTCGGGGGTCTTGATGAACTCCGTAAAGGAGCCCCGATCATCGCTGTGCATGGTCAGCGGATAGCTGAAAGCATTTTCCGGCAGATAACTCAGGTACGTGCTGTACAGCTTTTTGATAAAGCCGTCCGCCATGTTGGGAACGGACAGCTCCGCGCGGCTTGCCTTGAAGGCATAGAGCGCATCCACGATTTCGCCCAGCGTGACGATGTGCTTTTCCGGCACGTCACAATAGGCGTTTTCGCTGTGCGGACAGGCGGTCATTGCATCGATGAGCGCACGGACGACGTCGTCGATGTACACCAGATTCAAAACCGTATCCCGATCGTCGACCCTGACGGGCAGACCGTTTGCGACATTGTGGCAAAAGGTCGCTACGGCGCTGTTATAATTCGGTCTGCACCATTTGCCGAAAACATTGGCGAGCCGATAGACGTATGTTTGGACATGGTGTTCCTTGCCGTAGGCAAAAATCAGGTCCTCGCCCGCCTTTTTGCTCCTGCCGTAGGGATTGTCCAGAGCCGCCTGTATCGACGAGGTGACGAGTACCGGCGCTTTGTTTTGATTTGCGCTCAGTTTTTCAAGCAGGACAGAGGTGAAGCCGAAGTTGCCCTCCATAAACGCCGCTTCGTTTTGCGGTCTGTTGACGCCCGCAAGATGAAACACGAAGTCGCATGTCCCGGTATAAACGTCGAGCAATGCGGCGTCTGTGTCAATATCGAACTCCAAAATATCCGTATATCCCCGGTTTTTCAGCTCGGCAATCAGGTTTTTCCCGACAAAGCCCTTTGCGCCCGTCACAAGAATGTTCATGGTTTTCCCCTCCAAGCCGAAAGCTCGTCCCGAATATATTTGAGCGACAAAAGCTTGTCCTTCACCTGGTCCACGTCCAGCAGCTCCGTATTGTTGGAGCTGAATTCCGTCAGCCTTGTTTGACTGTCATAACCGTACTTAAAATATTTATCATAGTTGAGGTCTCTTTTGTCCGCCGGCACACGGTAATAACCGCCCATGTCGACGGCGTGGTTGCATTCCTCGTTGGTGAGCAGGGTTTCATAGAGCTTTTCGCCGTGGCGGATGCCGATGATTTTGACCTCGGCGTCCTCGTTGAACAGCTCCTTGACCGCCTGCGCCAGCACACCGATGGTGCAGGCGGGCGCTTTTTTGACCAAAATATCGCCGCTGTCGGCATGCTCAAACGCAAAAAGCACAAGCTCGACCGCTTCTTCGAGGCTCATAATGAACCTGGTCATTTCGGGCACGGTAACAGTCAGGGGCTGACCGTTTTTGATCTGCTCGATGAATAGCGGGATAACGGAGCCTCGGGAGCACATGACGTTGCCGTATCTCGTGCAGCAAATCAGCGTCTTGTCCGGCGCAATGCTTCTGGACTTTGCGACCACGACCTTTTCCATCATCGCCTTGGAGGTGCCCATAGCGTTCACAGGATACGCCGCCTTGTCGGTGGAAAGGCAGATCACCTTTTCGACGCCGTACTCGATCGCCGCCGTGAGGACGTTATCGGTGCCGATCACATTGGTCTTGACGGCTTCGATAGGGAAAAACTCGCAGGATGGCACCTGTTTGAGCGCCGCCGCATGGAAGATGTAGTCCACGCCATGCATGGCGTTTTTGACGCTCTGCAAATCCCTGACGTCGCCGATGTAATACTTGATTTTTTCGTTGTTGTAGGCGTGGCGCATATCGTCCTGCTTTTTCTCGTCACGGGAAAAGATGCGGATCTCATGGATGTCGGTGGCTAAAAACCTATCCAAAACCGCATTGCCGAACGAGCCTGTGCCGCCGGTAATCAAAAGCGTTTTTCCTTTAAACATACTATACACCTCTCCTATACTTCCCTACAAATAATGACAATTTCCCTTGAAGACCCTTGAACTCCGCCGTCTTGAAAAACGCGGCGAAGAACACCAGATTGGCGACGGCGCAGCATACCGCGAAACGCAGCCCGAACGCCAGCCAGCCACCGGCGGGTATGAACTTCAACACATAATAATTGATGCCCAAATTGACTAAAATGACGGCAAGGTACGCAAAATATCTGACGAAATACCCGGCGCAGGACTTGCCGAACACCTTTTTGTAGACCAGGTAGGGGTCAATCCATGTGGTCGTGGCAAGGCGGGCGATGGCGGTCGCAAAAAACACGCCCGCAAGCCCGATGGTTTTCCCAAGCCATACAGACAGCACCAAATTCAAAACCGCGGCAATCACCGGCGCATACATGCCCTGCAAGAAAGTGCCCGTGGTGATGCGGTATGCATATGCGGTCGTTTGAATCAAGTTTACGTAAAAATGCACCAGCAGCGACAGGGTGATCAGCGGCTGCAAGACATAGGCGTCGCCCACCCACAGGCGGACAAACTCGTCAACAAACAGCATAAGCCCGATCGTCACAAAGCCGTATATCCATGCGGAGGACATAAACAGTTGGTTAAAAACCGCCTCTTTCTTTTTAGGCTCGCCGATGGCGTTGACGTTGCCCACGCTTGCCAGATAAGCGGAGGAGATCTGTGCCAAAATAATGCCTGTCGCCGACAACAGCATGTTATAATTCGAGGTGACGCCGACTGCGGCAATGCCGATGATGACCGTGATCACAATATTGCTTGTGCCGTTTAGCATCACCGACCCGAATTTATACAGGCTCATCGCACCGACGCGTTTAGCGATATCCCTGCCCTCTTCGGGTGAAATTTTTTTAACTGCCTTGTCCTTGATATAAGGGTACATGCGATCCGCCTTGTTTGACGCGGCAAGGTTGTCCGCCAGGGTGCAGACGATTTGTATGCACAAAAACAGTACAAAGTTGTGGGTGAGGTACAGCACGACGATTTGCAGGATCGTTTGTACGAAAAAGAATACCTTACGGTACAGCGTGACGATGTAGTCCTGCTGATGCACCGTGATGACGGACTTTTTGTATGAGAACAAGTAAGAGATCGCGGTGTTGGTCAGGTACAGCAGATAGATCAGCACAATGCTCTCGCGGATGTCCGGCGTATCCTTGATGATCAGCCCCAAAAACGGCACCAGTGAAATTCCGACGACGGCAATCAGGGCGGCGATCGCCCGGTACGCCGTTTTATACAGCTGCATCAGCGATTTGATTTTCTCGGTGTCGCCGGTCGCAACCGGATGGTACAGGCTGAATATGATGGCGTTGCCTATCCCAAGCTCGGCAAATGAAAGCAGGGACAAGACATTGGTAAAAAGCCCCTCAACGCCCAAATAGGTGACCCCGAGTGTCTTGATAAATACCGTCCGGCTGACGAAAGACAGCAGCAGCGATAATACCTGGGCAGTCATCCCGACCATCAGGTTACGTGCCACGTTGTGTGTTCTGGAAGCGTTCATGAGATACCCCTTGTTAACCTTGGTTGATTTTTTCCAGCGCCTGAATGAGTTTCGTAGAAGAAGTGCCTTGCGTATAAGGAAAATAAACGACCTCTACGCCGATTTTGGCAAAATCCTGCTCATATTGAATCCATTTGGGGGTATTTTTCCAGTCATCGCCAAGAAACACCACATCAAATTTCAGCTCATTCCAAGCGCTGAGTTTGTCCATCGAGGTTTGAGGGATAACCTTGTCCACGTATTTTATAGCGTCGACGATTGCCACGCGTTCTTCAAACGGTATCACAGGAGATTTATGCTTATATTCCCGCACCAATGCATCCGTACTGACCCCCACAATAAGAAAATCGCACTGTTCTTTCGCTTTTCTCAACAGGTTCAGATGCCCGATATGAAACAAATCGTAGACGCCCGTGGTATACCCCACCTTGTAATTTTTCATTTGTCACCATCCCTAACATAAGTTGCAAGCCAAGTACATCCCGCGCCATCCGTCGACAGTTATGGCTGCTGTTTTAAACCGCAAGCATTTAAAAAATCGTCATATGTTTCAAACATTTTCCCCTTGCCCTCAAAAAAGCTGTCACAGCTCTCCCGATAATTGCCTGTCAAGCGCAGTTTCCTGTCAAACACAGCGGGCAATGCTTTGCCCCTGTCCTCAAACAAAAAGAAAAACTCATGGAATGCTTCCTCAGGCGGCAGCTTGCCGAACCGTTTGTGATAATCCTTTGCCTGCGCCCTGGCTTCTTCAAACTGAACCGCTTTTCTTTTTTGATAATAATCGTCTATCGGCATAATGAACCTTGCTGGGTTTCCCGCATAAACGCCGTTGCCGGGCAGGTTTTTGTTCACAACGCTGTTTGCGCCGATGACGGTGTTGCAACCGATTTCCACGCCTTTTAAAATGGTCGTGTTGACACCGATAAACACGTTGCTTCCGATTTCGACCTTGCCGTACGAGCTTAAAACCTCCCCGTACAGATGCTTTAAAACGCTCCAATCATAGCCGTGGGTCAATATGGTCACGCCGCTGGTGATTTGTACGTTGTCGCCGATTTCGATGGCGTACGGTCTTGTTAAGTCAATACACGTCCTTAAAGGATCAAATATGCGGGTGCCTTCGCCGATGACAACGCCGTGCGCACGCAAATAGGCGATATAGCTGTCAGATGAGCTTTTTTCCCGATAGAGTATTTTTTTAAAAAACCACTTGATAAGCATTGACAACACCCTCTTTAAAAGACGATTTTTATGGGATTATGGTTAATTCTTTTCTCCTCCGGCGGCAATTTCATATAATCGCCGTAGATCCTCGACAAGAAGTAATGGTAGTCCTTTGGCGCCGAATAGTATTTCCCTTCAAATTCCACCTGAACAGGGGGCAAAAACCGGTCCTTTTCAATGGTTTGCTTGACATAATGGTACTGACTGCCTAAATTCACAAAATATTTTGACCGTTCATTTTTGTTCAGCCGCATCACCGCATTTTGCAGCCTTGACAAAGCGCTGACCGGCATCCAAAGCGTCAGCCACAGGAGCAGCTTGGTTTTTTTGCTGATGGACGTCTTAGTGACAATGCGGTGTCTTTGCATGATGACCGCAATCATGCTTTTAGACAGCTTCGCCTGAAAGGTCTGAAACAGGCTCTTTTGCTTGCCGGCATTATCCAGCGGAAAAATGTCCACATAAATGCCTTTATGCGCACTGCAATTGACGGTCGCAGGCTCTTCAAACACCGTGCCGTTTTTTCTGATTTTTGCAAAAGGATGCCAATATAAGTGGTCTTTCACATTATACTGACAATAATACGCCGATTGAAGCTGTGTCTCACACAAGGACATCAGCTTTTCAAAGTCCTTCCTCGGCATGGCAATGTCAATGTCGTCGTCCCAGGGGATCATGCCCTTATGCCGTATCGCCCCAAGCAGCGTGCCGCCGATCAGAAAATAGGTTAATCGGTTTTCAGTGCAAATACGCACAATTTCATCCAATATGTCTATCTGCACAGCCTTTAATTTCGCCAAACTCTCCTGATCCATAAAAACGCTCCTCATTCATTAGAAATTCTCTTCTGCAAGGACGTGTCCGCACCGGGTGATTTAAGCTTATCCAAATACCCGACAAAGGACAGCAGGCTGAACGCCATCACATACACCCATACGCTGGAAAACAGCGAGTCCTCAAAGCTTTGCTGAACGAATATACAGCCTATGCTACACAGGAGGGCAAAGTCCGCAAAGCTGCCGACACGCTTGTTGAAGTCAAACAACACAAAGAGGAAGATTACGATGACCGCAAGCAGGATAATAACGCCGTATTCCCACCAAATGCTGACATACAGGTTGTGCGCGAACGTACCGCTGTTCGCCACATTCGCATTTTGGTTGTAGTGCACGGCAAAGGGATGGGACGACAGGTAATCATATGCCCTGATCCATATCCTTTGCCTTTCGCTGAACAGCGGCTTGCCCAGCAGCCGGACGCTCTTGTTGTCGATAATGTTCCATAAAACGATGTAAAAGTAAGATGTCACAAACGGCGACAGGACGAAAGCGCCCAAAATGAATCTTCTCGTCCACAGCTTGGGCAAATACCTGAACAATACAATCAAAATGATCAGCAGGGCGCATATCAGCGAAGTCCTGCTTTTCGTCAGATAAATAATATGGATGGCGCCCGCAGTCAAAATCCACAACGCTATTTTAATATATTTTTGTCTGTAAATCAAGGTGCCCATCACCAAATAGGTGGTGACCAAATAGAAGAACATACCCGCACTGTTAGGGTTCGGAAAGCCGTATATCAACGCATCCATGTCATAATTGGACGACGCCTGCGACGTCAGTATGGCATAAACGACAACCATAGACAAGCTCCCGTACAGGATATTGACGACTATTCTGTTGATGCTCAGCCGGAATACGCACAGCAGGAAAATCAGCGCCTCCATAAACAAAATATATCTTTTTAAAGCGTCAAAATTTAAATCAATATCCGTGCTGATGAGGTAATAGGCAAGGAAGCCGACGAAAACGACACACAGCAATAGCGCCAGTTCCTTCGCCTTTATGGTAAGCTCCACAAAGTGCATGGCGTAAAAACCCGGTATGAACATGATCAGCAAAACGAGCAATTGGCTGTACAATCTATTATTGCCGGCGCACTGCGTCCAAAACATGATATTACAGATCAGATATATCGCGCCTATCATGAAATTTTTAACCATGATGATTTTTCCCCCTGTTAAAATTTTTGCCTTTATACACCCTCAGCATTGCGGTATATAAAGAGGGAGACATTAAAAACAGCCTGAATAACAGCCGGTACTTTAAGACGCCCAATCTGTTTACCTTCGGCATATACGCCGAAATCCTACGTCTTATTTCTTCATAAGCTTTCGGAAAATGCGTTTTCCCGCCGGAATAAATCAGGACATTTAAGAAAAGCTCATAGATACACATTTTGTAAAGACAGGCATAGTACGCCAGCGCATCGTCATATTGCGCCGTCACCGTCGCTTCGATTTTATCCGCATAATACAGCATAGCGCCGTAATCATCGTTAAATCTTGCGTTGGAGGCGGACTGCCGGTGGGTTAAATAAAAGTATTTGTCCACCCGGTCAAACACGGCGCTGCGGACCTTCAAGGCATATTGTATTAAAAAATAGATATCCTCATTGATATTTTTATCCGCCTCAAAGCGTATGCCGCCAATCAGTTCCCGTTTAAACAGCTTTGCGCAGGAGCCGATGTCGAACAGTTTTATCCGCAGGATTTCCTTAACGAAACCGGCGTTGTCGAATTCGCAAACCCCTTGTGAGGCGGCGGCTTGTTCGGCGAGCGAGGCATCCGGAATTTTCCGGACATTGACCAGCGACATATCCGCCCGACGGCTTTCCATCAGCCCAACAAGCGTTTCCACCATGTCGTCGGCAATAATGTCGTCGGCGTCCACAAAAAGCACATACTCGCCGCCGGCGCAATCCAGCCCCGCATTGCGCGCGGCGCTGACGCCGCCGTTCGACTGACGGATTACCTTGACTTGATGATGCTCACGGGCAAACCGATCGCAAATCCCGCCCGATCCGTCGGTTGATCCGTCGTCAATTAAAATCAGTTCATAGCTTGAATAGGTTTGCCGCAAAATGGCGTCAAGCGTGTTTTCCAGCCACTTTTCTGAATTATATACGGGAACGATGATGCTGACTTTATTATTCAAATCCTGCTGTCTCCTTTTCCGCCGGTCATGTTAGCGCTCGACAAAATATTCCTTGCGTTCCATCTGCTTTTTGACCCACTCCTGCGTGTTGCCGATCACCTTGCAGGGATTGCCGACGACGATGCTGTTGTCCGGGATAGTACCCTTGACCACGCTGCACGAGCCGACGATCACATTATTACCGATGGTGGTTCCGGGCAAAATGGATGACCTTGCGCCGATAAAACAGTTCTCACCGACGGTGATACCCCTGACGGTGTAAAGCTCTCCCTCGCCTCTGCCGATAAATGTGCCGATGGACGCCAAGGCGGTCGTGATGGTATAGTCATGGGTCAAAAACATCACCTCGCGGGAGATGGTCACATTGTTGCCAATGACAATTTTGGAATAGTCCGCGCCGTCAAAATAAACGCTGCCCGAAATGAACTTCGGTGTCCCCTGTATTTGTATGCCTTTCTTTTTCAAGTGCTGCGTATACTTCTTCATGTATAAAGCAACGTCCGCATATTGCAGCAGCTTGATGGCACGTCCATATAAAATCGAAAAAACTTTTTTGACGCGTTTCATTAACTCACCTCACCGGCTATGGATTGATACAGCGCGATATATTCGCCGAACTTCGCTTCCCTGGCAAATTGACTTGCGTATGCCGCGATATGTTCCCTGTCAGGCGGCTGCTTTGCGCAATCTGTGATTGCCCTCGCCAAGCCGTCGTAATCCCCTTGCTCCACCACCGTGCCGCAGCCCTCACCGACGCTTTCGGGGCTTCCGCCTGTGCGGTAAGTGACGACCGGTGTTCCGCAGACAAGCGCTTCGAGGTTCACCGTGGGATAGTTGTCGTCTAGAGTCGGGTTGACAAACACATCGGCGGCGCTGTAAATTTCGGCAAGCTCCCGAACGCTGTTTGTCCTGTCTATGCCGATGATCCCGGGTGGCAGCGCACGCCTGCGCTTTGGGTCTGTACCAACCATGACGATACGGTACGGTTCGCCCAGTGTTTTTGACAAATTGATAAAGGTGTTAAAGCCTTTTTTGTCGCTCCATCTGCTGCAAACGCCTAAAATAACCAAGCTGTTTTGCAAACCGTGCTTTTGCCTGAAATCGCTTTGGGTAGGTTTAAAAACGTTCAGGTCAATGCCGTTGTTGATGACGCTGACGGGATATTTTGAAAGAAACGACTGTTTGACCAGCGCCGCAAGCCACGCCGAGGGCGTCACGATATGGATATGCTTTGCGGCGGTAAACAGCGCCCTTTTGTCGGCGAAGTTGCGCTCCGAGTTATCAAAGAACAGGCTTTGGGGATATTTTCTGGTCTGGACACAGGAAGCGCACCGGCTTCGCCATTTGTCACAGCCGACATATGCGAAATGTGAGCAGTGCCCCGTAAACGCCCAGCAGTCGTGCAGCGTCCAAACCACCGGCTTGCCCGACTCGGCAAGATAGCGGAACAGGATGCCGATGTGGATATAGTAGCCATGAATATTATGCAGATGGATGACGTCGGGGTCGTAAGCCTTAATATCCTCGACGAACCGCTTCGTGGCGCTTGCCGAGCCGAAACCGTGCCTGTCCAGCAGGCGGGTTTTCAGCACATGGGCATAGTTGTCAAGGTCATTGCCGATGCGGATGCTTTTGATGCTTTGCGGCGCATTGCCCCTGCCGAAAGCGATGGTGCTGTCATGCCCCTGCTGCGTCAAAATATTGCTGAGGTCGGCGGTGATTCTTCCCGTGCTGCCTGCCGCGCAAACGGAATTGATTTGCAGGATCTTCATAGACATTCCTCACGCCTCTTATTAAATTCCCCGACCATGCGCCTTACAATCTCAACGAATTGCATTGTGGAGTGTTTTCGGGAAAAACCCTCTAAGACGAACCGCCTGGCGTTTTCGCCATATTGCGCGCCTTTGTCCGGCAGGCGGTAGACCTGCAATATGGCGTCTTTGAGCGCGTCGGGCGAATCGGGCGGGATGGCGATGCCGCAATTGCCGCTGCGGACAAATCCGCTCAGCTCGCTGTCTATGTCAAAGCAGCTGACCATCGTCTGCCCCGCCGCCATGATGCTCCATGTTTTGCTGGGGAAACCGTTGTTTGAGGTGCCTTTTTTACCGATAACCAGCCCGATATTGCCCAGGTTATAGACCTCACAAGCCCGATCCAGCGGCATGAGCGGAAACAAGTCCAGGTTTTTAAGGTTTTTCTTATGCACATAGTCCTGAACAACCTTTTCTCTGGAACCTCCGCCGATGATCACAAAACGGATGTCCTCATAACCTGCAAGCGCTTCGGCGGCGTCGATCATGATCTCGACGTTTTGAGGCACGCCCAAATTGCCGCAATAGGTCACATAAAACTTCCCTCTGTCAAGACCCAGCTCGTCAAACAGCGTGTTTTCCTTCCGGCTGACGGGGTATATCCGGTCCGTATCAATCCAGTTATAGATGACGCTGACCGTATCGTCCGCAAAACCGGAGCCGGTATGGTATTGCTTAAACCTCTCCGAAATCGTAATGGTGTGGGTGCTGCCCTTTCGGGAAATATACTCCAAAATTCCCGCAATATGATAAAACACCTTTTTTTGCAGCCTTGCCTTGGTGATGCCGGTGGTGATGATGGATTCCGAAACCACATCCTGCTCCCAATACAGCAGCGGCTTTTTCATCCGCCGTGCCGCCAGCACGCATAAAGGCGGCAAGGTCGGCGGCGTTGAATGGGTCATGATCAGGTCGCAATCCTTTATGGAAACCAGCTTTTTATACATTTGATACGATTCGTCCAAATAGCGCAGCATCCTCGTCAAAAGACCCGTGCCGGCAAACCTTGATTGGATGCGGTGCACCGTGCAGTTGTCCCGGTAGCCCTCCGGCAGCCCGTTGTATTTAGATGACACCGAAACGATCATTTCGACCGCAATACCGTTTTGCTGAAAGTCTTCAACCAGGTCAACAGCCAAATGATTCCCCGCTGAATTTTCCGGCGTATAGCTGGGGCGCAGCATCACTAATTTCAAAAAGGATTCCCCCGTTCTAAGCTCAGATGCCCATGATGTATTTTAATGCTTTGATATTCTTCAAAAAGCGGATGCGCCTGATGGTTTCAATCATCAGTACCGGCAGCGCCCACCCGCTGACGAGCAGGATGAAAAATGCCGGCATGGCGCCGAGGTGCAGGGTTTGGTATACGATAAAGCGCATAATCACGATACACGGCCAGTGCAATATGTATATCCCAAAGGAGTTTTTTGCCGCATATTCAATGAAGTTGTTGGTCACGTTAAACGCCATGGGCAAATAGAATAACAGCAGCAGCACAGACGAACATACGATGAAATCGTTGATCTTCATACCGCCGCCGAGCTTCCACAAAGCGGTCGAAGCAACCGCTGTCACGGTGAACAGGGCAAACAATTTTCGGCTTCTGCCTGTGCCGCCCTCCAACGCCGAGGGCTGCATCCCGGCAAGCAGCATGCCTATCCAAAAGAATATCAGATTGCGCATCAAATCGTTTGCGCAAAGCACCATGGATTCCACTTTAAAGAAGTTGAGCAGGAGCAAGGCTGCCGTTGTGACGATCATGCCGATTTTTCTTTTAGACAGGTAGTTCAGCGCATAAGAGAGCACATAAATCTCAAAGAGCGCAAACAAGAACCATGTGTGTCCCCAAATGTTTGCTTTCGGTACCAGCAGAAGGTTTAAGAAATATTCTCCGGACAGCAGGTGGCGGTCGCTGAGCAATATTTTGGGGATTAAAAAGACAAAATTCCAAACAAGATAAGGCGTCAGCAGCACAAATGCCTTTTTCTTCACCAGTTCGCCGTATGAATATTTGGTAAACCCGCCGTTGTAACTGAAAAGATAGCCTGACATAAAAAAGAACAGCGGCATGTGAAAAATATACACCCATGCTTTGAGCCCCAGCATCGCATCATTCATAGCGATGCCGTTCATCGCATGACCGAATATCACAAAAATCGGTCCTATAAATTGCAAAAACGAGATATAAAACAACCGCTCTTTCATTGCCGCCCTCCTAAATCGAAATATTCACACCGTATTCAACCATACATGCGTTTAATGATTCCACGGCGGCATCCGGCAATGCGATGCCATTTGCAACGTTGTCCGCTCTTATGCGCTTTTTGTTGTCGCCGGGTAGAACGGGACTGCCGTCCCCTGCGGCGCGGGAGCGCCTTATCTGCTCGATATAGCCATCCATCACCGCCGGAAAATCGCCGTCAAAAACAACGGACGGGTCAATCGCGATGAAGGTTTGTCCCACATCCATACAGGAGTTGTCCTGACTGTAAAACTTCCCGACATTGCTCAAATACGATGCGCCTGAAATCACGCCCGACAAAATATCAATGGTCAGCGCCAGACCATACCCTTTAAATCCGCCCATCGGCAGCATCAGACCTCTGATTGCCTCGACAGGGTCGGTGGTCGGGTCGCCATGCTCGTCCAGCGCCCAATCATCCGGGATGGTTTGATTGTTAAGACGTGCCTCGTTAATTTTGGATTTTGCCACCTTGCTGGTCGCCATATCAAAAATGATGGGCGCATGTGATTTGGACGGAATCGCCACCGCAAACGGATTTGTGCCAAGGAGCCTGTCCTTGCCGTTCCAGACCGGCATTGCTGCCGGACTGTTGCAAAAGGTCATGCCGATAAGCCCTTGTCGGGCGGCTAACAGCGGATAATAAAAAGCCGGACCATATGTATTGGCATTTTTGCAAAACACCGTATACACGCCCGATTCCTTAGACATCTCTATCGCTTTTTCCATACAAAAAACAGCGGAAACGGCGCCAATGGCATTATCCGCATCCACCTGCGCAAACGCCGCCGTCTGCTTAACAACAGCCATATCAGGCGCAAGGTTGTATCCGCCCCGGTGTATCTTTTTCAGATGCGCCGGCAGTACTGCCATGCCATGCGTCGAAACGCCGCACAGGTCCGCCTCCGCAAAACAATCGGCGACGATCTGCGCCTGCTGCCCGCTCACCTTGGCTGCGGTCAAAAGCCGAACCCCGATTTCTTTCAGCTTTTCAGACGAAATCCTTTTGCCCTTCTGCAAGTCATTATTCTCCATTACAACGCTCCAGCCACAATTTCTTCGACTTTATTTATAACGGTCTGATGATTCTCTTGAAAAAACGCCGTATCCATGCCGGTCAAGCTCTGCTCAAAATCTCTGATTTCCTTAACGCCCTCTAAAAATATCCGCTTAGTTTCGTCATAATCATAATCACAGCAGGTGTTGACAAAGCTGCGCGACAAAATGACCATTCCTGAGCCTAAACGATAGTGCTCCGCGATCACATGCTCCGCCGGAAGAGCGCCCTGACCCAACCGTGCGATCCCGCCAAAGCCGTAGGGAATATTCTTTTGACGAAACTTTTGGCATAAAGCGTCCACGGTTCCGTCCGCCAAAGGCTGAAACATAAACTTCATGCCATACCCCAAATGCAGGTCGTTCAGTCCGATATATATTTCGTCTATCCCGTCCACAGACAGTATTTCATCAATGCGGTCAACGGCCTCCGGCGTCTCGCAAAGCAAGCATGTCCTGGCTTTGCCGTTTACCGTATTGATAAAACAATCTACTTCCCCGGCAGTTTTAAAATAAGGCAGCATAAGAATATCCGCACCGCCGGAAATGATCTGTGCGATTTCCTCGCCGGAGCCGGCATGTATTGGATTGATGCGGGTCAAAAGCTCAGCGCTTTTTAAGCATTTTGCGATAGCGGCAACATCTTCTATGCGGTGCTTTGAGATCACCGTATCCATATTTTTTTGCCGTTCATTCTTACCGACAATCTCCAAGTCGACGAATATGCGGTCTACCCCGCTGTCCTCTGCAATCCCGGCAATGTCAGCCCGATTGGTTATGTACATCAGCTTCATCGCCACCGTCACAGCACCTCTTCCATTTCTGCCTTGTGCTGAACATCAACAGGCGATGCTTTGGCAACAGTCTCCCCGATGTTGACGTTGTTGGCGTTCGTCAAAACCTTAATGATGGTGATGAAAAATATTTTAAAGTCAAACCAAAAGGACAGATGGTTCACATATTCGACGTCGAGTTCAATGCGTTTTTCCCACATAACCGTTTTTCTGCCGTTGACCTGCGCCCAGCCCGTTACCCCCGGGCGGACGTCAAAGCGCCGTCGCTGAAAATCCGAATATTCCGCAATCGTCCAGGGATGATATGTAAGCGTCGGTCGGGGACCTATGATGGACATATCCCCTTTGAGGATGTTGACAAGCTGCGGCAGTTCGTCGATACTCGTCCTGCGGATCAGCCTGCCGACCCGAGTCACCCGGACGTCGTTGCTGGATTCATAAACGCCGCCCTTTTCGGCGTCCACGCACATTGAACGGAATTTGTAAATCTTAAAGACCCTTCCGTTAAGCCCAAGCCTTTCCTGCTTGAATACCGCCGGCCCGTCAGACTCTATTTTTATTGCGGCAGCCACAATCGCCAGCAACGGCGAGAGCACGAGCAGCCCAATCAAAGAAAAAACAAAATCACCTATTCGCTTGATCACCAGATACATTGGCACATCTCCTCAAAAAGGATTTAAGAAGCACGATCCCTTCCTTACCAGCAGGCACTTCGCAGCCATTGCCTCCTGTTTCACATCACATCATAATATTATTTTACCATACGTTATAATTGAAATCAATATCTTTGACTAAAAACTTACATACTGCCACTTTTTCCTTCGCGCTTACCTCACCTGTCCGTTCCCGTAAATGATGTATTTGATTGTGGTCAGCTCGGGCAGACCCATCGGACCCCGGGCGTGGATTTTTTGGGTACTGATGCCGATTTCGGCGCCGAAGCCAAACTCAAAGCCGTCGGTGAAGCGGGTGGACGCATTGACATATACCGCTGCCGCGTCGACCTCGGCGAGGAATTTTTGCGACATATTATAGTCGGTCGTCACGATCGCCTCGCTGTGCTTGGTGCCGTAGGCGGTGATGTGGTCTATCGCCTCGCCGATACCGCCGACCACCTTGACGGCAAGGATATAATCGTTGTATTCCGTTGCCCAGTCCTCCTCCGTCGCCGCCCGGATCCCGGGGAATATTGCGGCGCTTTCAGCACAGCCTCTGATTTCGACACCCTTTGCCTGCAACGCGGCAAGTGTCTTCGGCAGGAAGTCCTTTGCCGCGGCTCTGTCGACCAGCAGGGTCTCCGCCGCATTGCACACTGACGGACGGCTGGTCTTGGCGTTGATGATGATATTTTGCGCCATATCAAGGTCGGCAGTCTTTTCGACATAGACGTGGCAGTTTCCCGTCCCTGTCTCAATCACCGGCACGGTGGCGTTTTGCACCACGGTTTTAATCAGCCCAGCGCCGCCCCGAGGAATCAGCACGTCGATATAGCCGTTCATTTTCATCAGTTCGACCGCCGCTTCACGGCTGGTGTTCTCGATCAGCGAGATGGCGCCGTGCGGCAGTCCCGCACCCTCGCCTGCCGCATTCATCACCTTGACAATCGCAATATTGGAATGAATCGCTTCGCTGCCGCCGCGCAGGATGACCGCATTGCCCGCCTTGACGCACAGGGCGGCGGCGTCCGCCGTGACGTTGGGGCGCGCCTCATAGATGATGCCGATGACTCCGAGCGGCACACGCGTCTTGCCGATGACCAGCCCATTGGGGCGTTTAACCATACCCAGCACCTCGCCGATGGGGTCGGGAAGCGCGGCTACCTGGCGAATGCCCTCCGCCATGCCGGCGATGCGCTTTTCGTCCAGCATCAGGCGGTCGAGCATAGCCGCGGCAATGCCTTTTTGCTTAGCGTTTTCAAGGTCTTTTTTATTTTCTTCAATAATATAAGCCGCGTTTTCTTCAAGCCCATCAGCGATTGCCGACAGCGCCTTGTTTTTCGTGCCGGCGTCTGTCACCGCAAGCGTCCTCGCCGCCTTTTTCGCAAGCTCACCCTTTGTAATCAGTTCGCTGTTCATATGCCCACATCCTTTCCGCTTAGGAAATTCCTATGCCATAAAAATAGTCCCTACCGGCTTGCCTTCGATGATGTCATACAGCACCGCCGGATTCTCGCCGTTGGCGATCACAGTGCTGATACCCGATTTTGCCGCGAGCTCGGCGGCGTCCAGCTTGGTGCCCATGCCGCCCGTGCCGTGCACGGTGCCGCTCCCGCCCGCCAGCGCACGGATGCCGCCGGTGATTTCTTTCACCCTGCAAATCAGCTTTGCCGACGCGTTCTGCTTGGGATCGCAGTCATACAGACCGTCAATGTCGGACAGCAGCACCAATAGGTCGGCGCCGACCAGCGTAGCGACATATGCCGACAGCGTGTCGTTGTCGCCGAACTCGATCTCATAGGTCGAGATGGTGTCGTTTTCGTTGATGACCGGAATGACCCCAAACCCCAAAAGGGTTTGCAGCGTCGCCAAAGCATTGGTCTGGCGCTCGCCGCCGTCGAGCACATCCTTGGTCAGCAAAAGCTGGGCGACCGTAACGCCGTATTCGCCGAACAATGTGCTGTACAGATCCATCAGCTCCACCTGTCCGACCGCCGCCACCGCCTGTTTTTCACGGATCAGCTTCGGACGGCTCGCCAGCCCCAGCTTGGCGGTGCCGACGCTGATCGCGCCGCTGGACACAAAGACCACCTCGACGCCGCTGTTCTTGATGTCCGATAGCGTGCGTGCGAGCAGCTCGATGCGCCGCAGGTTCATCAGCCCCGTTTCATAGGTCAGCGTCGAAGTGCCGACCTTTACCACGATACGTTTGATTGCCATTTATTAAACCTTCTTTATACAATGATATACTTTATATTTTACCAGTTATTCGCCCGCTGTCAAGGGTTTTGCCGTCACATGCCGGTTTTTAGAGTGTGTTCAATAATCCCCCGCGCCTGTCCTTTTGCCGAATTTTGCACCATACTGTGTTAAATTTCTTTGCCATAAACCAATTATGGATTCAGAAATTTGCCTTGTCCGGCACAAAATTCGTCTAAAATGCCAAACACATTGCATTATCGAACACACCCTAACAAAATAGGTGTTGATTTTTTCGGAAAAATGGTATAAAATGAGTTAAAGTATGCGCTGAGTGAGGGGATGAGGTCATTGGATAATCGCTGTAACGAAAACCTGACCGGTGAATATATTGTTGTGAAGGCGTTAGAGGACGGCGTGAACATCATCGGGCTGACCCGAGGCAAGGACACACGCTTTCATCACAGCGAAAAGCTGGACTGCGGCGAGGTGTATATTGCGCAGTTTACGGAGAACACCTCGGCGATCAAGGTGCGGGGGAAAGCGGAGATCCTCACAAAACACGGCGTTGTTAATACCAATCTTTGATTAAAATGGTGATAAGATTTTTGTGGTTTTTTTCGTCCCGTAAGGCGAAGGACGCAGACAGGCTGGCGCCTGTCAAGGACGACAACGCCGCGGGGTGGAAAAGGATCGAAAAGACAGCGGCATTTTAATTAAAATTGGTATAAGGCAGGAGAGTGAAAAGAGATGTGGACAGTGGTTTATATGGCGCAGGACAGGGAAATGGCCGCCAAGATACAGAGGGCGCTCGAAGAAGAGGGCATACTGGTCAAGTTGAAGCTGATCGGCAAGGAAGCCAAGGGCGACGACAACTGCTACGAAATTCTGGTACCTGCCGCCGAGGTCGAGCAGGCGCATAACATCATCATTGATTTGGAATTTTAGGTCATCGGAAGGGTTGAACATACTATGCCAAAGATAAATACGATCGGGGTCCTCACAAGCGGCGGCGACGCCCCGGGCATGAACGCCGCCATCCGTGCGGTCGTCAGGACGGCAAAATACTATGACATGCGGGTCATGGGCATCAGGAAGGGCTATGAGGGGCTGCTGCACGGCGACATTTTCGAGATGTCGGCGCGTGACGTTTCGGACATCATGCATCGGGGCGGCACGGTTTTGCAGACCGCCCGCAGCAAGGAATTCAAACACATTGACGGTGTCAGACGCGCAGTTTCCACCGCCCGATACTTCGGCATTGAGGGCATCGTGGTCATCGGCGGCGACGGCTCGTTCAGGGGCGCGAAGGATCTGTGCGGCGAGGGTATGCCCGCAATCGGTATCCCCGGCACGATCGACAACGACATCGCCTGCTCGGAATATACCATCGGCTTTGACACGGCGATCAACACCGCAAAGGACGCGGTAGACAAGATCCGCGACACCGCCACCAGCCATGAGCGCTGCAACATCATCAAGGTGATGGGCAGGGCGTCGGGCAACCTTGCGCTGAACGTCGGCATCGCCACAGGCTCGGAAGCGGTTTTGATCCCCGAGGTAGAGTTCGATTTTGACCGTGACATTTTGCAGCCCATCAGCATGGGCAAAAAGCGGGGCAAGAAGCACTTTATCATCATCCTTGCCGAGGGCGTTAAGAATGTTGACGACCTGGACAAGCGCATAGAGGCGGAAACCGGCATCGAATCGAGAACCACCATACTCGGCTATGTCCAAAGGGGCGGCAGCCCGACGGCAGTCGACAGGGTGTACGCCAGCCAGATGGGTGCCTATGCCGTTGAATTGCTCAAAGAGGGCACAGGCAACCGCATCGTCGGCGTCAAGCAGGGCAGGGTTTATGACATCGACATCGTCGAAGGCTTGGACGTGCCCTATGTCGTGCAGGAGGATTTGATTACGCTCGCCAAGATGTTATCAATCTGACACCTTGGGGCAAAAAGAAAGGAATGATTGCTTGAACATCCCAAATGCTTTAACGGTAATCCGGTTTGCGCTGGTACCCGTTTTTGTGTATTCCTATCTTTTTGCCCACAACACCGTCGCAGCCGTCGTCATCCTCGCGGTTTCGGGGCTGACCGACGTGCTGGACGGCTATATCGCGCGGCGGTTTAACCTGGTCACCCGCTGGGGAGCGGCATTTGACCCCATCGCCGACAAGCTGACACAGACCACCGCCGCGCTGTGCATCGCGATTTCAGGATACAAAATCATGTGGCTGGTTTTCGGCTTTTTGGTGGTCAAGGAGCTGCTCATGATACTGGGCGGCATCACGCTTTATAAAAAGGGCGACGTGGTGGTCAGCGCCAACTGGTACGGCAAGGCGGCGACCCTGTTGTTTTACGGCGTGTTTTTCGTGCTGATGATTTTCCACGACAGTCTGACCGATTCATCTATCGTTTTGCTTGCCGTGGCGGCTGTCGGGCTGAGCGTTTTTGCCCTCGTGCGCTACGCCATGATATTTTTCGGCGTAAAAAAGAAAATAATTAAAGAAAACACTTGCAAAAACTAAAAATATCTGTTAAAATAATATTCGCTGCTCAATTCAATAGAAAATTTCTTACAGGACGCGCGAAGGCGTCCGAATATACGGAGGTGTAGTATCATGGCAAAGTGCGAGGTTTGCAACAAGGGCGTTTCATTCGGGATCAAGGTCAGCCACTCACACAGACGCAGCAACAAAATGTGGAAGCCGAATGTGAAGCGGGTCAGGGCTATTGTGAACGGCGAGCATAAAAGGGTTTATGTGTGCACACGCTGCCTGCGTTCGGGCAAGGTGGAGCGCGGTTACGGAAACGGCTTGGCAAAGGCTAACGCAGAGGTCGACATTCAAATGCCGGTTGTGAACACATTTGAAGTGACCGAAGCCGAGGGACCGGTCGAGGAATAAGCTGAGAACAAACAAAGCCTATGCGAAATGGCTCATCAACCATTTCGCATAGGCTTTATTTCTATATAGGAAGCTGCGCAAAAATGACGCAATTTCTGCACTCCGGCGGAGTGAATCCGCCTGCACTCACGCCCCTTGCGACGGACGGATGCGTTCGAGAAAGTGCTGCGCACCCGAACGTTTTTTTTGCATTTTATATGAAAGGCGTGAATGGTATGAAAATTTATGGATATATTCGGGTATCCGGTACAGATCAAAACGCAGACAGGCAGCTTGCGGCTCTGCATAAATTACATATACCGCCCCCGCAAATGTTCATAGATAAGCAGTCAGGCAAGGATTTTGATCGTCCGGCATATCAGGCGCTTGTACAGGAGCTGATGCCGGGCGATTTGCTTTATATAACGAGCATTGACCGTTTAGGGCGCAACTATGAGGAAATCCAAAATCAATGGCGCATACTGACAAAGGAAAAGAGTGCGGATATTGCCGTCATCGACATGCCCCTGCTCGACACCCGAAGCGGCAAGGATTTGATGGGTACCTTTATTGCCGACCTGATATTGCAGATATTATCATTTGTGGCGCAAAACGAACGGGAAAACATACGGAAACGGCAAGCGGAAGGAATAGCTGCCGCAAAGGCGAGGGGAGTCCGGTTCGGGCGACCGGTAAAAGCAATGCCCGATAAATTCGAAGTATTAGTTAAGCAATGGGAAAAGGGCTTGATTGCTACCAAAGAAATGCTGAAACTGTGCGGCATTTGCCGTTCAACGCTCTATCAAAAATACAACGAATACAAGACATTATGAAACCCGCCCGAAAATGTAGACTTTTTCGGACGGGTTTTTATTTACTGTATTTTACCATATCACCATCAAAAATTCAAGTATTTTATCAGAAAACATCTGAAATTTGAAAAATATGAACATAACGCCACGCTTGATCACCGCAAATCCACCCGTCCGAAAAAGTCTACTTTTTTGAACGGGTCATAGGAGGAAAGTGAAATGTTTAGAAAGTCAATCACGGTTATTCTGATGATAGCCATATTATTCTCGTTTGTGAATCTTGGCGGGCTTACAGTGTACGCAGAAAATCTCATAATAGGTACAGAGGAGACCTATTCTTTTACAAGCACAGTAACAGCAGATAATGTTTTAACTTTGCAAAACAGAAATAAGGATTATGTTGTTTATTACAGGGACGGCAGTGTTAAGGAGTATGGCCGTGATTCGTCCATAACATCCCTGACCGTGCCCAACAGGGGAAAAGCGATTGTAACAGCACGCACAAATAGCATTAGCTGTACATATAACGATTTTACTGTCAACTTCGAAACAAATCCTGTTTTGAATGTGAAAGTGATCCCTGCACGGGAAACCTTTACATTTAAAAACAATTCCGTCGCCGCATTAAATCTTTTATCCAATAATCGCCCATGTGATTATGTCCTGTATGCGAAAGACGGCAGTATTGCAAGTTATCCCTGTCGGTGAAACTTATTCTTTCACCAACACAAGTGACGAGCCGTATAATTTGTTGTCTACAAGCCAGGACAGGGATTATGTCCTGTATGCAAAAGATGGCAGCATCACAAGTTATGTACGG
>JAKJBX010000024.1 GCA_022706765.1 Bacillota bacterium
GGACTCGCTGTCGAAAAGCAGGAGGTGGTCATCGCCATGTACGGCGGGGTTGATTACTACACGTTAAAGGGCGTTGCGGAGCAGCTTTTTGAAGCGTTTGGCATCACCTATTACGATATCGAGGCGGAGTCGGAAAACTCAATTTTCCACCCTGGACAGGCGGCGGCGATCAGTGTCAGACGCCAAAGGCTGGCGACGCTGGGACGCGTGCACCCCAAGGTGCAAAAGAATTTCGGCATCGACGCTGACTGCTACCTTGCCGTTATTGACTTCGACGTATTATTTAGCGCCAAAAAGCTGTTGAAAAAGTACCGTCCGCTGCCCAAATACCCCGCCGTCACCAGGGACCTTGCGCTGCTGGTGCCCGAGGATGTGGCCGTGCGCCGAATCGAGGACGTCTTCCGCAAGGCAAAGACCGACATCATCGAGAGCTGTGCCCTGTTCGATGTCTACACGGGCAAGCAGGTGCGAGAGGGCTACAAGAGCGTGGCATATTCATTGGTGCTGCGTGCAGCGGACAGAACATTAACGGACGACGAGGTCAACCCTGTTTTGACGCAAATTCTCGGTGAGCTTAAAGACAAGCTCGGCGCCGAGCTGCGATAATAAACCTGTCCCGTCAAGTTTTTCCCCAAAAAAGGAGCGTGAGGTTATGGACGAAACAAGGAAAATACCAAGCCTTGACAACCCCGAAAATGAGGCGAAAACCATTCTCCTCAGCGTGTATGCCGCGCTGAAAGAGAAAGGCTACAACCCCATCAACCAAATGGTCGGCTACATCCTGTCGGGCGACCCGACCTACATCACAAGCCACAACGGCGCGCGCGCGCTGATTCGTAAAATTGAGCGGGACGAGCTGCTCGAAGAGCTTGTGCGTAGTTATGTTGATGGCAAATAGCGGCTTTTGGGCAAACTTTCTAAGAAGGTGACGTGTTGAACAAGGCGGTCAAAACCGTCGGCTTTATTGCGGCGGCAACCATGATGGCAAAACTCATGGGTGTTTTTCGTGACATCATCCTCGCACAGAGCTTCGGCACGGGCTACCAGCTTGACGCCTTTATGGCGGCAAGCAAGATACCGCTGCTGTTTTTTGACTTCACCCTCGGCGCGGCGATCACCTCGACCTTTATCCCCGTCTTCAACCGCTATTTGCAGCGGGGCGAGGAGCGGCAGGCGAAAGACTTTTCCAACAGCTTCATCAATATTGTCGTACTGATTTCGGCGATTTTCTGCGTCGTCGGTATGTTATTCCCCGCACAGCTGACCAACCTGATTGCCGGCGGCTTTGAGCCGGAGCAGAAAGAACTGACCGAAAAGCTGCTGGTCACGCTGCTGCCGACGGTCATTTTCACGACGCTTGCCTATTCCTTTGTGGGACTTTTGCAAAGCCACGGCGAGTTTAATATCCCCGCCATCATCAGCCTGGTTTCAAATGCGGCTGTCATCGTCTATATGCTGTTTTTCAGCAAACGATTCGGCATCTACGGGCTTGCGGTCGCCATGCTGATCGGCTGGAGCCTTCAAGCCATTGTTCAAATTCCCTCACTGGTGCGGCTGAAATTTCGCTACCGTTTCAAAATCAACCTGCGTGATCAGGGCATCAAGGACGCATTTGTGCTTGCCCTGCCGATCCTTGTCAGCTCGTGGCACCAGCCTATCTGCGTGCTGGTCAATACACGCTTCGCCTCCTTTTTCCAGACGGGCTCGGTCTCGGCGCTCGAATATGCCAATCGCCTTTACATCATCGTCGTGGGGGTGTTTGTGTATGCGATCACCAACTACGTTTTCCCCGACCTGTCCAAAAAAAGCGGCGGAGGCGACATCGCCGGATTTAAGCATATTATGACAAAATCCATCGTCGCCATGTTTGTTATTATCCTGCCGATCATGGCGGGCATGATGATTATTTCCCGGGAAATAATCATGGTAGTGTACGCCAGGGGAGCGTTTGACGAAACATCGGTTGCGCTGACCGGCGCAGCGCTGCTCTTTTACAGCATCGGTATGCTCGCGTACGGCGCCAACGAGATTCTGAATAAGTGCTTTTACGCCATGACGGATGGCAAAACCCCGATGATTGCGACATTTTTCGGGATAATCGGCGTGGTGGTGTTTTCGTTTATTTCCGCGGAGGTCGTTCAGGCAGGTGTTGGCGGACTGGCGCTGAGCGCGTCCCTGTCGACGGTTATCGTGTCGGTTGTGCTGATTTATAAAATGCAAAGGAAAGTGCCGTTTATCGACAAAAAGCTGATCGTTTTGCTTTTAAAAGCGGTCTTTTGTGTCGGGGTAATGCTCGCCGCCGCATACATAGCCAAGCAGCTGTCGGCTGACATGGGCAAATGGCTCGGTGCGCTGATACCGGTTGCGGCAGGCGGCGCCGTGTATCTGCCGCTTCTTTGGCTGCTGGGTATGCATCGGGTATTGAAGGAGGAAATGCGATGACGGACATCATCAAGCGCTGTCTTTCGGCAAGTGTTTTGGGCAGCGTATTGGAATATACCGCACGGCTTTGGCGGAGCAGTCTGATTTATGCCGCTTTCACTAAACGTACTAATGACAGCCTTATAGAAAACAGCCGGCTTTACAGGGTGCTTTTTGGTCTGATTCAAAGGCTCACCGCTGCCCTGAGCCGGTTCGGCGGGGGCTTGGACAGTGCCATGACCCAAAGCGCGGTCCTGTCGGGGCTGTTGGGTGCGGGACAAACATTTGCGGAGCGTTTCCGCCGGTCGCTGCTGTGCGGCGTCATCGAGCGGGTGCTCGAATGCACGCCGGACTTTGCGGGTCTGCGCCTTTATCATATTGTGGTCATGCTGGTGGTGTTTGCGGCGCCGTTTTTGCCGACCATGATATGTGCGTATCTTGCGCTGCTTAGCTTTTTGCTGTTCGTCATTGACGCCGTGCGACGAAAGGCACAGCCAAAGCGCCTTGGCACGGTGCGCTTTATGGTGCTGCTGCTGACTTTGGTGTTCGGCTTTTTCGCTGTCTTTTCGCTTACGGCGGCAAGCAGCCTTAAAATTTGGCTCATCTATGCGGCGTTCATGCTGTTTTTGTTTCCGGTCGTCAAGACCGCTTCATCCGCCGACCGGCTTTACAAGCTGTGTGCGGTCATGGTCCTCTCGGGGCTGGTGGTTGCGGTCTATGGCATATATCAGCGTTATTTCGGCGACAATTTAGGGCATGCGTGGCTTGATAAGGAAATGTTCACCGACATATCAATCCGTGTCTACTCCACCCTCGGCAACCCGAACGTGCTCGGGGAATATTTGCTTTTGGTGATGCCGGTCTGCGCGGCGCTGCTGTGGACGCGCAAAACCTGGCTGTCACGGCTTTTCTACCTCGGCGTCCTCGGAACAATGACGGTCTGCATGGTGTTCACACAGTCGAGGGGCTGCTGGCTCGGGCTGCTGCTTGCGGCGGCGGTATTTGCGGCGCTGGTCGACAGGCGGCTATTGCTCTTTGGCGCTGCGGCGCTGTTTTTCCTGCCCTTCGTGCTGCCCGACAGCATCATCAACCGTTTTGCCAGCATTGGGAACACGAGTGATTCCTCCACCTCCTACCGTGTCTTTATCTGGCTCGGCACGCTGAGGATGCTGGCGGACTTCGGTATCTACGGCATTGGGCTGGGCAGCAGCGCTTTCAACAAAATCTATCCGTTTTACGCATATAGCGACGTCAACGCGCCCCATGCCCACAACATCTATTTACAGCTTTTGACTGAAACGGGCGTCGTCGGGCTGGGACTTTTCTTGCTGACGATGGCTGCGGCAATGCGCCGTATGCTGCTGAGCTTTGTATCGGACAAGCGGGGCTTTTCCGGCATCCTCGCCGCCGGTGTTTTGGCGGCAATGCTGGGCTTTTTGCTGCAAGGCGCCTTTGACTATGTGTGGTATAATTACCGGGTGTTCCTGGTGTTTTGGATAACGCTTGCGCTGGGGATCGCATCAAGGAGGTTTGAAAGTGATAAAATTGATACATGTCATCAGTGACACCAATATCGGAGGTGCGGGCAAATATCTGCTGACCTACCTTGCCAACTGCGACAGGAACGCCTTTGACGTTTCCGTCATTGTGCCGGCGGACAGCAGGCTGATACCCGAAATCGACAGCTTGGGGTTTAAGACCATCACCTGTGACGGGATGGCGGACAAGTCTATGGATTTTGCCGCCGTGTCGGCGCTGCGGCGCATATTCCGTGCGGAAAAGCCTGACATTGTGCACACCCACGCCGTCCTGTCGGCGCGCATCGCCGCACGCCTTGCAGGAGCCATCAAGGTCATCTACACACGCCACAGCGTATTCCCGCAAAAGGCGTACCTCACCAAGGGCGTCGGCAAGGGGCTGAACGGTCTGGCTGGCAAATTCCTCAGCGACGGCATCATTGCGGTTGCCGGGGCGGCAAAGCAAAACCTGACCGATACAGGTATCGATCCCGGCAGCGTCAAGGTCATCTACAACGGCGTCGACCCGCAGACGGTTCTGTCGGCGGAGGAAAGGTCCTCCGTGCGCCGGAATTTCGGTATCGCCGAAGACGAATTTGTGGTGGCGATTATTGCAAGGTTAGAAGAGGTCAAGGGGCATACCTATTTTATTGATGCGGCGGAGCTTGTGAAAAACGCCGGTATCAGGGCACGCTTTGTCATTGCGGGCACCGGCGCCTGTGAGTCGTCGCTGCGTGCGTATGCCGAGGGCAAGGGGATGTCGGACACGGTGCTGTTCACGGGATTTTTGTCAAATGTCGGCGATTTGGAAAACATCATGGACATCCAGGCGAACGCCAGCTACGGCACCGAAGCAGCGAGCCTGTCGCTGCTCGAAGGGATGAGCCTCGGCAAGCCCGCGGTCGTCAGCGATTTCGGCGGAAACCCCGAGTTGATTTCGGACGGGTTAAACGGTTATGTCGTGCCGCAAAAGGATGCCGCCGCCATGGCGGACGCCGTCATCAGGCTGCTGTCAGACGACGTGCTGCGCCAAAAGCTGTCAGACGGCGCGCTTCGTACCTTTGAAAGCCGCTTCACTTCAAAAATTATGACCGAGCAAATGGAGAATTTTTACCGGTCCGTAACAGGGGAGGAAAAGAAATGAAAAGGAAACCCAATGCGCTTGATATCATCGTCATCGCCGTCATCGTCATCGCCCTCGCAGGTACAGCGGCGTTCAAGCTTTTCGGCGCACCGCAAGGCGCAGGCGCAAAGACATGGATCGCGTTTGACGTTTTGGCGACCGAGCTGACATTGCAGGAGGCGGAAAGCATCAAGGAACAAATCGGCGGGTCCGTTGTATTCGGCAAGACAAAAAGCGATACGGGCGTGATCAGAGATGTCGCCATATCGCCGCATAGGGTGCTGACCAAGAACACCCATGACGGCACCTTCTCATGGCAGGACCATCCGCTTGCCTATCAGGCGGTCATCACGGTCGAAACAGAGGTGACCGAGACCGACCTTGCCTTTACGGGCGTAAAGGAGGATGTATGCATCGGGGTGTCGATGCCCCTTTTGGGCAAGGGCTTTGGTGTCGCCAACCCGTTTGTCATAGACGTTCGGGAGGTATCGAAATGATTGACAAAAACGGTAAACTGTTCGGCAAGGTGAGCATCGTCGACTTGGTCGTGGTGATTGCGGTACTCATTGCCGCCGCCGGCATCTATGTGCGCTTTTTCAGTGTCCCGGACAGGACGTCGGCGTCTGACACAAAATTCCATTACACCCTTTTGGCAAAAAGTATTCGTGAAAACAGCGCCGATGCGCTGGAAAAAAGCATCGGTCAGCCGTTTCAATTATTTGAAAACGGCACCGGTGATATGGGAAAGCTGATAAGGGTCGAAAAAACAGCGGCGCAGTCGATGATCGAGCTTTCCGACGGCAGTGTTGCGGCGGCGGAGATCCCCGAACGCTGCGATGTGCTGCTGACCTTTGAGATAACGGGCAAGGTGAGTGAAAAAGGCTATTTTTCAAGCGCGCTCGAAGACGTCAGCGCCGGTGTTTTCTATAATATTAAGGGCAAGTGGTGCGCCGTGTACGGCAAGGTCCAAAAAGTCTGGCAGTAATAACGGACCTGTCCGCTCCTGCATGAGTTAGTGAACAGGTCTCATCGTAAAACCCCCATCGGAACGAAAGCGCCGATGGGGGTTTGAAATTTATGGGGTTACAAAACCTTCTTAATATTATACATTGACGACAAAACCAGCCAGTTTTGCGGGAAGAAGGCGTTGACCGTCCAATAGCTGACGCCGCCTAAGTGGTATTCGTTCACAAGCCGCAGGCTTGCCTGCACGCTCCTTGCGTCCTGAAACCACACGACATGCCGTCTGCCCGAGGCGTCGTTGTAATAGAAAAACGGAGACTGCGCCTGTTGGTCGAACTGGATGGGTGCGCCGTGCCTGCCGGCAAGCTCTGCGGCGGCGACGTTGGTCAGCGTCCTTGCCGCAGAGCCCTGTACAAACGGCAGCGTCCAGTCATAGCCGTAATTGGGCATACCCATCAGGATTTTTTGGCTGGGAATGACCGTTGTCGCATAGTTCAGCACCCGCCTGACCTGGTTGAGCGGCGCCACAGCTTGCGGCGGTCCGTAGGTATAACCCCATTCGTATGTCATGATGATCACATGGTCGACCAGTGCGCCGTGGACGGCGTAGTCATGGGCTTCATACAAAAGCCCCGGCTGGGTCGCGCTGGTTTTGGGCGCAATGGCGGTCGCCAGTGAATAGCCGAGCGGGCGCAGACGCTGCGACACCTTACGCAAAAAGTTGTTGTAGTTTTCCCTATCCTCGGGATAGACATATTCAAAGTCGATGTCAAGACCGTAGTAGTTCTTTGCTTCGAGCGTTTTGACGATGTTATCAAGCAGTGTGTTTTGGACGGCGGTGTCAGTCAGGATCGTGTGCGCCAGTGCGCTGGAAAAACTGGCGCCCTCCTCGATGTTGGTGATGACCATCATGGGGGCGACGCCTGCCTGCCGTGCGGCGGTGATGACGGGCGTGTCGTTGATGGTGCTGAGGCTGCCGTCAGGTCTTACTTGATAGCTGAAAATGCTGATGTAGGTCAGATAGGGCAGCGTTTTTTGCAGTACATCGGCGTTGATGTTCGGAAAGGCATAGCCATTGACCTCAATGGTGCCGAGCTTGGGCGTGATGACGGGGATCTGAACGACCTGCCCCACGCTGATTTGTGACGGGTCGGTGATTTGCGGGTTGGCGCTGATGACGGCATTGAGCGGCACACGATAGCCCTGCGCAAGGCTGTAAAGGGTCTGACCCCTCGTCACCACATGGGGTATGGTGTCTGTCATCAAGACGATCGCCTGCCCCGGGACGACCGTTTCGGGGTTGTTCAGCCCATTGTCCTCAATAATTTTACGGTACGGAACACCGTACAGCTGCGAAATCCTGTAGATGCTTTCGCCGGGACGCACCACATGAATAATCAAATCAATCACACCCTTATCATTTTAATCACTTATACTATATGCCGCATGGGTGTGAATGTTGCTAAGGACACATAAAAAAAGTGCCTTGTGCGGCACTTTTTTGGTGTATATTGATGAAATAACCCGCTATTTTCCGGCAGCAGATGGTTTGACACAGTTTTTCGACTTTTCCTCATACATTTTTCTGTCCGCCTCGTCCATCAGGAGGTCCTTGTCCGGCTTGGCGCCCGGCGGGTGGAGGCTGTATCCGTAGCTGACCGAAATCTTATACGCTTTTGCGGAGGCGTTGTTGAATTTTTCGACCTCCCTGCGGACCCTGCCGACCATCTCATCGGCGTCCGCCGCCTTTGCGACGGGGGAGGCGATCAAAAATTCGTCGCCGCCAATGCGTGCGATCAGATCGCTTTGCCTAAACACCCTGTTCAAAATCTTTGCAAACGCACAAAGCGCATTGTCGCCCTCCTTGTGACCGTACATATCGTTGATGTTTTTAAAGCCGTCAAAGTCGATGAACAGCACCATCAGGTGGCGCCCTGAATTGCCGCTCAGCTTGGCGAAATATTTGTCGATGCCTCGGGCGTTTTTAAGCCCGGTCAGGTAGTCGATGTACATGGCATTGATGGTAAGCAGCGAATTCATAATCAATATGAAGGTGGTAATCGACGGGAAGATAACGGGAATCGGTGAAATGTCCGTTACTTGCAGGAAAACGAAGTAGGTGGGAAACAAAACGCCCGTAATCATCAGCGTTTTTGTGGATTTGTTCCTGCTTTTTACCGCCGAGCGCAGCAGCACGGTAAACAGCGGCATGTATGAAATAAAAATTGAAACCGGATAAAAGCTGCCGTTACGGTAATTGTTCCCGGCGTCAATGGTAAAGAAGCCGCCGAAAGGAATGCTCGCCAGGGTGACTAGTGCACTGATTGCCACGAGCGTCCTGAAAAACCTGGAAAGACCGGCGTACACCCTTTCGGAGGATTCGATGCTGTAATTGATGAACAGCGCAATGCGGCAGCTCATCGCCGTTACGGACACGAACAGTACGGCGCTGAACACATAGCTGGCCAGCCGGAGCGACGGGGCTTGTATACTGATGGAAAGCCGGCTGATCAAATCCAGCAGCTGTACGGCAAAGGTGTATGAAATGGCGGACAGCCACAGCCGTTTGAGCCTTGGGTTTTTATCATCCAAATAATTGCTTGCCTGAAAATACACGATCAACAAGATGATCAAAGAAAAAAATCCGAGTGCGTTGAGCGTCAAAAAATTATTCAAACCATAATCCCCCCGACGGTCAGATTGATAGGCATTGAGGACCCGGACACGCACAGCCTCTGCCGTATTATTTCGGCGTATTTTGCCGTTGTTGTTCTTCCCTAAGGCTGCCAAAAGGTCACAGCTCCGGCTGGGAACCTTTCAGATAGGCGCTGTAAACCTCCCGCTTTGGCAGGTTGTTTTGCTTTGCGACGAGCGTGATCGCCGCCTTTTTGTCCATTCCGTCCGAAGTATGCCGGTCGATCTGCGCCAAAATGTCAGACACAGGCTTTTGACCGGCGGGCGCTTCAGTGTTGCCCTCCACGACAAGCACAAACTCTCCGCGGGGCTCTGTTCGGGAAAAGTGCGCGATCAGCTCCGACAAAGCTCCGCGGATAACTTCTTCAAACTTTTTGGTCAGCTCCCGGCACGCTGCCGCCCTGCGGTCGCCCAACACCTCTTGCATATCCGCAAGCGTCCGCAGCAGCTTGTGCGGCGCCTCATAGAATATCAATGTACGCTTGTCCGGCTTGACGGCTTCCAAATGTGCCAGCCTGCCGGATTTTTTGACGGTCAGAAAGCCTTCAAACGAAAAGCCGTCGGTGGGAAGCCCCGACATCACCAGTGCGGTCGTAAAAGCCGTCGCGCCCGGTATGACGGTGAATGCGATGCGGTTGTCGATGCACAGCCGGACCAAATCGCCGCCGGGGTCGGAAATTGCGGGCATCCCTGCGTCCGAAACCAAAGCGACGTTCTTGCCGTCCAAGAGCATTTTAAGCACATATTCGCCCTTTTCACGCTTTTTATGCTCGTAATAGCTGGTCAGCGGCACCTTGATTTGAAAGTGATTGAGCAACAGCCGTGTGCGGCGTGTGTCCTCGGCGGCGACCAAATCGACGGATTTGAGTGTATCGATTGCCCTCAGTGTCATGTCGTCCATATTCCCGATCGGCGTCGCCACAATATAAAGCGTTCCAGCCAAGCCATCACATCCCGAAACCAAAGTCGCCCCTGCTTTTGATACCCCTATTATACACTGTATTTTTACTTTAATCAATAAGTTTGTCGAAAAAATTGACAGGTGAAGATTATTGATTATAATAATATTATAGGGAGTTGATGGTTTGAAGGCAATTATTGAGCAAATGACGGATGAACTGATAGAAATCAGGCGCAGCCTGCACCAGTCGCCGGAGCTGGGCTTTGAGGAATATGCGACCGCACGGTTGATTGCGGACTGCCTGAAAAGCGCCGGCGCGGAGGTGACGGAGGGCGTCGCAAAGACCGGCGTGGTAGGGCTTGTCAGGGGCAGGGCGGAGGGCAAAACCCTGCTGATCCGTGCGGACATCGACGCACTGCCGGTGCAGGAGGAGGGCACGGCGGCGTACAGGTCGCAAACCGACGGAGTGATGCACGCCTGCGGGCATGACGTCCACACCTCCATATCGCTTGGCGTTGCCAAGGTGATGTGTGCGCTGAGAGACACCTTTGACGGCAATGTCAAACTGGTGTTCCAGCCTGCCGAAGAGTCGCTGGGCGGGGCGCTGCCGATGATCGAGGCGGGGGTGATGGAAAACCCGAAGGTAGACGGCGCGGCGGCGTATCATGTCTGGGATCTGCCGCTCGGAACGATCGGCATCAAAAGCGGGGGCGTCACTGCGTCGCCCGACCATTTCCATATCGTCATAAGCGGCAAGGGCGGGCACGGCGCCATGCCCGAGCTGTGTGTCAATCCAATTGCCATCGGGTCCGAGATCGTGTCACGGCTTGGGAAA